>JBFGDF010000069.1:0-16090 GCA_041580775.1 Gemmatimonadales bacterium
CTTGGCCAAGTCGATCATCTTCTGCCCGCCGACCACGTGCGAGGCGCGCTCGATCACGTGTTTGACGTGCTCGCGCATCCGGTTCCCGAACGGACTGGCGATGATGGACCCGAGGTAGCGGTTGATCGCGCCGACGTTGGGTGCGATGGACATGCCGTTATCGTTGAGGACGAGCAGGAGATCGCGCTCGGAGTGCCCGGCGTTGTTCAATCCCTCGTACGGCAACCCGCACGTCATCGACCCGTCGCCGATAACCGCCACGACGTGGTAGTGCTCCCCCTTGAGATCGCGCGCGGTGGCGACCCCGACAGCGGCGGAGATGGCGGTGCCGGCATGCCCGGCCCCGAACATGTCGTGTGGACTCTCGGTGCGGCGCAGGAAGCCCGACAGGCCGCCCGCCTGTCGGAGCGTCGGGAGACGGTCGTTCCGTCCCGTGAGGACCTTCCACGGATAGCCCTGGTGACCCACGTCCCACAGGATCTTGTCCCGGGGGGACTCGAAGGTGTACAGCAGGGCGACCGTCAGCTCGACCACGCCGAGCCCGGCGCCGATGTGTCCACCGGTCTGGGAGACGACGTCAATCAGCCGCTGGCGTACCTCGGCGGCGACCGCGGGCAGCTGCTCGCGCTCCAGGCGCTTGAGATCGTCCGGTCCCTGGATGGAGTCGAGCAGGGGCATTGGTCCGGGGTCGTCGGCTCGCGAGGCGCCGGGCGTCACGATTGGCGCTCGACCACCAGGCGGGTGAGTCCCGCCAGGCGCTCGGAATCTAGCCCGGCGGCGCGCAGGTGGTCCATAGCACGGGCGCGCGCCGCCCCCGCCGCGGCGACCGCGCCCGCGTGTCCGAGCAGGCCCACAGAGGTCGCCTTGTGCTGCCGCGCGTCCTTCCCGGCGGTCTTCCCCAATTGCGCCGAATCCCCGACAGCGTCGAGCACGTCGTCCACGATCTGGAACGCCAGCCCCAGCTCGGCGCCAAACGCCCGGGCGGCCGCCCGCCGGTCGCCGGTGAGGCCCGCCGCCACCGCGCCGATCTCGGTGCTCGCCGCCAGCAACGCGCCGGTCTTGGCCCGATGCACGCGCGTCAGCTCCTCAGCGCTCACGGGCTGCCCTTCCGCCTCGAGATCGAGCACCTGGCCTGCCACCATCCCCTCGAGGCCCGCGGCCCGGAAGAGCGTGGCGGCAATGTCGCCGGTGCGGCGAACATCCAGTTCGAGCCGGGCGCACCCGGCCGCGACGATGCGCGCCGCGAGCGGCACCATGTGGAGTCCGGCGGCGGTCGCCGCTGCCACGCCGTGCACGCGGTGCACGGTTGGGCGGCCGCGGCGCAAGTCGTCGTCGTCCATGCTGGGGAGATCGTCGTGCACCAGCGAGTAGGTGTGCACCACCTCGACGGCGGCCCCCAGCTCGGTCGCATCCCCCTGCCCGCCGGCCTCCGCGTAGACCGCCAGCATGAGGCTGGGTCGGAGCCGCTTGCCGGCACCCTCCAGGGCATAGACGATCGCCTCGCCCACGGCTCCCGGATACAGGGCGTACACTGCCGGGGCCCAGCGTGCCAGCACCGCGTCCACCGCCGTCCCGGCCTCGGCCAGGAAGTGTGCGGGATCAGACGTCGAGATCGTCGGTCGCAAGCGTCCCATCGGCCTGCTGCAGCACCTTCTTGACCTGCGCGTCGCCTTTCGCCAGCAGTCCGCGGGCCACCTGCAGCTGGCGCACCCCGTCCTCGAAGAGCGCGAGGGCCCGGTCGAGATCCACGTCGGTGCGCTCGAGCTCGCGGACGATTGCCTCGAGGCGCTCCAGCGCCTCCTGGAACGAAGGGTCGCTCATGTCCGGTCCTCCACGCGCGCCGGCACGTCACCGTCGGCCACCGTCAGGCGGAAGGGGTGGCCCGGCGGGAACTGGGCGACGCCGCGCAGCACCCGACCGCCGGGATCGCGCGCGACGGCGTAGCCGCGCGCGAGCACCCGCAGCGGACTCAGGGCCTGAAGCGCCGCCTCCGCGGCGTCGACACGCGCCCGAGCCCGCTCCACGCGGGTGCCCAGCACCGCGCTGAGGCGGTCGCCCGTCCGGTCGAGGCGCTGCGCGCCGAGCTCGACCCGCCCCGTCAGCCCGGCCGCGAGGCGCCGGGCGAGCCCGTGCACCAGCGCGGCCAGCGCGGCCCGGTCGGGGATGGCCGCCTCCGCGGCGGCCGACGGCGTCGGTGCCCGCACGTCCGCCACCAGATCGGTGAGTGCCACGTCGGTTTCGTGCCCGACGGCCGACACCGTGGGCGCGCGGACCGCGGCGACCGCCCGGGCGACGCGCTCGCTGTTGAACGCCCACAGGTCCTCGCGCGAGCCACCACCCCGTCCTACGATCACGAGGTCGGCATCGAGCCGATTCACGATCCCCAGGGCGACACACAGCTCGGCTTCCGCGGTGTCCCCCTGCACCCGGGCCGGAACCACCAGTAGTTCGATCGCCGGCCAGCGGCGGCGCGCGACGGCGACGATGTCGCGCAGCGCGGCCCCGTCCAGGCTGGTCACGACGGCAATGCGCTGGGGGAATCGGGGCAGCGGCCGTTTGCGGGCGGGATCCAACAGGCCGTCCCGGGCCAGCGCCGCCTTGGCCTGCTCGAGGCGAAGCTGCCACGCCCCGCCCACGCTGGTGGGAATCACCTGGCGGACCGTGAGCCGGAACTCGCCACGCTCTTCCCAGACGGTGGGCTGCGCCTCGGCGAACACGTCGAGACCCTCGTCCAGCGGCGCTGGCACCCGCTCGTTGTCGCTGCGCCACATCACACAACGGACCTGCGCGCGCCGATCCCGAAGGGTGAAGTACCAGTGCCCGCTGCGATACGCCTTGAACCCGGTCACCTCCCCCCGCACCCACACGCGGGGGAAACCGGCCTCCACGAGCTGCCGCGCACGCTGGGTCACTTGCCAGACCGACAAGGCACCGTCCGACGGCGCCACGGCGGCATCGAACAGCGTCAGTCCGCCCACTGCCTCGCGGCCTGCACCGTGTTGTACAGGAGCATCGTGATCGTCATCGGACCGACGCCGCCCGGCACGGGCGTGATCCGCGCCGCCACCGCCGCCGCCTCCTCGAATGCGACATCGCCGACCAGGCGGTAGCCCCTCTCCGTCGTGGCGTCATCCACCCGGTTCACCCCGACGTCGATCACGACGGCACCCGGCTTGACCATGTCGCCACGCACGAACTCCGGCTTGCCCATCGCCACGATGAGCACGTCCGCCTGGCGGGTGACGGCGCCGATATCGCGCGTGCGGGAGTGGCACACCGTCACCGTCGCATCCCCGCCTTTGCCCTTGTGCAGCAGCAGCGAGGCCATGGGCCGGCCCACGATGTTCGAGCGGCCGACGATCACGGCGTGGGCGCCCGACGTCGACACATTGGACCGCAGCAGCAACTGCTGCACCCCGTACGGCGTGGCCGGTCGGAAGCCGGTGGGATCGCCGATGGCCACCTTGCCCACGTTTTCCGGATGAAACCCGTCCACGTCCTTGCCGGGCAGGATCCGGTGGAGCACCCGCGTTTCATTGATCTGCTTGGGGAGCGGGAGCTGCACCAGCATGCCATGGATCGCGGGATCGGCGTTCAGCCGGTCGATCACGGCCAGAAGCTCGCCCTCCGGGGCGTCGGCCGGCAGCGTGACCGTCTCGCTGCGCATCCCCAGCTCGTCACAGGCGCGGCCCTTCATGCGGACGTACACCTGACTCGCCGGGTTCTCGCCCACCAGCACGACGGCGAGCCCGGGGGTCACCCCCCGCCGTTTCAGCGCAGCAATCTCGGGCTCCAGCTCGGCCCGCATCGTCTGCCCAATCTGCTTGCCATCGATCAGTTCAGCGCGCAAAGTCCACCGCCCTCGTCTCGCGAACAACCACCACCTTGATCTGCCCCGGGTACTGCAGCTCCTGCTCGATCCGCCGGGCGATCTGATCGGACAACGCCGCGGCCTGGGCGTCGTCCACGACTTCTGGCACGACCACGATTCGCAGCTCGCGACCAGCCTGAATCGCGAAGCACTTCTCGACGCCCTTGTAGCTCGAAGCGATCCCTTCCAGGTTCGTGAGCCGCTTGACGTACGTCTCGAACGCTTCCCGCCGGGCTCCGGGCCGCGACCCGCTCACCGCGTCCGCCGCCTGCACGATCACCGAGATGGGCGACTCGTGCGGGACGTCGTCGTGGTGGGCGGCGATCGCATTCACGACGATCGGCTGCTCGCCGTACTTCGTGGCCACTTCGACGCCGAGCTGCACGTGCGTGCCTTCCTGCTCGTGCGTAAGCACCTTGCCGACATCGTGCAGCAGGGCTCCCCGCTTCGCGAGCGGCACGTCGAGCTTCAGCTCGCCGGCCATGATCCCCGCGAGCCAGGCCACTTCCTTGGAGTGCTGCAGGATGTTCTGCCCGTACGACGTGCGGTACTTCATGCGACCCACCAGCTTCACGAGCTCGGGGTGCAGCCCGTGGATGCCGAGCTCGTAGGCGGTCTGCTCCCCGACTTCGGTCAGCTCGCCCTCGAGCGTGGTCCGCACGTGCGTGACCACCTCCTCGATGCGGCCCGGGTGAATCCGGCCATCGGCAATCAGCTGCTCAAGCGCGCGGCGGGCGACTTCCCGGCGCACCGGATCGAAACACGACACCACGACCGTATCCGGCGTGTCATCGATGATGACGTCCACGCCGGTCGCCGTCTCGAACGCGCGGATATTACGTCCCTCCCGGCCGATGATGCGCCCCTTCATCTCGTCTGACGGGAGCGCGACGGCCGAGACCGTCGTCTCGGCCGTGTGCTCGGCGGCGATGCGCTGGATGGCGAGTGCCACGATCTTCTTGGCTTCGCGCTCGGCCGAGCGCTTCGCCTCGTCCTTGATGTCGCGCAGCAGCGCCGCCGCCTCGCCCCGCGCCTGATCCTCAAGGGAGCGCAGCAGCTCGCCCTTGGCTTCCTGCGCGGTCATGCCCGCCAGGGCCTCGAGCTTGGCCTGTCGCTCGGCCTGCAGCCGCCGCAGCTCCTCTTCACCCGCCCGCAGGGCCCGCTCCCGCTCCGCCACGGTCCGGTCCCGCTGTTCCAGCGCCCGATCCCGTTCCTCGAGATGGTCCAGCTTCCGATCGAGCGTGGCCGTCCGTTCCTCCAGCCGCCGCTCATGCCGTTCCACCTCCTCGCGCCGCGTCTGGGCTTCCTTCTCCCACAGCTCACGCGCGCGAATGATCTCTTCCTTGGCGGTCAGCAGCGCCTGCGCGCGGTCCTGTTCCGCCGACCGGCGCGCCTCCGCCAGATGGCGCTCGGCCTGCTGCGCCCCCGACCGTCCCTCGCTGTCGGCTCGGCGCTGCTCGCGCCTCCGGCCCACAAAATAGAAAACCGCCCCGGCGAGTATGCCCACGCCGAAGACGGTTGCAAGCCAGAGGAACGCCGGCACTGATCCCATGCTCCGTATATCTCCAGCGGCGTGCCGCCCGACGCCGCGGGGCGGAGCCGCGATTCTCCAACAGTCAATCGGACGCGATCTGCGTCCGACGCTTCAACTTACGTGCCGTCCCCGGACGAGGCAAACGCCCCGGTGCCGCGCGACGACCGTTTGGCGGGAGGCAGCAGGCGGGTCAACTCGGCGGCGAGACGCTCCAGCCGCTCAACCAGGTCGCCCTGCCCGCGACGCGCCTGGAACAGCTCGTCGGCGATGGACAGGGCCGCCAGCACCGCGGCCTTGTGCGATTCCACGATGGTCCCGGCGGAGAGCACGTCGCGCAGTGCCTGATCGACGTAGGCTGCCACCGCGCGCGTGTACTCCTCCGGCCGATCGGATCGCAGCGCGTACTCCTCGGAGCCGATCCGGACCTTGACCACCCGACGGTCGGCGCTCACCGGAGCTCCTCTTCCGCGCCGACCTGCTCTTCGAGGAACTGCAGCCGCTGCGCCAGGCGCTCCAGCCGCTCGCGCGCCGCCTGGAGCCGGCCGACGAGATCGGTGTTATCGTGCTCGAGCTCGAGCACACGCTCCCGCGCCGACACCAGATCCGGGGGGGCGGACGGGTCCTGTCGCTGCCCTTCCGCCTTCAGCGCCCGGCGGCGCCACGCCGCCAGCTCCTCCGCGACGTGCCCGATCACGTTTTCCAGCTCCGCGAGCGCGCGGGCCTCAGGTCTCTCGGCGTTCGACTCCAAGCTCGCTCCTCAGGGCCACCAGGATGGTCTCCACCGCGCGATCGACGTCCGCATCGCGCAGGGTCCGCTCGGGGTCACGGAACACGAGCCGCCAGGCGACACTGCGGCCGGCGAGTCCTTCGCCCCGATATTCGTCGAACACTTGGAGCGACTCCAGCCGCGTGTCCCCCGCGGCAGCCATCACGCGTTCGACATCGGCCGCCCGCACGCCTGCCGGCAGCACCAGGGCGACGTCGCGCTCCGCCGTGGGCGTGGTCGGCCGCCCACGGTGCCGGACGGCCGCCCGCGGGGCGTCATCGAGATCGATTTCAAACCCCACGACCCCCGCCGCCCAGGGGGGACGATCCGCATCGAGCGCACCCGCCCGACCCCGCACGGCTCCAGCGGGGTCACGCAGCACCCACCCATCCTTCGCGGCCTCGAGGTGCGCGCCCACCGGACCCACGGCCCGCACCGCTTCCTCAAACATAGCTTTCGCGTCCCACAGGTCGAGATCCGGCGCTCGCCCGGCGTCCGACCAGTGCGGCGGCGTCCGGGCGCCGGTCAGGACGGCCGCCACCCGGATCGTCTCTTCGGGTGCCTGGTCCGTTCCACACGCCCGGAACACCCGCCCGATCTCGAACAACCGCACGTCCCGCTGGCGGAGGGACCAGTTGTACTCCACCGATCGTACGAGCCCGGGGAGCAGCCCGGTTCGCAGGTGGCCCTCTTCCGAGGACAGCGGGTTGAGGATGACCGGGGCCTCCGGTCCGCCCGGGGCACCGAGCGGCAGGGTCCGCGCCTCGTGGATTCCCAGCCCGGTCAGCAGCCGCCGCGCCCGCGCCGCGGTGGCCTCACTGGGCGCGCTGGGAACGGCCGTCGGGCGGAACGGACGCAGCTCGGTCGGGAACGTGTCGTACCCGCGCAACCGCGCGACTTCCTCGATCAGGTCGACCTCCCGCGTCACATCCGGGCGCCAGCCCGGCACCTGGACGGCGAGTCGCTCGTCTTTCGGCGCGGTCGTGAACCCGACCGTGGCCAGCAGCCGCTCGATCTCGGCCCGCGGCACGTCGATGCCGAGCAGATGCCCCACGCGTGCCGGCCGCAGGAACACGGTCCGCGGGGCCTGCGGCGTGGGCCACAGGTCGATTGCCGCCTCGGGTTCCTGGCCTCCGGCCACGGCGAGAATGAGTTCCACCGCCCGTCGCACCGACTGCGCGAGCGCAAGCTGATCGGTGCCGCGCTCGAACCGGTAGGACGCATCGGTGCTCATCTTGAGCGCCGTCCGGGCGGCACGCACCTGCGCCGGATCGAAGAAGGCACACTCGAGCAGCACGTCGGTGGTGTGCTCCGAGACCTCCGTGTCGGCACCGCCCATGACGCCCGCGACGGCAATCGGCCCTTCCCCGTCGCAGATCATCGTCATGTCGGTCGTCAGCGCGCGATCTTCGCCGTCGAGCGTGACCAAACGCTCGCCCGCCCGCGCGCGTCGTATCACCAGGGCACCACCCCGCAACGTCGCGAGATCGAACGCGTGCATCGGCTGGTTGATCTCGTGCAGGACGTAGTTCGTGGCATCCACGACGTTGTTGATCGGTCGGGCGCCCACCGCCCGCAGTCTGGCTTCGAGCCACGCCGGCGACGGGCCCACCTTGACGCCGCGGATCACTGCCGCGATGTACCGCGGGCATCCGGCCGAGTCCTCAATCCGCACGTGCACGCCCGCCACGGTCCCCTCCGCGCCGGCCCGTCGCGGGGCGCGCGCGGCGGCCGCGCCCGGAAACGGCGGCAGGCGCACGGTCAGCCCGTAGGTGGCCGCCAGCTCGCGCGCGATGCCACGTTGGGACAGCAGATCCGGACGATTGGGCGTGACGTCCACCAGGAACCGGGTGTCCGCCAACGGCATGACGTCGAGGAAGGGCGTGCCGGGCGCCGCGTCGGTCAGGACCTCCATGACCCCGGCCTGGTCGGTGCCCAGGCCCAGCTCCTTGGCGGAACAGAGCATCCCGTTCGACACCACCCCGCGGATCTTGCGGCGCTCCAACGTGAATCCTCCCGGCAGCGTGGCCCCCGCCGGCGCGTAGGGATACTTGGCCCCCGCGCGCACGTTGGGCGCTCCGCACACGACCTCCACCGCCTCGCCGCCCGCCACCACGCGACACAGCGACAGGCGGTCGGCATCCGGATGCGTCTCCACCCGCTCCACCAGGCCGACGACGACGTCCCCGAGCTGCCGATGGATGGGCTCGACCGCGTCGACCGTCGCTCCCGCGAGGGTCAGGCGACGGGCGGCCTCCTGCGGATCGAGCGTCTGGCCCAGGAGGGCGGCAATCCAGTTCAGGGAGGCGTTCACGACGACCTCACTCGACGAACTGGTCGAGGAACCGCATGTCGTTCTGATAGAGCATGCGGATATCGGGAATGCCGTAGCGCACCAACGCGATGCGCGCGGGTCCCATGCCGAAGGCGTAGCCCGTGAACCGCTCGGGGTCGAGCCCGCACGCCTCGAAGACGGCCGGATGCACCATGCCGGCGCCCATGATCTCCATCCACCCCGTCTGCTTGCAGGTCGGGCACCCCGTGCCGCCGCAGATCTGGCACTGCACATCGACCTCGGCGGAGGGCTCGGTGAACGGGAAATACGAGGCGCGGAACCGCACCGCCGTCTCGCGCGAGAAGAACCGGTGAACGAAGTAGTCGATCGCCGCCTTGAAGTCGACGAAGCTCACGCCCTCGTCCACCGCCAATCCCTCAATCTGGTCGAACACGGGCGCGTGGGACGGGTCGAAGGGGTCGCGGCGGTACACCAGTCCCGGCACGACGACGCGGATGGGCGGCGGGTAGCGTTCCATCACGTGCGCCTGGACGGGCGACGTGTGCGTTCGCAGCACCAGCCCGCGACCGAGATAGAACGTGTCGTGCATGTCCGCCGCGGGATGGTCGAGCGGGATATTGAGCTTCGTGAAGTTGTACGTCTCGAACTCGGCCTCGGCTCCCACGACCCGCGCGAAGCCGAGTTCCTTGAAGATGTCACAGATTTCGTCCACCACCTGCTGGATGGGGTGGGTCGCCCCCCGCCAGGTGCGGCGACCGGGCATGGTGAGATCCACGTCGGTGCGGCGGGTGCCGCGCGCCAGGACCGCCTGGCGCGCCGCGAGGGCGGCTTCGATCTGGCGCTTGAGGGCGTTGGCCTGCTGGCCCGCGGCGCGACGCGCGTCCGGGGCCAGGGAGGGCAGGTCGCGGAGGACCCGCGTGAGCTGCCCCGCCTTGCGGCCGAGCAACTCCGTCTTCAGGTCGTCGAGCTGGCGCGCGTCCGCGCGGGCGATCTCATCGATGCGGGAGGCGATCGCCGCCAGCTGGTCAGCGAGCGGGCCGGACGCCATGGCGCGGCGGGCAGATCGGGACGCGGCCCGATCTACTTCCCTTTCTTGGCGACGGCCGCCAGCTCCTCGAATGCGGCGGGATCGTTCACGGCCAGGTCCGCCAGGACCTTGCGGTTGATCTCGACGCCGGCGGTCCGCAGTCCCGCCATGAACTTGTTGTACGACAGGTCGTGCTGGCGGGCCGCCGCATTGATCCGGACGATCCACAGCCGGCGGAAGTCCCGCTTCTTGGTGCGACGATCCCGATACGCATAGCGCAGGGCGCGTTCGACCGTCTCTTTCGCGGTCTTGTACAGCTTGCTGCGGGCGCCGCGGGCGCCCTTCGCGGCGCGCAGCACCTTGTTGCGGCGCTTCAGGCGCGCCACCGTCGTCTTCACCCGTGCCATACCGCCCCCTACGCGTCCAGCAGCCGCTTGATACGGCGCTGATCCGCGGAACTCAACGTGGTGGTCTGCCGCAGCCGACGCTTCCGCTTCGGGTGCTTCTTGGTCAAAATGTGGCTCTTGAACGCCCGCGCCCGACGCACCTTCCCACGCCCCGTGAGCGTGAACCGTTTCCGCGCCGCTCGCTTCGTCTTCTGTTTCGGCATCTGTCGTCCTCGGCCCGCGGGGAGTGCCTGCCCTGCTCACCCGCCTGGCGTCTAAGCGTCTGGGAACCTGGCCGCCTACCCGCGCATCACTTCGGGGCCAGCACCATGGTCATGTTCCGGCCTTCGAGCCTCGGCTCGGCTTCGACCTTCGCGATCTCCTTCACCACCTCGAACACCCGGTACAGCACGTCCCGCCCCAACTCGGGGTGTGTCACCTGCCGCCCCCGGAACATCATCGTGAGCTTCACCTTGTTGCCCTCTTCCAGGAACTTCCGCGCGTGCCGCGTCTTGAACTCGAAGTCGTGGTCGTCGATCCCTGGCCGGTACTTCACTTCCTTGATCTGAATGACGTGCTGCTTCTTCTTGGCCGCCCGTGCCGCCTTGGCTTGCTCGAACTTGAACTTCCCGTAGTCCATGATCTTGACGACGGGCGGGCGCGCCGTCGCCGCGACCTCCACCAGATCCAGGTCCCGCTCCGCCGCCAGCCGAAACGCCTCTTCGAGCGGCACGATGCCGACCTGGCTGCCGTCCGCGTCCACCAACCGCACCGGACTGATGCGGATCATCCGGTTGACGCGAACGCGCTGTTCCTGATTGTCGTTCGGACTCGCCAGTGCGTCCTCCTCACGGTGTGCGACAACAAAAAGCGGATCCCACCACCCTCATGGAATCCGCCGTGCCGGAGATCGTGAACCCGCTCCCGGCCCAACTCGGAACCCTGGACGCGCGCCGCGTGGGCGACGGCAGAAGGGTGAAGCGCTAACGCGCTTACTTGCCTTGTTTTGCGTGAACCTAGCCGGCCTCCGCGGGAGTGTCAAGCGGCTCAAAGCCGTGGCCCTTGGCCTCCCGCGTCAGATGCCCCACCCCCTGGCCGGGCTCATGCTCGAAGATCAGCAGCCAACCCTCCGCCTCCGCCCGGCCGAGGAAACGGCGCTTCTGCTCCAGGGTCACGAGCGGCTCGAGATCGTAGCCCATGATCCACGCCAAGGGCAGATGCGCGACCGTGGGGATCAGGTCGCCAATGAAGCACCCCGTTTCGCCCCCGCTGCGGATGAGGATCGACTGATGGTACGGCACATGGCCGGGCGTCGGCAGCACCGACAGGCCGGGTACCACCTCCGCCTCCCCGTCCACGAGCCGCCAGCGCTGGGCTGCCGCCACCGGCTCGAAATTGGGCGGCAGGTAGCTCGCCTGAGTCCGCTCGTTTCGCCGGCGGGCGAAATCCACCTCACCCCGCTGGACCACATAGGTCGCGTTGGGAAAGGCCAGCTCCACGGCCCCAGCCGCGTTCAGAAGCGTGTTTCCACCAGCGTGGTCAAAGTGGAGGTGCGTGTTCACAACATACTTTATATCTGCTGGTGTAAAGCCAGTACTGACAATAGCATCCTCTAATCTCGTTGGACCAGTTTCTCCCTGGTTTTCCACAGCGTAGATATCAAGGAACTTCTCGTTCTCCTTGTTTCCCACACCCGTATCCACAAGCACGAGCCCGTCGTCATGCTCGATCAGCAGGCAACGCAGCGCCAACGGAATGCGGTTTCGGTCGTCCGGGCGACTCCGGCGCTCCCACAGCGGCTTGGGAACGACGCCGAACATCGCCCCGCCATCGAGTCGCTGGCTGCCGGCGTCGAGGGCGTGGCAGGTGAGCCGGCCAATACGGAAGGTCTGGCGTTGGGTCATATGGGGTCGATCGCATCCATCCACTGCGGGCCGGCGGAGCGCGGCGCCTTGTGGCGCGCGTCGACCAGCCCGAGGTCGTCGAGGGTCTCGGCACCCAGCTCTCGTGCCCGGTCCAGTAGTCGGACCAGCACCTGCGCCGTGGCCCGCGCGTCTCCGCCAGCCCGGTGTCGGTTCTCGATCTCGATCCCGAAGTACCGGCTGACGCTGTCCAAGCCCCGGTTCTTGAGGCCCGGCAGCAGGCGCCTGGCGAGCTTGACCGTACAGACGCGCGGGCCGTCGAGCCGGACGTCCCGGGTCCGCCGCACCTCGTGCTCCAGGAATCGCCAATCGAACTGGACGTTATGGGCCACGAATACCCGTCCCGCCAGCGCGCCGATCAGGTCGTCGGCGACCTCGGCAAACACCGGCTGCGACTGGACCATGGCGTTCGTAATCCGGGTCAGGCGGGTCACGAACTGGGGGATGGGCCGTTCGGGGTTGATCAGCGTCTCGAGCGCGGTCTCGACGCGCCCTGCCGGTCCCACCTGGATCACCGCGACCTCGGTGATCCGGTCACCGGCGACGGGCCGCGACCCGGTGGTTTCGACATCCACCACGGCAAACACGGTTTCGTCGAGCCGCGACACGGCGCGCACCGCCGCGGCGAGCCCCCACCGCCCCAGGTGGTCGCGCCGCACCCGGGGATCGGCGCCGAGCAGCGCGCTCGCCAGGCGGTCGGCCACGAGCGTGGGCGGTGGCGGTGAGGCCAGCCCGAGAATCTCGCGCGCAATGAGGTCGCTGTCCGCCGGCCCCGCCTCGAGCAGGCGCAGCGCCCGGCCGAGCAGCGTCCCCGTGGCGTGGGCGGCCACACCAGGCTGCATCAGGCGTCGTCCCGCCTGAGCGGCAGCGTCATGCAGCGGGGACCGCCGCCACCGCGCACCAGCTCGGAGCCCTCGATCGTGATGATCGCGCGCTCGTCGTCCTGGATCTCGCGGTCGCCGGTGAGAAAATCCACCCCCCTGACGATTTCGAAGCCCGCCTTCTGGCACTCGGTAAGCGTGGCGTCGTTGCGGTGGTATGCCAGCCCAAGCCCTGGCCGCAGCATCACGAAGTTGCAGGCCGAGGCCCACTGTTCCCGCTCCTGGACCGGTCGGCTGTCCCCGCCGCAGAGGATGGGCTCGAGCGACAGGTCGATGGCCCGAAGCGCCGCGAAGAGGTTCGGCATCTCCTTCACCCCGTGCATGCCCTTCTGCCGGTGGAGCACCGACAGCCGTTCCGGTCCCAGGAAATGGGGCGGGTAGACGACGCAGAGGTCCCGATCGAGTTGCGTGAAGATCATGTCGAGGTGAATGGCCGTCCGCTCGCCGGGCATCACGACGACGATGACGTCGGTCACGCCGCTCTGTTTGAACAGCAGGTCGCACAGGTGATCGAGGGCCGCCGGGCTCGACCGATCGGAGAAGCCGAGCAGCAGCGTGTCTTCCCGCACGGGATGCACGTCCCCGCCCTCGAGCGTGTAGTTGACCCGCCGTTCGTCCGAGCCGTCATAGAGGATGCCGGCACTCTGCAGCGCGGGGTGATAGGCAAACAGGGCCTTGATGATCAGCTCCTCCGACCAGCGCACGCCGTGCCGCATCGAGCCAATCAGGACGTGCTCCCCGACGACGATCCCCACGTCCCGCGTGAAGAACAGATTGGGCAGGGGTGGCAGGGAGTACCCGACTTCGTTCAGCGCCCGCCCGATGGGGCCGGCGTCCTCGACCACCCCTTCGATGAGGTGCGTGACCAGCTCGTCGGTGGGCAGCCCGTCGAGGCGTCGGGCCAGGGCGTCCGAGGGCACCACCTCGTGCATCCGGGCAATCAGGAAGTCGCGCACCTCCTGCTGCTGCAGCACCTCCATGAGCAGGTCCTGCACCTCGTACACGTCGGCAAACCGCTCCAGCACGGCAACCATCCGCCGGTGCTCCCGGCGGGCGATGTCGAGATCGATGATATCGTCGTACAGGTAGTCTTCGCGCGTGCCGGGCGTGACGGCCAGCAGCTCATTGCCGGGCGTATGTACCAAGACGGCCCTGAGCGGGCCGATCTCCGACGTGATCTTGAGGCGTGGCATACGCCTCAGAATCTAAGCGGGGCGCCGAAAAATGGGGTGGGCTTTGCACCGGCAGCGGCCGGAGGGGCCCGCGGCGCGACCGGTCCAGCGCTTCCCTCTAGCGGTGGCGCAGGGCGTAGCTCAGGGTTTCGAGCTCGAGCGCCATGTTGACGTTCTTCACCGCCACCTCGTCGGGCACGGTCAGCTGTACCGGCGCGAAATTGAGAATTGCCCGTACCCCCGCCGCGACGAGCCGGTCCGCCACCGCCTGCGCCTCGTCGGCTGGCAGCGCGAGGATCGCGATGTCCGGGGCCGTCTCCTCGAAGTCCGCTTCCAGCACGGCCACATCGCGCACGCGCAGCCCGTTCCAGGCGCTCCCGATCTTGGCCGGATCACGGTCGTACACCCACCGCACGTGGAACCCGCGGCTCGGGAACCCGCGGTACTGCACGAGCGCGCTGCCGACCTTTCCGGCCCCGACCACCGCCACGGCGTAGTGGCGCTCGAGTCCCAGGATGTCCCGCAGCGTGGCCGCCAGCTCGGGAACCGAGTAGCCGAGCCCCCGTTTGCCAAACGACCCGAAAAACGACAGGTCTTTCCGCACCTGCGCCGAGGTCGTGCTTCCGCGCCGGGCGAGGGCCTCGGAGCTGACGGTCGCGACCCCACCGGCCTCGAATTCCTCGAGGAAACGCAGGTAGAGCGACAGACGGCGGACGGTCGATTCGGCGATCTTGCGCATTGTGAATTGTGAAACAATTCACAATCTATGCCTCTCCGGGTTTCGCCGTCAACGCGTCGCCACCCGGAACAGCGCCACGAGGCGGTCTGGGGCCAGCTCCTCCGCCCGCGCCGACGGGGGGATCTCGAGACTTCGGCAGAGCGCGGCCGCGTCCGCGGCACTGAGCGCTGCCACCTGGCGAAGGCTCCGCCCGAGCTGCTTGCGCCGCTGCCCGAACAGAGCCGCCAGGAAGCGCCGCAGCGCCGGAAACTCCGTCGGACCCACGAGCGGCTCCGCCAGCGGCGTGAGCCGAAGCAGGGCGGAGTCGACCTTGGGCGGCGGGTGAAACGCTCCGGCCTTGATGTGGAATACGCGTTCGGCCCGCGCGACCGCCTGCACGCCCACCGTGAGCGCGCCGTAGTCGCGCCCTCCCGGATTCGCCACGACGCGATCCGCCACTTCCTTCTGGACCAGGAACACGACCACCGCAGGCAGCGGCGGCGTCAGCGCCTTGGCGATGAGCGGGGACGTGATGTAGTAGGGGATGTTGCCGACGAGTTTGAACGGCGTGCCGGGAGCGGGGAGCGGTGCCGCCCCGGTCCAGTCGATCGCCAGCGCGTCGGCCCCAACCACCGCGACGTTCGCCGGCAGCGGAGGGGACGGCTCCCCACTGCCGGCGCCGCTCAGCCGGCCTGCCAACGATCGATCCCGCTCGATCGCCACCACGCGGGCTACGCGCGCCGCGAGCCGCCGCGTGAGTGTGCCCTCCCCCGGCCCGATCTCCAGCACCACGTCGTCGGCCTGGGGGTCCAGCGCGTCCACGATCCGGTCGAGGATGCGGGGATCGCGCAGGAAATGCTGGCCGAGCCGCCGCCCCATCCCGTTATCCCCTCATCCCGTCATCCCGATCACGCGTTCAGCACCAGCACGGAGCGATCGTCCCGGTTGGCCCCGGCGAAGGCCTCCAGCGCCTCGAAGACCGCGGCGACGGCCGCCTGGGAACCGGCGCCGCGATGGTGTCGGACCACATCCAGCACGCGCTCCTCGCCGAACCGTGCGCCGTCGTCGTCGCGAGCGTCCACCACGCCATCGGAGCAGAGGACGAGCGTGTCGGCCCCGCGCACCCACGGGACGTCGGTGCCGGTGAACTGCTGGTCGGGCACGAGTCCGAGCGGCGGAGCATTGGCGCCGAGCCGTTCCGCGCGACCGTCGCGACGCAGCACGAACGCGTGGGGGTGGCCCGCATTGGCATACCGCAGGTTGCCGTGCACGCGGTCGGTCACCCCGTAGAACAGGGTCAGGTACATCTCCGTGTCCCGCAGATCGCCGCCGACCGACGCCAGCAGCAGGCGGAGGACGTCTTCCGGGGAGCCGGCTTCCTCCGCGTGGATGCCGGCGGCCGAGAGCACGAGGGCCATGATCAGCGCGGCGCCGAAGCCGTGCGACGACACGTCGCCGAGCATCACGCCGAGGCGGTGTTCGGGCAGGCGGATGATGTGGTAGAAGTCGCCACCGAC
>JBFGDF010000070.1:0-15916 GCA_041580775.1 Gemmatimonadales bacterium
CACGTTCACCGTGCGCCTGCCCGTCACCGCCCCGGGCCCGCAGCCGGCGGCGGCGCCGGGCCCTGACGCGGCGGCGGCGCCCGCCGACGACGGCCCGCGCGCGGCCGCCGCCGGCACCGTCCTCGTCATCGACGACGACCCGGCGGTGCGGAACCTGATGGCGCGCTTTCTGCGCAAGGAGGGCTACCAGGTCCTGCTGGCCGCCGACGGGCGCGCGGGGATCGAGCTGGCACGGGCCCACCGCCCCCAGGCCGTGACACTCGACGTGCTCATGCCCGACCTCGACGGCTGGACCGTCCTGACGAGGTTCAAGGAGGACCCCGTGCTCGCGGACATCCCCGTGATCATGGTGACCATCCTGGACGAGCAACGCCTCGGGTTCGCCCTCGGGGCCTCCGACTATCTCACCAAGCCGGTCGACCGTGGGCGGCTGCGGCAGGTCATCGGCACCTACGTGCCCGAGCGAGGCACCGGTCGCGTGCTGATCGTAGATGACGACGCCGGCACCCGGACCCAGCTGCGCCGCGTGCTCGAGGCCGACGCCTGGGCGGTGGCGGAAGCGGAGAACGGACGTCGTGCGCTCGAACGGCTGGACGAGGGGCCGCTGGCGCTCGTGCTGCTCGACCTGATGATGCCCGAAATGGACGGCTTCGAGTTCCTCGAGGCGCTGCGCGCCCGGGAGACGGGACGCCGCACGCCGGTCGTCATCGTCACCGCCAAGGATCTGAGCCACGAAGACCATCGCCGCCTCACCGGCAGCGTCGAGCGCGTCGTCTCCAAGACCGATCGCGATCGCGAGACGCTGCTCGGCGAGGTCCGCGACCTCGTCGCGGCGTGCGTCGCCGCTCCATCCCGAACGAGCGGACCATGAGCGTCAAACGCCGCACCCGCGTGCGGTCCGCGACGGGCGTCGTCGCCCGCCGACAGGCGGCGCTGCTGCGCCTCGGCACCGCGATCGCCGCAGCCGAAACCGAGCGGGAAGTCTGCCGAGCCGTGGTCGAGGGCCTGCACGACGCGGCCCTGGGCTACGACTTCTTGGCCTTGCTGCTCGTCGACCGGGTGACGGGTGACCGGGTGCTCGTCGCGAGTGCCGGCTGGGACGGGGCGCCCGCCGACCTGCGGATCCGGCCGGGCCGGGGCCTGAGCGAGCGCCCCCTGCTCGACGGCCGGCTGCACTGCACCCCGCAGGTCACGCGCGACACGCGGGACCTCCCGACGCGCAACGAGGGGTCGGAGGTCGATGTCCCGCTGCAGGTCAACCGCGAGCTCGTCGGCGTGCTCGTGGTGGAAAGCAACCGCCCCGATGCGTTCGGGTCCGACGACTTCGAGATCCTCACGTCGGCCGCCAATCAGGCGGGGATCGCGATCGGGCGAGCGCGCCTCGTGCACGCCCTCCATCAGCGCGCGGCGGAGGAGGAAGCCCTCCGCGCGACCATGGCCGACCTCTCCGGTCACCTCGAGCTCTCGACGCTCCTCCAGACCGTACTCGACCGCGCCGTCACCCTGCTCGCCGTGAGTCACGGTGAGCTCGCCATCTACGACCCGCAGGCCGAGGAGCTCGAGGTCGTCGCCAGCCGGAACGTGGGCCGCAGCGACACGACCGGCACCCGCATGAAAGTGGGCGAGGGGGCGATGGGCCATGTCGCCCGTACGCATGAGCCGCTCATCATTCCGCGGTACCAGGAATGGACCGGCCGATCGCCGCAGTACGCGGAAGTGGAGTTCTCCGGGGTCATGGTGGCCCCCCTCCTGATGGCCGGCCGGCTCGTCGGCGCGATCGCGTTCATGGACAAGGACCCCGCTCGCCAGTTCGGCGAGGGTGACCTGCGGCTGCTGAACCTGTTCGCCGCCCAGGCGGCGGTGGCGATCGAGAACGCGCGCCTCTTCACCGCCGAGCGGCGGCGGGCCGAAGAGCAGCAGGCCCTGCTCGATACGATGCAGGACCTGTCGGGTGAGCTCGAGCTCGCCAAGGTGCTCCAGGGCGTGCTCGCGCGGGCCGTCACGCTGCTCGATGTGACCGGCGGCGAGCTCGCGACCTTCGACGAGGAACGGCAGGATCTCGTCATCGTCGCGAGTCACAACATGGGCGTCGATGCCGTCGGAACCCGCATGGCGCTCGGCGAGGGCGCGATGGGCCGGGTTGCCGAAACGCACGAGTCGCTCATCATTCCCCGCTATCAGGACTGGATCAGCCGCTCCGGCAAGTACACCCAGAGCACCGTGCAGACGGTGATGGCCGCACCCCTGCTGATCGGCGGCCGTCTCGCGGGGGCCATCGCCAGCGTGCATTCCGACCCCGCGCGCGTGTTCGGACCCGAAGACCTGCGGCTGCTCGAGATGTTCGCCCCCCAGGCGGCGATCGCCATCGAGAACGCCCGGCTCTACACGGCCGCCAGCCGCCAGAAGCAGTATTTCGAAGAGCTCGTGCTCAACAGCCCGGTGGCGGTGGTCACGCTCGACGCCGATCACAACGCCGTCGCGTGCAACCCGGCGTTCGAGCGGCTGTTCGGCTACACCGAGGCGGAGGTGCGCGGCCGGAACCTCGACGATCTTATCACGACCGAAGCCACCCGCGCGCAGGCGGTCGCCTACACCCAGCAGGCCCTCTCCCAGCGTCCCGTGAAGGTCATCAGCCAGCGGCGCCGCAAGGATCACACGCTCGTGGACGTGGAGGTCCTCGGCGTCCCGATCGTCGTGGACGGCGAGCGCGTCGGCCTGATGGCGTTGTACCACGACATCACCGAGCTGCTGCTGGCACGGCGCGAAGCCGAAGCCGCCAACTCCGCCAAGAGCCAGTTCCTGGCCAGCATGAGCCACGAGCTGCGGACGCCCTTGAACGCCATCATCGGCTATAGCGAGATGCTCGAGGAGGAGCTGCAGGAACGGGGCGACGCGCAGCTCCTGCCCGACCTTCAGCGGATCCACGCCGCCGGGAAGCACCTGCTGTCCCTGATCAACGACGTGCTCGATCTCTCCAAGATCGAAGCGGGCAAGATGGAGCTGCTCGCCGAGACGTTCGCGGTGCGGCCGATGCTGGAGGACGTGCTGACCACCGTGCAACCGCTCGTCGCGAAGAACGGGAACACCCTCGTGCTGGACTGTGCCGCCGACGTCGGGAGCATGCACACCGATCTGACCCGGGTGCGCCAGGTGCTGCTCAACCTGCTGTCCAACGCCAGCAAGTTCACCGAAGCCGGCACGATCACCCTGCGCGTGCGGCGGGTGGGCGCCAGTGTGGAAATGGCGGTGGCGGACACCGGCATCGGGATGACGCCGGAACAGCTGGACCGGCTGTTCGAGGCCTTCACGCAGGCGGAGGCGTCCACCACGCGCCGGTTCGGAGGCACCGGCCTGGGGTTGACGATCAGCCGCCGGTTCTGTCAGATGATGGGCGGCGACATCGCGGTGACCAGTGCCGCGGGCGAGGGCTCGACGTTCACGGTCCGCCTCCCGGCCACGTTGGCCGCCGAAGCCGAGCCGGCGGCCGTCGCCCCGGAGGACGCCCCGCCGGGCGACGGGGCCGCCGGCACCGTGCTCGTCATCGACGACGATCCCGTCGCGCGGAATCTGGTGCGCCGAAACCTGGTCAAGGCGGGGTATCGCGTGGAGGAAGCCGGCGACGGCCCCACGGGTCTGGCGCGGGCGCGCGCGCTCCGGCCGGACGTGATCACGCTCGACGTCATGATGCCGGGGATGGACGGCTGGGCCGTGCTCACCGCGCTCAAGGCCGACGCCGACCTTGCCGACATCCCCGTCATTATGCTGAGCATTCTGGACGAAAAGACCATGGGCTTCACCCTTGGCGCCTCGGACTACCTCACGAAGCCGATCGACCGGCCGCGTCTGCTCGCAGCCCTCGAGCGCTGCGTCGCGCGCGGGACCGCCGACGCCGAGGGCGTCCTCCTTGTGGAAGACGATGCGGACACCCGCGCCATGCTCCGGCGCATGCTGGAACGCGCCGGCTGGACCGTGGCGGAGGCCGCCAACGGCCGCATCGCGCTCGAGCAGCTCGCCACCCGCACGCCGCAGATCGTCCTGCTCGACCTCATGATGCCCGAGGTGGACGGGTTCGAGTTCCTCGAGACGGTCCGGCAGCGACCCGAGCTGAAGACCCTCCCCGTGATCGTCATCACGGCCAAGGACCTGACCGAGGAGGATCTGCGCCGGCTGAACGGTGGGGTCCAGGAGATCGTCCGGAAACACGCACACGGAGAGGACAAGCTGCTCGCCGAAATCCGCGACCTGGTGGCCACGCGGGCCGACGCGGGGCGGGGGGCGTAAGGTCCGTGCCGCCGCGGCCCCGCACCGACCAACGCACCGCGCGCGCCCGCAGCGCCGCCGCGCACCGGCAGGCCGCCCTCCTCCGGCTATCCACCGCCATCGCCGCGGCCCAGGACGAGGAGGCGATCTACCGCAGCGTGGTGAACGGCCTTCACGACGAGGCCCTGGGCTACAACTTCCTGGGCGTGTTCCTGCTGGATCCGGAAACGGGAGACCGGGTGCTCCAGGCCAGCGTGGGATGGCCCGACGTCCCGACCGAGTGGCGGGTGCACCGGGGAGAGGGGCTGAGCGAGCAGGCGGTGCAGGACGGCCAGCTCCACTATACGCCGGACGTCACGCGCGAGTCGAAGTATCTCCCCAGCCTGGCCAGCGGCTCGGAGCTGGACGTCCCGCTGCGGGTGAACGGCCGCACGATCGGTGTGCTGGTGGTCGAGAGCGCCGAGCCCAACGCGTTCGGCGACGAAGACTTCGAGATTCTCCAGGCCGCCACCAACCAGGCCGGCATCGCCATCGCCCGGGCTCGCCTCCTCGAAGCGGAGCGGCGGCGTGCAGACGAGCACAAGGCACTGCTCGATACCATGGCCGACCTCTCGTCGGAGCTGGAGCTGTCGCGGGTCCTGCAGGCCGTGATCGAGCGCGCGGTCACGCTGCTCGGCGTGACGGGCGGCGAAGTGGCCATCTACGAGGACGAAACGCGCGAGTTGGTCGTCGTGGCGAGTGAACGCATCGGCAAGGACTCGACCGGTACCCGGCTCAAGCTGGGTGAGGGCGCCATGGGCACCGTCGCGCGCACGCTCGAGCCGTTGATCATCCCGTCCTATCACGAGTGGCTGGGGCAATCCCCGAAGTATGCCGACGTCATGGTCCACTCGGTCATGGCCGCACCGCTGCTCATCGGCCGCCGTCTGGTGGGCGCCATCGCCACGGTGCACTCGGATCCGGCCCGGGTCTTCAATCACGAAGACCTGCGGCTGCTGAATCTGTTCGCGCCGCAGGCCGCCGTCGCGATCGAGAACGCCCGCCTGTATACCGCGGCCCAGCGACAACGGCAGTACTTCCGTGAACTCGTGCGCAACAGCCCCGTCGCGATCGTCACGCTCAACCAGACGTATCGCGTGGTCGAGTGCAATCCCGCCTTCGAGTCGCTGTTCGGATACCCGCAGGCGGAGGCGGTGGGCCGAAACCTCGACGAGCTGATCGCCACCGAAGCCACGCGTGAAGAAGCCGAGCAGTACACGCGTGACGCACTCGACCGTCCCGTGCACGGCATCGGCCGGCGGAAGCGGAAAGACGGCACGCTGGTCGACGTGGAGATTCTCGGCGTGCCCGTCATCGTGGACGACGAGCGCGTCGGTCTCATGGGACTGTACCACGACATCAGCGAGCTGCTCCAGGCCCGGCGCGATGCCGAAGCCGCGAACTCGGCCAAGAGCCAGTTCCTGGCGAGCATGAGCCACGAGCTGCGGACGCCGCTCAACGCCATCATCGGCTACAGCGAGATGCTCCAGGAGGAGGTCGAGGAGCTGCGGCAGCCGCAGCTGCAGGACGACCTCAGCAAGATCAACACGGCCGGCCGGCACCTGTTGGCCCTGATCAACGACATCCTCGATCTGTCCAAGATCGAGGCGGGCAAGATGCAGCTCCACCTGGAGACGTTCCCCATCGAGCCCATGCTGGAAGACGTGATCACGACCGTCCGGCCGCTGGTGGCGCAGAACGCCAACCACCTGGAGGTGCGCCGGGCCGACCGCCTGGGCACACTCCGGGCGGATCTGACCAAAGTGCGCCAGATGCTGCTGAACCTGCTGTCCAACGCGTGCAAGTTCACCGACCATGGGACCATCACCCTTTCGGCGGAGCGGGACGACCAGCACGTGGTGTTCACGGTGCGGGACTCGGGCATCGGGATGAGCGCCGAGCAGATGGAGCGGTTGTTCGAAGCGTTCGCGCAGGCGGACGCCGCGACCACCAGCAAGTACGGCGGCACGGGTCTCGGCCTGGTCATCACGAAACGCTTCGCGCACCTGATGGGGGGCGACGTCCAGGTCATGAGCACGCCGGGCAAGGGCAGTACGTTTACGATCGAGCTGCCGGCGCGGGGGCCCGACGGCGACCGCGACCCGGCGACGGATTGACGAGGAGGGAGCGAGGCGATGGCGAGAATCCTCTTGGTCGAGGACAACGAGATGAACCGCGACATGCTGTCGCGCCGACTCCAGCGGAAGGGGTACGAGATCACCATGGCCGTGGACGGCCGGGAAGGCGTGGACAAGGCGCGGGCGGGTGGGTTCGACCTGATCCTCATGGACATGAGCCTGCCCGAGATCGACGGCTGGGAGGCGACCCGGCAACTGCGCGCCGTGCCGGAGACCGAGCGCACACCGATCATCGCGCTCACGGCGCATGCCATGGCCGGTGACCGCGAGAAGGCGCTGGAGGCGGGTTGCGATGACTACGACACCAAGCCGATCGAGTTGCCACGGCTGCTCGAGAAGATCGAGACTCTGCTGAGCCGCGACGCGTGACCGACTTCGCCGCCTTCGCCGGGCCGCTCACCCCGGAGCTCGCCTCCGAGTTGCGGCACGAGCTGCGCACGCCCGTGAACCACATCGTGGGCTACGCGGAGATGCTGATCGAGGACGCGGAAGACGCGGGCGCGACCGAGCGCAAGGAGGTGCTGGACGACACGCTGGTCGCGGCGCGCGAGGTGTTGACGATCATCAATCAGATGCTCCCGCCCGGCGCCGCCTCCGTCGACCGCGACACCGTCGACGGGTTGTTCGAGCGACTGCGTGCCCCGCAGGGCAAGATCGTCCAGCTGGTGGACGGTCTGCTTGCCACGGTCACCGACGAGCCTGCCCTTGAAGACCTCCAGAAGATCCGCCGGGCGGCCCAACGCCTCGTCCCCGCAGCCGCCCCGCCGGCGTCTGCGAGCGCTCCGCGGCCGGCGGCAGGATCCGCAGGCACGGCGGACGGCGCCTCGCCTGGGCGGTTGCTGGTGGTCGATGACGATGCCGGCAACCGCGACGTCCTGCGTCGTCGGCTGGAACGCGAGGGGTATCAGGCCGAATGCGCGGAGAACGGCCGCCAGGCGCTCGACCGCATTGCCGCCGAGCGGTTCGACCTCGTGCTGCTCGACGTCCTGATGCCCGAGCTCGACGGCTATGAGGTGCTCACGCGGCTCAAGGAGGCGCCGGTCACCCGCGACATTCCCGTGATCGTCATCTCGGCGCTCGACGACATGCCGAGCATCGTGCGCTGCATCGAGCGCGGCGCCGAGGACTACCTCACGAAGCCGTTCGACCCGATTCTCCTGCGCGCCCGCATCAGCGCGTCGCTCGAGAAGAAGCGCCTGCACGATCTGGAGCTGGAGTTCATCCGCCAGGTCGGCCGGGTGACGGAGGCCGCGACCGCCGTCGAGGACGGCACCTATCGGTCGGGGTCGCTCGACGATGTCGCCGCGCGGGGCGATGCCCTCGGCCGCCTGGCCCGGGTGTTCGACGGGATGGCCGCGGAGGTACACGCGCGGGAGCGCCGGCTGAAGGACCGGTTGCGCGAGCTTCGCGCCGACATCGGCATGGCCCGCACGTCCCACGAGATGCCCGCCGTGCTCGACGGGGGCGCCCTCGAGCTCGGCCATCACTTCGCCGAGCGCTACGAGATCGTGGCGATGATCGGCACGGGCGGGATGGGGACGGTGTACCGCGCCCGCGACCTCGAGCTCGACGAGGAGGTCGCCATCAAGACGCTCCGGCCGGAGCTGATGATGGACGACACCCTGCTCGAGCGCTTCAAGAGCGAGATCCGGCTGGCCCGCCGCATCTCCCACCGCAACGTCGTGCGCACCCACGACTTCGGCGAATGGCGCGGGGTGTCGTACCTGACGATGGAGTACGTCGAGGGACTCACCGTGCGCGACCTGATCGACGCCCGCGGACCGCTCCAGGCACCGTCGGCCCTGGCGATCGGGACCCAGCTCGCGGAGTCGCTCGCCGTGGCCCACGAACAGGGCGTCGTGCACCGCGACATCAAGCCGCAGAATCTGCTGCTCGACGCCGACGGCGTGCTGAAGGTGATGGACTTCGGGATCGCCCGGCTCGCCGAAAGCACGAGCGCGCTGACGGTCGCGGGACTCCTCATCGGGACGCCGGCCTACATGGCGCCGGAACAACTGCTCGCGGAAACGGCCGACGCCCGCAGCGACCTCTACGCCACGGGCGTCGTCCTGTACGAGTGCTTGACCGGCCAGCTGCCGTTCGACGCCCCCACCCCGGTATCCCTCGTGGCCAAGGTGCTCAGCGAAGAGCCGACCTCGCCGACCGCGCTCACCTCGGACATCCCGCCCGCGCTGTCCGCGCTCGTCCTCCGCCTGCTGGCCAAACAGCCCGAAGACCGCGTCCAGTCGGCGAGCGAGCTCGCGGGCCTGCTACGGCAGATCGGCTAGCGCCGCCCCCCCACGCCCGGCATCTCCATCGGGGTCTCCGTAATGGAGGACTTTGCGTCCTTCCCGTGCTTGAGCAGCACCATCTCGCCGCGGCCCTCCCAGATCAGCTTCACGAGCCCGAACGGAATGTCCGTCGAGACCCATCCCTCGCCCTGCCCGCCCTCCGACGTGCGGAAGTGCACCGTCGCCAACGTGCCCGCCGGGACCTCGATGGTCTCGCGACCCACGATCTGCGCCTCCGTGCACTGCTTGAGGGCGTCGCCCATGGACGACCCCGGGTTCCGCATCCGCGACTGCATCATCGAGAGCATCGATTTCGGCATCTTCATCGCCGGCTGGTCGCCCGCCTTCATGACCATCGCCTCGATGTCCGCCTGCTCGTACGGGTAGCCCGACACGAGCACCTGGCTGATGACCGTCCCCTGCGGGGACGCCATCTTCATCTCGTGCCAGTAGTGGTCTTTCCCGTTGACGGCCTCCTTGCCGACGATGGCGAAGCGCATCTCCATCGTTCCCTCCGGCGCCGTCATGCGGTATTCGGCCCACTGGCCCACGGTCACTTGACCGATCATCGCGCACAGCTCCGCCGCCGTCTGCGCGGCGAGCGACGTGGCTCCGGTCGTGAAGGCGGCAACGAGCAGTAGCGTTCGCATCGGAAGAGCTCCTTCGACAGAGGCTGGGATCGAGTCGTGCCGGCGGACGTCCAGGGGAATGGACCCCGCCGCGCTGCCGGGAACCTACAGCGCCACGACCCGGGAGCGCAAAGCGCCCTGGCCGACGGCCGCCGTGCCGCTATGGCCGACCGGCCGGCGGCAGAAACCGCTTGGGGAACTTCGCCACGACCGTGTACGCGGGATCGACGACATTGGCCACCGTGCTTTCCACCACCTGGCCGAGAAGCGCATAGGCGTCCCACCGGTCGAACCCGTAGTCCTGCTCCAGCCACTCGACCAACTCGACGTGGGCAAGCCGGAACGCGTCGATCAGCGGACGGGCGCTCCCCGCCACCATGATGTAGTGCTCGTCCTCTAGCCGTGGCCAGTCGATGGTCCGCCCCCGCAGGAGATCGATCCGGAGCACGACGTCCATGCTGGTCTCGAGACCGGTGCCGGCAACCTCACCGTGTCCCTGCCGCGCATGCCCGTCTCCGAAATACAGGTAGGCCCCGTCGTGGAAAATCGGCAGGTACACCGTCGTCCCCTCACGGATCTCGGGCGCATCCATGTTCCCGCCGAAGTCCCCGGGCCAGAGCCCACCAAAGGCCTCCGCGCCGCGCGGGGCCACGGCCACCCGTCCCAGCATGGGCTGGAGATCGATCTCGATCTGCCGTACCCGGCTGTTCGGCAGCTCGGTGGTGGCGGTCATGCGGTCCCGATCCAGCCGCCACACGTAGCGCCGCGTGGGAATCGGGTCGTTGAGCATGCGGACGCGCGCGTCGGCGGACAGGCCGCCGAATTCCGGCCGGACCCGGGACGCGGCGAGAGGATAGTTGGGTCGAATCCGCAGGATCTCGACGACCAGCACGTCGTTCGTCGTGGCACCCTCGACCACGATGGGTCCCACCTCCCCCGGGAAGGCCCCGCCCTCCTCGCTGTAGTAGGCCCCGAAGTTCGTCTGGGAGACGAGCACCGTGTTGGGACGGATCCGGAGCACGGGCTCCCGAACGGCAAAGGTCGGCTGCTGGATCGTCGGCGTGAAACGCACCGTGTCCTGGGCAGCGAGCGGCACGAGCGGGAAGCCGGTGACGAGCAGCGTGGCGCGGAGCAGTCGCATCGAGACCTCGGGAAAGGGCGGCGCGGCAAATATGGACGCCAGCCTCTGCCGTGTCACGCGGGGCGCGGGCGCCCGCGCGTGCGGTTCGACCCCATGTGCGTTATCTTGAGTAAACGTGGTCCGGATCGGACCCACCCACTTTCCGAGGTTCGAGTGGACACGTCGGCAATCCCGGATGCGCGCACCCTCGCGGCGCTCCTCAACCAGTACCGCACGCCTTCCTTCGGGCGCAGCCTCACCCAGCTGCTGACCTCGGCGATCCCGTTCGCCCTCGTCTGGATCGCCGCGTTGCTCGCGCTGCGGGTCGGCTTCTGGCTCACGCTGCTGCTCGCCGTGCTCGCCGCCGGCTTCATGCTCCGCCTGTTCATGATCCAGCACGATTGCGGGCACGGCGCGTTCTTCCGCTCGCAGCGGCTCAACGACCTGGTGGGCGGTGTGCTCGGCGTGCTCACGCTGGTGCCGTACCGCTACTGGCGGAAGACCCACGCCATTCATCACAAGACGTCCGGCGACCTGGATTACCGCAGCTTCGGTGACATCAGCACGCTGACCGTCGCCGAGTATCGGGCGCTCCCCCTGCTCAAGCGGATCGGCTATCGGCTGTACCGCCATCCGGTCGTGCTGCTCGTTATCGGCCCGATCTGGCAGTTCATCCTCAAGCACCGGCTGCCTCTGGATCTGCCCTGGTCGTGGAAGCGGGAGTGGACCAGCGTCTTGCTGACCAACCTCGGGATTCTCGCGCTGGTGACCGTGGCCTGGCAGGTCGTCGGGCTCACCAACTTCCTGCTCGTGCAGCTGCCGATCTCGCTCATCGCGGGCTCGATCGGCGTGTTTCTCTTCTACGTGCAGCACCAGTTCGAGGACACGTACTGGCGCGAGCACCCCGAGTGGGATTTCCACGCAGCGGGACTCGCGGGCAGCTCCTATCTGGTGCTGCCCAGGGTGCTGCAGTGGTTCACGGCAAACATCGGGCTCCACCACATCCACCACGTCAACAGCCGGATTCCCAACTACCGACTGCCCGAGTGCTACGCCGAGCAGCCTGTCTTCCAACACGTCACCCGCATCACGCTCTGGGACGGAATCAAGACGCTGCGCCTCGGCCTGTGGGATCAGGACGCCGGAAAGCTGGTGAGCTTCCGCCAGGCGCGCGCGGCGCGGCGGTCTGACACGCGCACGCCGGCCTAGCGGCTCCGCGAGTCGTCCCCGGTCCTAGGAAACCTCTCCCGGACCGGCTATCTTTCAGGTTGCCGTGTGCCGTCGTGGCGCACTCAACACGTGCGAAGCGAGGGCGGAACCTGGCGCCTGGTGCGCGGGTTCCGCCCTTCTCGCTCCGACTTGCCGCACCAAAGGAGGATCGCACGTGCCCGCAAAACGCTCGACCCCGCCGCCTGCCACGGTCGCCGACCTGCTCCAGCGTCGCCTCAAGGAGCTCAAGCGCTCGCCTGCCGAGCTCGCGGCGGCGGCGCAGGTTCCCGAGCCCTACATCCAGGATCTCCTGAGTGGCCGGCGTCAGCCGCCGCTGCCGGGCCGCACCGATGTCTACGACCGGATGACGAGGTATCTGCGCCTCGCCCGCAACCAGCTGGCGAACTGCGCCTCCGCCGAGCGGGCCACCACGGCGGCCGCCGACGCGCGCGGCCCCCGGGCCCCCGTCGCCCGGCTGCTGCTCGAACTCTGCGAGCCGGCGACGGCGGTGGAACTCGAGCGACGTCGGGCCAAGGACGGCAACGCGGAGTTGGCCGACCTCACGCAGCGCCTGCTCGATATCGCCCAGGGAGCGGTGCGACGCGTGCTCGAGGACCCGGTGGGCCTGCGGATCGCGGCATCGCAGCAGCGCAAGACGTACGAGGCGATGCGCCTCAAGGTGCTGGAATTCCTGGACGTCACGCCCGCGACCCTCACCGCGGGCGATCTCGCCGAGTTCATCCAGCCGCGCGTCGCGCTGTGGGACGTAGATCTGCAGTCGGGGGTCCTGCGCGTCGTCCTGCAGGGACAGGAACCGCGCGGCCGCAACCGCCGCGCGGTGAGCACGCGGTCGGCGTTCCCCACCCACTAGCGCCGGAGCCGCTGGCGATCACCGCGGAGCGGCACGATCTTCCCCGCGTGACCGATCCCGCCTTCCCCCTCACTCTCGGCCCCCCG
The DNA here is from genome assembly GCA_041580775.1 of Gemmatimonadales bacterium. Taxonomy (GTDB): domain Bacteria; phylum Gemmatimonadota; class Gemmatimonadetes; order Gemmatimonadales; family GWC2-71-9; genus JAOTWJ01. The sequence continues at coordinate 12,644 of JBFGDF010000070.1, forward strand.
GAGACGTTCGCCCGCGTGGTCGAGCACTTCCGGGCCAGTGGCTACGACGAGCCCTCGGTCAGCAAGGCGCTCGGGATCCCGTCGCTGTTCGCGTTCGGGTCCGTGCGGCCGGAGACGCTCACCCTGCCGGCGGCCGCCGACGATCCCCTGGCCTTGCTGATCAGGACCTTCCTCCTGATCGAGCGCGTGCCGGGCGACGCGGTGCGCGCACAGCTCGGCGCGCCCATCCGCACGGCCTTCGAGCAACTCGGGGTCCTGCGGCATGAGGCAACCGCGGACTCCTATTCGGCCCCGGTGCTTCTCTATCCGGTGAGGGAGTTCTGGATCGCCTCCGATGTCCACCACAACCCGGATGACTCCCCGTACACGCCTCCACCCGACGCCGTGTTCCCCGCCATCTTCCCCGGGACCCTGCGCTTTCTCCGGCTGCTGCCGCAGGGCACCTACGACGCGGCGCTCGATCTCGGCGGGGGAACGGGAATCGGGGCGCTGGTCCTGAGCCGACAGGTGCGGCAGGCCGTCTCCGCCGACATCACGGCGCGCGCCACCCATTTCGCCCGGTTCAATCAGATGCTCAACGCGTCCGCCAACCTGGAGATCGCTCGGGGCGATCTGTACCAGGCGGTGGCCGGGCGCACCTTCGACTGCATCGTGGCGCACCCCCCGTACATGCCGTCCCCCGACGACACGTGGATCTACCGCGACGGCGGACCCACCGGTGAACGCCTCGTGCAGCGGATGATCGCGGACCTGCCCGCGGCGCTGCGCCCCGGGGGGATCTTCTGCTCCGTCTGCGCCGCGTGGGACACCGAGGAATCGCCGTTGGAAGAGCGGGTGCGCGGTTGGTTGGGCGATCGGGCGGACGAATTCGAGCTCCTCCTGGGTGTGGAAACCGAGATGGCGCCGGCCGAGCTCGCCCGCATGCTCGCCAAGCCGGAGCACGGCCTGGGCCGGGGCACGGTCGCCGAGTGGGAAGCACGGTTCCGGGAGTGGAAGCTCGAACGGCACGTGTACGGCGCGCTGGTGCTCGCGCACCGCGACGGGCCGGGCCACCCCGCCACCCTGCGGACGTGGCTGGGGACGAGCACGACGGGTGCGGATCTCGAGCGCCAGATCGCCGCGCTCCGCTGGCGGGCGGCCCAGCGAGCCGCCGGCACCCTGAGCAGCACCCTCGACGCGCTGCGGCCGCGACTCACGGACGCGCTCCAAGTCCACGTCACGTACGTGAAGGGCGAGGGCGGGTTGGCGCCGTCGGAGGCGATCCTCGCGACCTCGGAACCGTTCCGCAGCCGCACGCGCATCGAGCCATGGATGTTGTCGCTGCTCTCGGCGATCGACGGTGCTCGCACCCCGGTCGCCATTCACGACGCCCTGCACGCCAAGAAGGTGCTCCCCGACGGCTTCACCGCCGCCGACCTGCGGACGTTCGTCGAGTTGCTGCTGGAACGCGGATACGTCGAGACGATCGAGCCACCGACTCCATAGCGGACCAGCCCCGGCGTCAGCCGTCAGGCGTCCCCGCGTTTCCGGGCTCCGAACACCAGCTTGGCCAACCAGGCCCCCATCATCACGCCGGCGGCCCCGGCGGCCAGATCCGCCGCGTCGCCGGACCGGTACGGCAGCAGGTGCTGCACCAGCTCGATCAGTACCGCGAGCCCCACCCCCGCCACCACCACCGGCAGCAATTTCGGCCGCCGGGCGGCGCGCAGGTCCCAGTACGCGAGAAAGCCAAGTCCGAGAAAGAGCGCCACGTGCACCGCTTTGTCGAACCCGCCCGGCACGTACGTCGGGGTGTCCGGCACCGGGACGAGCATCACGACCAGCACGCCGAGCGTGTACACGGTGAGGACGAGGTGCCCGATCCCCCGCGGGAGCGGCGGTCTCACGGCGCAAGCGGCGAACGACGGGTCGACAGCCTCGTGGTCATGCACCCAAGTTGACTGGTGCGGGGCCAAATCACCACCGTACCGCGGCTTGTGCGCCTCGTCACGGTAGCCGCGGGGCGCCCGTCGCATCGTTCTGCGGTCGTCACCCCAGGATGGGGCACATGTCGCCGATGATGAACGTGTTCAAGGTCGGCACCGCGCTACTCGTGCTAACGACGCTCGGAAGCACGCCTGCGTCGGCGCAAGGCCGCGGGGACAAAGGGAAGAGCCAGGAGGACGGCAAGTCGAAGGTCACCGTCGAGGTGGCCGTGACGGCCGCAAAGGACGTGTTGGTCAAGCAGGGCTTCGAAGTCGTGCGCGTGGAAGCGAAACCCGATCACCACATCATCTACTACCGCGCCGGCAACCAGGGGCGCGGCAAGGGCCACGGCCCGCCGGTGCGCATGATCGTGCGGCGCGTGGACGATCGCGTGGTGCTCGAGGAAGCGCCTGACGGGTTGCGCCTCGAAATCGGCGTGAAGCTCGGCATCAAGCTGTAGGCCCGCTCACCGTTCCGGACCCCAACAGCGGACGGCCACACCAGCGTGCGGCCGTCCGCTGTTGTGGTCGTGCCGCAGTCGGGGCAACCGCGGAACCGGACCGGCCCCAGACCGGGCCCGAAAGCGCCGACGCCGTCGGAACGGAACATGCGGCGTTCCGGGCGGCCTGCCATCGTCCGGAGACCGAACATGGCCGACAAGGACCTCCCCGTTCGTACGCCGGCGCGCGCAAGCCGCGCGCCGATGCTGACGCTCACCCTGCAGCGCATCGAGCGGACGACCGGCAGATTCATCGACGACGCGGGCGGTGAGATCGCGGTACCGCTTACGCGGCTTCCGGAGGAACGCCCATGGAGCGCCGGCGATGTCGTGCGCGTCCCACTGGACGAGGCGCAACGGCCGCGCTGGAACAGCACCACCTTCGACCCGGCGGAAACCGAGCGACGGCGAACCGGAAGCAACCCCACCTGAGCAACGGGTGACGCGCGTCTCGCCGGGCCGGTGCTGGGGCCCGATGACGGCCGGGCCTCTATTTCGCGCCAGTGCGCGGCTGCGCCGAGGCGCGATACTCCGTCTCCGAGAGCGGCTTGTGCCCGACGGCCTGGTCGATCGTGACCGATCCGGTCGGAAACGGATCGCCCTGGGGCCAGAGATGGAAGATGATGCCGTCCGTCGTCGCGACGAGGTCGGCGACCTTCTTGGCTTCGGCGTCGGGCAGGTCCAGGACCTTCACCCGTCCGGTAGCGATCTCCACCAAGTGGTCGTGGAAATTCGCGTTCCATAGCCCGCGCGACACCTGCGGCCGCGTGAGCGACTTCGCCACGATGTACTCGATGCCGTGCAGGTGC
>JBFGDF010000071.1:0-15758 GCA_041580775.1 Gemmatimonadales bacterium
GACACCAGATACGCGGCCGCCTGGTAGCGGGCCTGCACAACCGTAGCGTTCCCATACGTGGCCCACTGCCGCGTCTGGGACATGGTACCGCTGCCCAGGTTGTTGATGTTGGCCGTCCACCCGGACGAGCCGGTGTACGCGTAGTTCTCGAAGTCCACGCAGAACGCGTCGACCGTCGGCTGACCGGGCTCGCCCATCAACTGGAGCCCGTACGGCCCGATGTACACGCCGTACCCCGTCTGGGAGAATCCCCAGGGGCTCACGCCTTTGAAGACCACGTTCTGCGGCGAGACATACTGCGCCTGCGCCGGGCCGGCCATCAAGGCCAGCGCCAGCCCCATGAAGACCCATCGCGCTCGTGCCATCCCACCCCCTGTGCTACCGGCCTGCGAGTTGTCGGAGACCGGGCACACCCCGTCCCGGCCATCCGTTTGAAAGGCACGTCACATGCCCGACTCGGCAATCACCAAGATCTGATTCCCATGTACGCCTAAGTAGTTGTTCTACAGGCTTTTAGAGATTGCTCGGATCCCCGGACTGGCCCACGCCAGAGCCCGTCCCCGCGGCGGACCCGCGTTAGGCGCCACACATCCTAGTATCAGGCGTGGACTTACGGCCACATCAACCAGGGGCTGTAACCGACCTCACGGATCGCCCGGGGCGGGCGCTGTACTCCTTGGGCCGATGGCCGGCTCCCCGCGCCCCGAATCACCCATGTTCCGAGACCGCCGAATGACCATGACTGAGTTCGACGCCCCTCAGACCGCGCCTCGCTTCCCCAGTCAACTCGCCCCGGACCATGAGCCCGCCGTGGATCTGCGGGCCGCGTCGGGCACCCTGGAACACCCGGTGGCCTGGGCCCGGTTGTGGGCCATTGCCAATCCGCCGCGCACCCGTCCCATGCTCCGCACCGGCGCGTGGTATCCCGTCGTCGCCACCGATCCCACCGCGGAAGTCGTTGTGAGCGTCCGACACCGGGAAGTGCGTCTCCCGGCCCGGCTGTTCGAAATGCGGAAGGACCGGCCGCGCCGCTTCACCGTGGTGTGTCGCAGCAAGCATGAACGCAATCCGGCGCGGGGGACGCGCCGGGATCTCGGACATAAGTACGCGGTGTGCCCTGCATCGGGGCACCGGATTCCGCTCAGGGGGATGCCGACCGTGCTCGAATGTCCCGGCTGCGCTTACCGGGGCGAGATCGCCTGGCACGAGACCGGCTGAGGGCGGCCGGCTCCCTACTCCTCACCCAGCCCGAGCACCACCCAGAGATCGTGCACGTGGTGCGGCGGATCGAGCTCCGGCTCCTCCGCCCCCTCCACGGCGACCGACGGTTCCTCTTCCTCGTCCGCTATCCACGGCGGGCGCGGCAGATGGTGCCCGCGCTCGCGCTCGTCGAAGGGCTCGGTACCGGTTGGCTCGCGCGCGTGCATGACTCCTCCCACGTCGTCTCAGACGAAGCATCACGCCCATTTGGTGAACGCCAAGTGAACTGGGCGCGAAGGAATCATGAAGACCGGGTGCGACCCCGCCGGCGCTGGCTACCGCTGGCTTTCCGGCGTATCCTACGCTCCGGACCGCGTCGCTACTGGGGAGGTTGCATGATCCAAGAGAACGCCGAGGATCGCCGCTGGCACGCTCGCCGCAAGTTCTGGTTCCCGTCGGGCATTCTGGTGGATCGGCGGTCGGGGTCGCGGCGCCAGGGATCAGGCTCGACCCCGGAGGATCGGCGCGTCTCCGTGGATCGGCGGGTCTCACCACGGAGGGCGAGCGACCGGATCCCGCAGGCGTAGGGCCGCCGCGGTTCGCGAGACGGGAGAGATGGGCATGCTGGAACTCGACTTGACCGAGCAGGAACGGGACATGCTCCGCCACGTGCTGGAGAGCTACCTGTCCGACCTGCGGATGGAGATCGCGGACACCGACCGACAGGACTTCCGCGACATGCTGAAGGGCCGCAAGGCAGTGATCCAGAAGGTGCTTGGCGCCCTGGGGGCTGGCGCGGGCTGACCGGCCCGCCTCCACCCGCGCCCGAGGGCGGCGGCCGGACCCGGTCGCCGCCCTCATGGTTTCTTCACGCTCATTTCTTCATTCCCTTCACCCGGTCGGGGTTTACTTGGCCGCGCACGGACTCACTGCGGCGAGGTTCGCATGTTCTATGAGGAAGGATGCCACGGCCGGGTAGTGGTCGGACCATTGCGCGAGGAGATCCGCGCCGCCCTCGCGGCGCTCCCCGGCGAATGGCTGGAGTACGATGCACCGTCCGGGGCCATCGTCGTCCGCCACATTCAGCCCACGTCGGCACCAAGCCTCCCGACGATCGCGCACGAGCTGGTGCGGATGCTGTCGGAGATTCCGGTGGACCTCCACGACGCCATCCTCGGCGGCGACTTCTTCGTGCATACGGAGGACAGTCCGCACCTCGTCCGCCTGCGCGTCGAGCGCGGCGGCTCGGTGCGGATCAGCTGGGCGCAGCCGCGCTACACGGAGACACGCCGCGCGCCGTACCGCAGCGAGGCACAGATCCCCGTAGAACCCGTCGTGTGCCGGCTCAACGGGAGCATCATGTTCGCCGCCGCGGAGGCGCCCAAGGCCGCGCGCGACGTGCAGCGCCTCGCCGACACCTACGAAGGGCTCTACCCCGAAGGGCACTTCCACGCGGCGGCCGACCCCGCGACCGGCGCGGTCCGGATCGAGATGCGGGACGCCAACCTCGACGCCCGGCTGCTCGTCGCGCGGGTGGCGGCCCTGGCCACGGCCGGTTCCGTCACGGGGGCAGTGGAAGTGAGCTCGTTCGACGAGCGACGTCCTGACGACCGCGTCCGCCTCGTCTTCCAGGGCGGTGAGACGTGGGTGCAGGAGCCCTATCTCTTCGACGAGGCGCCGGCCGTCCGCTGACCGCCGCGGCCGCCGGGTGGCGAGCCCGCACTCCAGCCGAGGAGGAACGCCGTGCTCGACTACGGGCTGAGCGAGGAGCAGCGCGCCATTCGGGATCTCGCGCGCTCCATCGCCGACAATGAGATCCGGCCCGTGGCGGCCGAATACGACCGCACCGCGGAGTTCCCCTGGCCCGTCGTACGCACCCTCGCCGCGGCAGACCTGTTCGGCGTGTTCGTCGATGACCAGTACGGCGGCATCGCCGGCGCCTCCCGCACCCTCAACATGGTGCTCGTCACCGAGGAGCTGTCCAAGGCCTGCGGCGGGATCGCGCTCGCCTTTGCCGGTACCGCGCTCGGCGCCCTCCCCATCATCCTCTCCGGTTCGGACGACCTGAAGGACCGATTCCTGGGCGACATCGCCGCCGGCCGCCGGCTCGCGGCATTCGCGCTCAGCGAGCCGCAGGCCGGATCGGACGCCGGGGGGATCCGCACGACGGCCACGCGCGACGGCGACCACTACGTCCTGAACGGCACGAAGCTGTGGATCACCGGCGGCGGTGAAGCCGAGATCTACACGTGCATCGTCATGACGAATCCCGCCAAGGGACCGCGCGGGGCCAGCGCGATCGTCGTCGAGAAGGGGACACCCGGGTTCGCGTTCGGCAAGAAGGAAGACAAGATGGGGATCCGCGCGTCGGCCACGCGCGAGCTGATCTTCGAGAACTGCCGCGTACCGGCCGAGAACCTGATCGGCAAGGAGGGCACGGGCTTCATCACGGCGATGCGCACGTTCGACGCGTCCCGACCGGGGGTCGCCGCCCAGGCCCTGGGTATCGCCCAGGGGGCGCTGGACCTCGCCGTCGACTACGCCATCGGGCGCCGGCAGTTCGGCTCGCCGGTCTCGTCCTTCCAGGGCCTGCGGTTCCTGCTCGCCGACATGGCCACCAAGGTCGAAGCCGCGCGCGCCCTGATCTATGCGACCGCGCGGCACATCGACTCGGGCCCCAAGGAGCGGCCGACGATGTACTCCGCCATGGCCAAGTGCTTCGCCTCGGACATCGCGATGGAGGTCACGACCGACGCCGTGCAGGTATTTGGCGGTTACGGCTACATGCGCGACTACCCGATCGAGAAGTACATGCGCGACGCCAAGATCACCCAGATCTACGAGGGCACCAACCAGATCCAGCGTGAGGAGATCGGCAAGGTCCTGATCGGCGAGCACGTGGCCGGTCAGGGACGACCGAGCCACGCCTGATCCATCCCCCGCGCCCCGTCAGGCTGCGGCGGGGGCCACGGGCGCCGGCGCCACGGGCGGCCGGCGGGCCACCAGCCAGATCCCCACGAACAGCGCGGTCGCTCCCGCCAGCATGGCCCGCGACGGCCGTTCCCCGAACACGATCCAGCTCGCCACCGCTGCCACCAGCGGCTGGGCGTAGATGTAGACGGCCGTCGTGGACGCGCGCAGGCGCGCGAGCGCAAACGTGTTCAGCAGGTACGCCAGAACGGTGGGGAAGACGAGGATATAGGCGAGCGACCACCACGCGGCCGCCAAGGCCGGCTCGGGCAGCGCACGCTCCCCCCAGGCGAAGAACGGCACGGCGACCATCCCGGGCAGGTACGACCACGCGATCACGACCAGCGCCGGGTATTTCGCGGTGAGTGGTTTGGCGAGGATCAGGTAGATCGAGTAGGACAGCGCGTTGGCCACCATCAGCAGGTTGCCCAGGCCGTAGCGCCCGAGGGTGCCAAGTCCCTCCGCGAACACGAGCGGCACCACCCCGCCGAGGGCGAGCGCGACGCCCAGCGCCCGAACCCCGCTGAACCGCTCCAGCCCCACGAGTGCGGCGAGTCCGAACGTGAACACCGGGATCAGCGTCATCACGAGCCCGGCATTGAGGGGGGTGGACCGGGACAGGCCCACCAGGAAGAGCGCCTGATTGAGCACGACCCCGAGCAGGGCGCACAGTGCGAACCGGCCCCAGTCGCCGCGCCGCGGCAGGGCGGCACGCCCGTACGCGAGCGCGGCCAGGCTTCCGAGTGCCACCGATCCCGCGGTCACCCGCCAGGCAGCCACCGCGAACGGCGACAGCCCCCCGGGCTGGAAGATCACCGTCCCGAAGATGGGGAACAGCCCGAACGCCACCTGCGCGGCCGCGAGGGCCGTATGGCCGGCGACGATCGGGGACCGCAACGAGGCGCGGGGCATGCGGCGCGAAATCTACCTCGCGTCGCACACCCCGCGCGGGAGAGCCGTCGGCGTTACGGGCGGCGCCAGCGGGGCACGCCGCGGCCGGGCGTCCACGGGGCGCCCGCCGCCTCGAGCCGCTGTCCCAGGGCCACCAGGTCCACCTCGATGAGCCGGCGCAGCGGCTCGAGGAGCGCCTCGAACTCCTGCGCGGCAATCTCAAAGTTGCGTCGGTGCGTCTGGGTTGGCCCGTAGGTGGTCGCCCAGTGTCCGCCGACGATCTGCTGCACCCGATCGACGATGCCGGGCATGCCGGGCTCGCTGCGCCGCGGCATGGTGGGATCACCGTTGAGCCGCTCGCGGGCATCCAGCAGCCGGAGCTCGAGCGCCCGGGCCTCCTGCCGCATCGCCGGATCGAGCGACGGGGTCGTCTCGATCACGCGCTTCATGGCCTCGACCTGCTCCATGGCCGCACTCACCGCGCGATTCGCCCCCATCACGGCGCGCTGCAGCTCGCCCGTCTGGCGCTGGAACGCCAGCACCGCCGCGCGATCCTGCGCCGCGAGCGTGCCAAGTCCGAGGGGCTCGACGTCGAATGGCACGGGCGCGACCAGCTCCGTGACCGCGCCGTCCACGACCGTGGCCAGGCTCACGGTGTAGCGGCCCGGCACCGCCAGCGGTCCGATCCCGCCGCCGCGGCCCCCACCCCCGGCGAAGCCTGGGTAGCGCAGGTCCCACGTGGCCCGATGCAGGCCCGATGCCGTCTTGCCGGCTATCCGCCGCACGACGTTGCCGTCCTGATCCCGCACGGTGAGGACGACGGCCGGGGATTCCTCCCGGTCTTCCGCGCGCAGCGCGTCCCACGACGGGTAGAAAACGTTCTCGTTCTTCTTGGCCAAGTCGCGCTCGGCCTTCTGCCGCTGCGCCTTGCGCGTCGTGAGCGCCTCCCGCAGGTAGTAGGTGAACGTTGCGCCGAATTCGGGATTCGGCGCCGTGTAGAACTGCGCGCCCTGGTACGCCTTCTCCCCGCCCGCCATCGGCGCTTCCTCGACATAGAGCAGCGCCGTCTTGACCGGGAAGATGTGCGCGTCCTTGCGCAGCAGGTCGTCCCGCAGCGTCCGTAGCGGCGTGTAGTCGTCGAGGATGAAGAAGCCGCGCCCGAACGACGCCGCCACGAGATCGTTCTCCCGTCGCTGGATCTCCAGGTCACGCACGCTGATCGTGGGCATGCCGCCCTTGAGCTGGATCCAGGTCGTCCCGCCGTTGAGCGTCGCGAAGATGCCGAACTCCGTGCCCACGAAGAGCAGGTTGGGGTCGACATGATCTTCCGCGATCGTGTAGGCCGAGCCCCGCGCGGGCAGATCGCCGCTGATCGACGTCCACGTGCGCCCGCGGTTCGTGCTCTTGAGCACGTAGGGGGCGAAATCGCCAGCCTTGTGGTTGTTGAGCGCCGCGTACACCGTGTTCGGGTCGTGGCGCGAGGCCTCGAGATCGTTCACGTAGGTCCGCTCGGGGGCGGTCCCCACCCGCTCGATCCTGCGCCACGTGGCGCCGCCGTCCTCACTCACCTGCACCAGGCCATCGTCGGTCCCGGCATACAGCAGGCCTTCGACGCCCGGCGACTCGGTGAGCGCCACGATGGTGCCGTAGAACGAGGTAGAGTTGTTCTTGGCGACGGCGTCCACGCTCCACACCCGGCCCATGACCGGCAGCTGGTTACGGTCCATGTTGCGCGTGAGGTCGGGGCTCACCGCCCGCCACGTGTCGCCACGATCGTCAGAGCGAAACAGGATCTGGGCGGCGAAGTAGAGCCGCGCGGGATTATGCGGGCTGATCAGCAACGCGGAATCCCAGTTCCAGCGGAGCGGCGGCCCACCCGGCTCGGGCTGGGGCCGGATATCGATCCGCTCGCCCGTGGCGCGGTCGTATCGCACCAACCCGCCGTACTGCCACTGCGAGTACACGATGTTCGGGTTCTCCGGATCCACCGCCGGGTCGAAGCCGTCGCCGAACACGGTCACGAACCAGTCGCTGTTCCGGATGCCGTGCCGGTTGGTGGTGCGCGAGGGGCCGCCCTGGGTGGCGTTGTCCTGGGTGCCGCCGTAGACGTTGTAGAACGGCGTGGCGTTGTCGACCGCCACCTTGTAGAACTGCGTGAGCGGCAGGTTGGGGAAGTACTTCCAGCTCTTGCCGCGATCGAACGTCTCGTACAGCCCGCCGTCGGAGCCGACGATCAGATGGTCCGCGTCGTAGGGATCGATGTGGAGGGCGTGATTGTCGACGTGCTTCCACTCCTCGCCGAGTCGCGTAAACGTCTTGCCACCGTCTTCCGACACCATCAGATAGGTGTCCATCGAGTAGATGCGGTCGAACTTGTGCGGGTCGGCAAAGATCTCCTGGTAGTACTGCGGGCTCCCGCTCACGTAGTCGCTCTGCTTGGACCAGTGCTCGCCGCCGTCAGCCGAGCGGAAGAACCCGCCCTTGTCGTCGGCTGCCTCGACGATGGCGTACACGACGTCCGGCGACGTCGGCGAGACGGCCAACCCGATGCGGCCGAGATCCACCGAGGGCAGCCCGCGCTGGATCTTCTTCCAAGTCCTGCCGCCGTCGGTGGACTTGTGAATGCCCGACCCGGGGCCGCCGTTGATCAGGGTCCAGACGTGCCGGCGCCGCTGGTACGAGGACGCGTACAGCACGTCGGGATCACGGGGATCGAACACCACATCGCTCACCCCCGTGTGCTCATTGATGTCGAGCACCTTGGCCCACGTCTTCCCCCCGTCGGTCGTCTTGTACAGCCCGCGGTCGCCGCCGGGCGCCCACAGGGGCCCCTGCGCGGCGACGTAGACGACGTTCCCGTCCCGGGGATCGATCAGGATCTTGCCGATGTGCTCCGACTGCTCGAGCCCGACCTTCGTGAACGAGGCGCCGCCGTCCACGGACCTGTAGAGTCCATCGCCGTATCCCACGCTCCGCTGGCTGTTGTTCTCGCCGGTGCCGATCCACAGAACGAACCGATCGTTGGGATCGAGGGCGAGCGCGCCGATCGAGTAGCTGCCCTGGGCATCGAAGATGGGTTTCCAGGTCGTTCCCGCGTTCTCCGTCTTCCACACCCCGCCCGACGCCGCCGCCAGGTACCACGTGCTGCGCTTCATCGGATCGACCGCGAGGTCACCCACGCGGCCGGACATGAACGCGGGTCCGAGGTTGCGGAGCTCGAGCCCCCGCAACAGGGCGCTATTCAGCTTGGGCGCGCCCTCTTCGGCCTCTTGGGCCACGGCCCGTGGTGCGCCCACGAGCAACAGAGCCGCCAGCGAAACGAACGAAATCGTGCGCACGAGTGTCCTCCAGGTGGGAAAGCGACGGAGTCAATCCGGAATGGCGCGCATCACGCGCCCCGGAGAAGATATCCGCCTGCACCGACGCGTGGGATATCGTCGTGTGGTTGTCTGTGCCCGGGTCCGAGCCCACATTGCGGGTGACTCATAGCGCGGTGCCATGTACTCGACCTGCATCTACTGCACGCGATCGCTTGGGCGGAACGCGGTGCTGGAGGCCTTTCCGGTCGGCCGGCGGCTGGCGTTCGATCCCGCGCGCGGGCGGCTGTGGGTCGTGTGCCGGCGGTGCGAGCGGTGGAACCTCTCGCCGCTCGAGGAGCGCTGGGAGGCGTTCGAGGAATGCGAGCGGCTGTTCCGCGCCACCCGCGTGCGGATGTCCACCGATCAGATCGGCCTCGCCCGGCTGCGCGAGGGCCTGGAGCTGGTGCGGATTGGGGCGCCGCTCCGGCCCGAATTCGCGGCCTGGCGCTACGGCGACCAGTTCGGCCGGCGGCGGCGGCGGGCGATTCTCCTTACGGGGGGCGCAGTGGCCGCGCTCGGTGCGCTGACCATCAGCGCGGCGTTTGCCGGGGTCAGCATCGGGGCCTTTGGGGGCATGTGGAACGCCGTGTTCAATTTCCCGGTGCGCGCCAAGCTCAAGTCCCCGGAGGGCAAGGTGCTCAAAGTGCGGAACGCGCAGCTTCAGGGCGTGCGCCTGCATCGGAATCCGGACGGGGAGGGCTGGCTCGTCACGCTCAAGGACGGGCGCCGGCTGCACCGGTTCACCGGCCCGGAGGCGGAGCGGGCCGCCAGCGTGCTGCTCCCCGCCGTGAATCTGATGGCGGGAAAACCGGCCGTCGTGCGCGAGGCAGTGAGTGCGATCGAAGCCGCCGGTCACCCCGAGGCGTTCGTCGCCCACGTGGACGCGGGGCTCCGGCCGCCGTCCGGAAAGAAAGCCACCGACAAGCTGGCCACGCTGCACCGGCTCCCGACTCCTACCCGGCTCGCGCTCGAGATGGCGCTGCACGAGGAGCAGGAGCGCCGGGCGCTCGCGGAAGAGCTACTGACCCTCGAGCTCGCCTGGCGCCAAGCGGAGGAGATCGCCGGCATCGCCGACAACATGTTCGTGCCGCCGGAACACGAAGCGTTCATCGCCCGTCACCGGCCACCGGCCGAGGAGACCAACCCATGAAACGCCTGCTGGTTGCCCTGCCCTGCCTTGCCGTCACGGTCGCGTGCGGCGGCTCCCGCGTGCTTGTGCCCCCGCGCCTGGCGCTGGCGCCCCACCGCCCCATCGGGCTCGTGACGTTCAGCGTCGAGGGCGCCCGCGGCGACCTCGGCCCCGCGGCCACGAACCGATTTCGCGACGAGATCTTCGCCGCCCAGGCGGGGACGGAAGTATTCGAGCTGGGAGAGCTGGACGATGTGCTCGACGGAATCGGACGGGACCGTCTCGATCCGGAAGCCGCGCGCGCCATCGGCGAGGCCCGCGGCGTGTCCGCCCTGCTGCTCGGGCACCTGGTCGTGTCCGACGTGCGGCCGCGCGCGCGGCTCGGCCCCAACCCCTCGGTCGAGGCGGAGGTGACCGTGAGTCTCACCGCCCGGCTCGTGTCGACGGGCTCGGGCGGCACCGTGTGGTCGTCGACGGCCCGGGCCCGGGAAACGGTGGCGGGCGTGGGCCTCATCGGCGGGACGCCGGTGTTCGGCGCCCGCGACCCCGATGAGGCGTACGGCCAGCTGCTCGACCGGCTCGTGTTCGCGGTGACGCACGACATCCGGCCCACGTGGGAGAAGCGGTAGGGACACGCTGCCCACGTCGGCGGCGGGGCACGCCGCGGGTTCCCCCGGGACCGCTCGCATCGCCGACGGAAGGCGTGGCGGGACCGACTCGGGCTCGGCGCCACGACGGCCGCACCCCGTCACCCAGGGGAGTCGCCCGGCGCCAGCCCCTCCACGCCGATTTCCCAACCAACCACGCTCTTGGACGACGGACCATCGGTGTGGGATGTCCTCACCGGATCCATTAGATTCGCAGTACCATGGTGATGATCCGGTGCCCGGGCTGCGGGCACAGCGCGCTCGACGTCGCGTCCACCTGCCCCCACTGCGGCTACATCCTGCTGCAGAATCCGCTCGAGACGGGCGACGCCAGCCCGCTCGTCGGCTGCAGCCGGTGCGGCAAGCACATCGACCGCGATGTCGCCGTGTGTCCCTACTGCGGCCACCACGTCCGGCGGGTCCGGGTGGTCCGGCGGACCACCGTGGCCGTGGTCGTCACGGCAGCCGTGGCCATCGGGATCGTCGCCGCGCTCCGCAGCGGGATCGTGCGGTTTCCCACCCGTTCGGCAACACCGGCACCGGCCGCGACCGTGCCGCCCGCGGTGGCCCAACCCGAGCCCGCGGTTCCGCTCGAGGCCGCCCCCATCCGGGCGGCACCCCCCGTCCCGCCTGATACCACCCCATCCCGGACCGGGCGCGCCCCGGCTCCGGACCGGCCCGGGCCGACGGCGGGGGCGCCGCCGGCGAATGCCACCGCCCGGTGGACGGCCGACTGGGCCAATGTGCGGGAGACGCGGAGTGCCGACGCCGCCGTGGTCCGCGTGCTCCGGCCGGGCCTCCAGGTGACCGTCGCCGACCAGCGCAACGGCTGGTGGGCCGTGTTCGTGGAGGGGACCCAACTCGGCTACATCGCCAACTCGGTGCTCACGACGACGCCGCCGGGGCCCTAGGGGTGGAAACGGCGGGAGCGACGGGAAGGACGGGAGCGGGAGCGGCCGCGGGGCCCCGGATGCAGCGCGGGGCCCCGTTGTCGTCCCGGAGCCCCGCACACCGCGTCAACCAGCTCGCGCAGATCCTCCCGCTCAGGTTCGCTGGAAGACGATCGTGAGCGTGGCCGACTCGTCGGTCCCGTCGTCGTCGAAGTCGAAGGTCTCGTCGGTATCCGTGAGCGTGAGCGTGTTGCCGGACAGGGTGAACGAGAACGTCGTGGGACTGCCCTGACCGGACTCGGAAATGGTAATCGAGTTGCCGTTGATCGCGATCGTGCCGCTGGTGGTGTCGGGCGGCTGCCCAGGGTCCGTGGCCACCACGCTGTAGGCTCCGCCCGCGGCAACGGTCAGGGTCAACGTCGCCCCTTGCGCGATGAAATCGAACCGCTGCGACGAGTTGGCGTTGTTCACGAACTCGAACTTGCTCGCGTTCCAGCTGCCCACGAGATCGTCCACCGTGACGCCCGTCGAATCGCCACAGGCGACGACACCGGCCAACACGGCGACACCCGCCAGCATCCGTGTGTTCATGCGCTCCTCCCGCGATTTGAAGTGAGTGGCTGAACCAGAATCGAAGGTAATGACGGCCGGGCGTGGATCCAATAGCCACGGAACGACCGGAGGGATGGGAACGACGGGAAGGGCGCGCACGATGGGATCTCTTCCCGTCGGTCGCGTCGGTCGCGTCGGTCGCGTCGCGCTACGAGACGTACAGGTCAATGATCCGGGCGATCGCCCGCTGACACACCCGGCAGAACCGGGTCATGTTGCGGGTGAACATGATACAGTCGATCTCGGGCCGGTACAGGCCGTGCGCTTCGTAGGATGCCCCTTCGAACGCTCCCACCACCCCGGCGTACCGCATCTCCGCGAGCATCGCCTGCTCCACCTCGCGCTGCTCCCGGAACAGCCGATCGAACTCGGCTTCGGGCGCGCGTGACTCGATCAGCACGCGGCGGCGCACCTGGATGTCGCGGGCGTGCGTCTCGTAGCGCGCCTTGTCCCACGGCGTGGGGAGCGGGGTGCCCGGTGCCACCAGATCGCCCCACTTGAGGCGCACCGCGTCGTGGAGCGCGGTGACGTTCGGCTCCCACGGCTCCACGTGCTCGGCGGCCCCCGTCTCGTACGCCACCGGAGACGTGTAATACTCGTCCGCCAGCCCGGCGAAATGGTGGGCGAACTCGTGCACGAACACGTAGTCCGAGAACTCGGAGTCCACGGACGTCGTCGCCTGGAAGTTGAAGATCCCGCCACCCCCATACTGTTTCTCGTTCACCAGAATGACGAAGAACTCGTAGGGAGCCGCCGACAGCACGTCGCGCAGCGTGCGGTTGTCGTGCGTGAGCACGTACCGCTCGCTGTCGAAGATGCTGTACTGCGTGCCGGTCGTGGGCCGTCGGTACTGCCCCTGGTGCGGTCGGCTCACGCCGGACGCCGCCGCGGGGAGATCGATGGCGCGCACGTTGAAGTCCTGCCGCCGGCTCTTGAACGGCTCGTAAGCAAACAGCCGCTCGATCAGCCGCGTCGCGTCCGCGTGGAACTTCGCCTGTTCGGCGGCCGTGTACCCCTCACCGAGCAGCACGAGATCGACTTTCGTCGTGGGCGGCCCGTGCTCGAACAGGGTCCAGACGGTGCCGATCGGCGGCCGCGCTGCCGGGTTGACCGCGCGCACCGCCGGATCGACGGAAAACGCCGCAACCTCACGGAACCCGTTCGGCCCGCGCCGTTCGACCACGACGCGCACCGGGGCCTTGGGCCACGGAAACCGCAAGGACTCGTGGAACGTGCGGTGCGTCGTCCGGGCCTCGGGCGTGGACTCCCATTCGGCATACAACGAGGAAAACCCCCGGGTGTAGAGCGTGCCGCCGGACGCCGCGGCGCGCACAACGAAGCGATACGGTCCGAGGTCGGTGTCGTCCACGAGGCGCGTGAGGCTCCCGGCCCATGGCCCGTCGTTCACCACCTGGTCGAGGCTCGCGAGCTCGCCGCCCAGGCCGCCGGTGTGGTAGTAGTCGAGCCGCATGGTGCGCGACTCGAAGAAGGCGTCGAACACCACGGGTTGTTGCGCGGAAAGGACGGGAGTGGCGGTAACGACCGTAACGAGGGTGAGGACGGTAGCGAGACGCATGTCGGGTATCCATTTGCGGATCAGGAGACGTTCGGGTTCTGCACCCGTGCTCGACGAGCGCTCTGGAAGATGGCGCAGCGCGCTGCGCAGCGGAACGTGGCGTTCGTGGTTTAGTGGGACGCCCGCCATGAAGCGAACGTGAAGGCGGCACGAGCCGCAGGCGTAAGCTTCATGTGGTGGCGAGGCACAAACGTGGACGCTCGGGTGCGCGTGGCGGTGGTCCGCGACGATTCCACTGTGAAATGCGACTGAAGTGTTCGTGAAGAGACTGGCCGCCACTCCCTGGGATGCGCACATTGGGAGCGGTACACGTTGCGCCGCTGACCCGCGGCCCCCCCCGTCGGGCAGCGGCTCCCGCGCGGTCGAGGTTCCCGCTGGTCCCCAGCGCCACTCGGGATGCACCGGCCGGCTCATGCAAGCTGGAGGTGCGACGATGATGATCCGGATCGTGAACATCCAGGGCGATGTCCTCGTCGAGGACCGGAAGCAGGGCTACGTGCAGATGGCACGGCCCGGCATGACGCTGCCCGACCGCGGCGACTGCCTGGTCGTCACCAACAACACGTCCCGCGCCCAGATCGCCATCGACGGCAAGATCATCCGGCTGGAGCCGTCGAGCTACCTGCGACTGCGACCCGACGGTCGCACGTGGTGGGACAAGCACGGGCTGGCCCCGGGCGGCGATGCGCGGCTCTGGCTGGGGAGGATCTGGGCCAAGATGGGCGGCCCGACGGGTGGCCCGGGCGGCGGGAACGTCGCGGTCGGCGTCCGCGGGTACGCCGCGCCGCCCCGGCCGGGGTGCGCCGTATCGTGCCGGCGCACCCCGGTGTCCTGCAGTCCTACTGGCCCTGATACGTGTACTGGATGGTCCTCCAGTCAGGCGGACCGTTCTGCATCATGAAGTAGGCGTTGATCTCGTCCAGCGTCCCGCTGTACACGGGCCCGCTGTTGTACCGCACCTGGAAGGTCACCAGCCCGGCCGTGTAGTTCGTTAGGGAGTACGTGCCCGTCTGAATCTGGACGTTGTCGTCGGACAGGGTGAACGTGCCGTTCGTGTTGAAGCGGAAGCAGCGGTAGTGGAACACGAGGTTGGACCAGTACTCGCCGCACCACCGCCCGGTCGTCAGGAACCGGGTGAGTAGCTGCTGGATGCTCGGGTTGCTGATGGTCACCGTGCCGATGCTCCCGCTCGCCTGGTTAAACGTGCCCGTGTACCAGTACATCTCGAACCGGGTACCGTTCGGATTCCAGGTGCCCGTGCGCGCTTCGTAGGAGTGGGTCCCGGGAGAGAGGGTCTTCTGGTAGTAGTAGCCCGTCGGGATCCCTTCTCCGTAGGAGAACTGCTGGACGCCGTCGATCGTGAGGTACACGACCGACCACGCGGCGTTGTTCTGGAAGCGCGTGGCGGAAATACTGCTCACCGTAGCCGCCTGGACCTGGCTGTAATCGGTCGTCCCCAGCGCCGTGACCGCCCGGACGCGGTACCAGTACGTTCCGGCACCCCGGGTCAGGTTCACCACGAACGGGGTTTGTCGCGTGAAGTAGGAGCCGATCTGCACGAAGCCCGAGCTGGGGCCGGTGGTGGACTCCTCCAGGCGGTACCCGTCGTTCGAGGAGGCAATCGGCGGGAAGCCATAGGTCCAGCTCAACTGGACCGTCGTGCCGGCGACTGATGGGACGTTCAGGCTCGGGCCAGTGAGCCCCGACTTGGTGTACGTCACCAGGATGCGCTGCGGGCTGTTGCTCGCCACGCTCGACGTGACGTCGATCGTCGCCTGGTACGTGCCGGAGTTGAGTCCGCCGGGCGACGCCTGCACGGTCAAGGTCGCCGGCGCCGTCGTGCCATCGAGCGATGCCGACAGCCAGCCGGTCGGCTGCCCGGCCCCGTAGGCGATCGCAGTTCCCAACCCGGTGAGCGACCCGGCGCCCACGTTGGAAACGGTGACCGGTTGTGCGGCGGGCACGCCGGCCCCGACCGACGCGAACGACAGACTGGTCTCGGACAGGCCGATGGCCGGTGGCTGCGTGACCGTGAAGGTGACCGCAACCGTTTGCGGGCTGTTGTTCGCCACACTCGACGTCACCGCGATCGTGCCGTTGTACGTGCCGGCAGCGAGCCCCGTCTTGGACGCCTGCACCGTGAGCGTGGCCGGTGCCGTCGTGGCGCTCAAGCTCGCCGAGAGCCAGCCGGTCGGCTGCCCACTCTGGTAGCTCACCGCCGCGGCCAGCCCCGTGAGGGACCCCGTGCCCGCGTTCGTCACCGAAACCGTCTGCACCGGCGGCTCGGCGCCGGTGGTCTGCGCGGCGAATGCCAGGGACGTGTTCGACAGACCGATGGCCGGATTCGTCGCGGGCGCCGTGACCGTGCACGTGACGCTGATGCTCACCGAGCCGTTGGTGGCGACCGGCGACTGCACCGTGACCGTGGCCGGATGGCTGCCGACGGTCATCCCGGTCCCGGACGCCTGGAGCGTGAGCGTGGCC
>JBFGDF010000072.1:0-15009 GCA_041580775.1 Gemmatimonadales bacterium
CGGCGGCGGCGACGACCCGCAGGGCCCCGTCCGCCCCGCGCTCCACCACCACCGCCCCGTGCGCCCCCGTGAGGGTCATGACGCTGTGGACGGTGTACTGCAGCAGTTGGCGCGGATCCGTCGCGACGGTCCGCATCCAGCGAGCCAATTCGATCAGGAAGGTGCCCAGGCGCCGCTCGTGTTCCAGCACTGCCCGGCGACCCACGAGGCCAGCGAGCTCCAGGGCCGCTGCCAGTTGCTGCTGCAGGCGGGCTCGGTCCGGGATCCGGGGGGCGACGTGGGCCCGGACGAAGCGATCGACCCCGTCCCGCCAGCTCTCGGTCTCGCCGTCGGTCCCGGTCGCGTCACTCGGCGCCGTCGCCGTTCCAGTGCCCCACCGGTCGGTGTAGTCGAGCACGACCCGGTCGGCCCGTTCACCTCGGCGCAGGATCTCCGCCACCGTGGTCCAGAACTGGCGCGGATCATGGGCCGTCCCGGCGGCCACGACCATGGACAGGACGGGGTCGTTGTGAGGCACGCCACAAGATAGGGCGAAGGGGTACCACGGAGTAGGAGAAGGGTCACACAGGAAACGGGGGAGGGACGAACGGGGGGACGGACCGCGGGCGAACCGGCTGGGATCGAAGGGGCCCAGCTCAGCCAAGTTCTGTGCCAGATGCTCTCCCGTCGAGCGCCCCTTACCCCGTGTCCGTTCTGCCGCTCCCCGTCTGGCCGTTTGCCGTCTCGGCCGTTCCGTGGCCGACCGGCGCGCGACCCCGCGACGCCATTTGACAGCGCCCTGCCTGACCTCCAATTTCCGGTCCCCCCGAATAGGAGGTGTCTCCATGCGGGAGTACACAACCGATCGGATCCGAAACGTCGCGGTCGTGGGCCACGGAGCGTCGGGCAAGACCTCCCTCGTTGACGCCCTCGCTTTCGTGGCCGGCAGCAGCAAGCGACATGGATCCGTGAAAGACGGAACCGCCCTCACCGATTACACCCCTGACGAGATTCAGCGCCAGTATTCCATCAGCCTGTCGCTCGCATATGCCGAGTGGATGGATGCCAAGATCAACCTGATCGATACCCCCGGGTACCTGGACTTCCTGGGCGACGCCGTGGCCGGGATGCACGCGGCGGACGGCGCGCTCGTGGTGGTGGGTGGCACGGCGGGAGTGGAGGTGGGGACCGAGCTGGTCTGGGAGTATGCGGAACAGCGGCGCATCCCGCGCATGTTCTTCGTGTCCATGATGGACAAGGAGCATGCCGACTTCGAGAGGGCCTATACGGACATCCGCGAGCACCTGACCCCGAAGGTGATTCCGATCGAGATCCCGGTCGGCGAAGGCCCCGACTTCCACGGGATCATCAACCTGTTCTCGCGCAAGTGCCACCTCTATCAAGCCGGCACGAAGGCTGGCGAATACGACGAGGTAGATATCCCGGCCGAGTATCAGGAGCGCTTCGCGCGGTATGAGCAGGAGCTCATCGAGCGCATCGCGGAGACCGACGACACCCTGCTCGAGCGCTATCTCGGCGGATCGGAGATCTCGCGGGAGGAAGCGATTGCGGCCATGAAGGTCGGCATGGCCCGCGGCGACCTGTTCCCGTTGCTCTGCGGCGCCGCGGAGCTGACGTACGGCACCCGCGCGCTGCTGTCCAAGCTGGTGGAGCTGATGCCCTCGCCGGCCGACCGCCCGCCGGTCGAAGCCGAGCGGTGGGGCAAGCCCGAGCCGGTCAGCATCCCGCGCACGGACAAAGGCCCGATCGTCGCGCACGTCTTCAAGACGGTGTCCGAGCCGCATGTGGGCGATGTGACCTACTTCCGGATCCTGGCCGGCTCCATCGCGAACGGGGCGGAGGTCTACAACGCGCCGCGCGACGCGGTGGAGAAGCTCAACCACCTGTCCATTGTGCAGGGCAAGGACCGTCTGGAGGTCCCGCTGCTGCATGCCGGCGACCTCGGCTCCGTGGCGAAGCTCAAGGACACCCATACGAACGACACGCTGTCCACGCGGGCGGCGCCGGTGGTCATGCCCAAGATCGAGCTACCCGAGCCGCTGATCACGCTGGCCGTGGAGGTACACCAGCACGGCGAAGAGGACAAGCTGTCGACGGCGCTCCACCGCCTCCACGAGGAAGATCCCACGTTCCATCACGAGTACAGCGCCGAACTGGCGCAGACCATCGTGCGCGGTCGCGGGGAGCGGCACCTGGAGATCATCGTGGACCGGCTCAAGCGCAAATTCGGCGTGACCGCCGAGCTGGCGCGGCCGCGGGTCGCGTACCGTGAGACCTTCCGCGCTGGGGGTGAGGGGCAGGGGAAGCACAAGAAGCAGACCGGCGGCCGCGGACAGTACGGTGACTGCTGGATCCGCATCAAGCCGTTGCCGCGGGGCAAGGGCTACGAGTTCGTGGACAAGATCACCGGCGGTGTCATCCCCAGCAAGTACATCCCGGCCGTGGAAAAGGGGATCCAGGAAGCCGCGCAGCGGGGTCCCGTGGCCGGGTATCCGGTGGTGGATTTCCAGGTCGAGTGCTACGACGGCAGTTACCACGATGTGGACTCGAGCGAGATGGCCTTCAAGATGGCCGGCATTCTCGCGTTCCGGACGGTGGCGGAGAAGAGCCGGCCGGTCCTGCTCGAGCCCGTGCTGCAGGTCGACGTGCTGACGCCGGACAATAACTTGGGCGAGGTCATGGGCGACCTGTCGTCCCGGCGCGGACAGATTCTGGGCACCGAGCCCGACGGTCGGCTGCAGAAGATCCGGGCGCTGGTGCCGGAGGCGGAACTGTACAAGTACTCCACCCAGCTCCACTCAATGACGCACGGCCGAGGGACGTTCCGGGCCTCGTTCGCGAGCTACCAGGAAGTCCCGCCCGACGTGGCGCAGAAGGTGGCGGCGGAGCGGGAGAAAGAAGAAGGGAACGGCAGGAAGTAGGACGGAATGCCAGCGGGGTGGATCGCTTGATCCACCCCGCGGTTCGATAAGCCGCCCTTCGGCCGACCGTCCTACCGGCTCTTTCGCACCCCCCGCTTCTTCTTGGGCTTGCCGCTCTTGCCGCGCAGGGGCACGACGGAGCCGTCCGTGCCGGTCGCTGCTGCCACCAACGCCTCGTCCTCGCGCGGCTGTTTCCAGACGTACTGCTCGCCGCGGAAGTTGCGCAGCACGATTTCCTCGTCCGTGAGGCGCACGATGTACTCGGGAATCAGCGGGATCTTGCCGCCGCCGCCGGGGGCGTCGATCACGAAGTGCGGCACGGCGAGTCCGCTGGTCCAGCCCCGCAGACCCTCGACGATCTCGAGGCCCTTTTCGACGGTGGTCTTGAAATGCTCCACGCCGGCCACGTTATCGCACATATAGATGTAGTAGGGCCGGACCCGGGCGGCGAGCAGCCTCTGCATCAGCAGCTTCATCACGTCCACGTCGTCGTTCACACCGCGCAGCAGCACGGTCTGACAGCCGAGCGGGATGCCGGCGTCGGCCAGCATGCCGAGTCCCTGCACGGCGGCGGGCGTCAGCTCGTCGGGGTGATTGAAGTGCGTGTTGATGTAGAGCGGGTGGTGCTTCCGCAGCATCGCGCACAGCTCGGGCGTGATACGCTCGGGGAGGTGACACGGGACGCGGCTGCCGATGCGCAGGACCTCGAGGTGTTCGATCTTGCGGAGCCGCGCCAGGATGTCGTTCAGTCTGCGGTCGGAGAGCAACAGCGGGTCGCCGCCCGAGAGGATGACGTCGCGAATCTCGACGTGCTCGGCGAGATAGCGGAACGCGCTCTCGTACTGCGACATCGGAATCTTCTCGGGGTCGCCGACCTTCCGCCGCCGGGTGCAGAAGCGGCAGTACGAAGCGCAGACGGGGCTGGCCAGAAACAGCGCGCGGTCGGGATACCGGTGGGTGATGTTCGGCACCGGGCTGTCGGCATCCTCGCCCAGACTGTCCATGACGCCGTCCACGACGTCCAGTTCCAGCAGGTCGGGGACGTATTGGCGCCAGATCGGGTCACCCGGTTCCTTGATCAGGTCGACCATCGCGGGCGAGATGCGGAACTCGAAGTTGTCCGCCGCCTGCTGCAACCGACCGAGGTCCGGGAAGTGCTCGGGCCCGAACTTGTCGACCAGCTGCTGCAGCGTGGACAGGCTCCGTTCCTTGAGAATGCGTTGCCACTCAGCCATGCGCCATCACTCGCTCGCGGAAGGCATCAGGTACTTGGTAAACACGATCAGGGCGTCCCCCGGCGCGTAGTATTCCGGGATCGCAGCGCCGGCCTCGTAGCCCAGGCGCTGGTAGAACGCCCTCGTCGCGGCGTAATCCTGCCGCGAGGACGTTTCCACCACGATGAGCCGACCGCCTTCCGCTACGATCGTCTCCTCGCAGTGAGCCATGAGTCTCCGCCCAATGCCGATCCCCTGGGCCGCCGGATCGACGGCGATCCAGTACAGGTCCCACGTCGCGAGCGTGCAGGGCACCGGCCCGAACGCCGCGAATCCCGCCAGGCGGCGGCCGACATAGGCACCGACCGCCCAGTAATCCGTGCCGGGAGCCCGGACGGCGCCGTCGAACACCTCGAGCGCGATCGGCGTCTCGTCCGGTCGGAACACGCCGGTCGCCTCGACGATTTCCCGGACGCGGTCGCGATCGGCCACCTGGGGCGGCCGGAGGGTCACGGCCGCCGCGGCCCGGGTCGCACCGGCGGGGTCGTCGGAGGCGGACATCGCTACGCCAGCTTCTGCTGCCGCTCGGACGTGGAGCGCTCAGCGCGCGTCCGGGCGCCTTCGGCGAGCATCGCCACGGAGCTTGACTGCTGGGCGTCGACCAGCGCCGCGTTCACGATCCGCAGAATCAGATCTTCGTACGACCAGCCCGCCGCTCCCGCCATGCGGGCGAGTCCGGCGTCTTCGGAGATGTCGGGATTGGGGTTGACCTCGAGGATCCACGGCTGGCCCGTCTCGTCCACCCGCAGATCCACGCGGCCGTAGCCGGTGCCGCCGACGGCCCGCCAGGCGTCCCGGGCGAGGGTGACCAACCGGTCGGCCACCGGCTTCGGGATTGGGGCCGGGCAGATCGGTTGACTGCCGACGTCCTCATCGCTGCCCGGATCCCACTTGGCGCTGAACGACAGGATCCGCCACGCTCCCTCCGGCATCCGGCTGAAGTCGATCTCGGAGATGGGGAGCGCCTGCTCGCCGACGAGTCCCACGGCCAGTTCGCGGCCGGCGACGTAGCGCTGCACGATGACCTCGTCGTGCTGCTCGCTCATGCGGGCGATCCGGTCGACCAGGGCACGGCGGGACGTCACGACCGACGCCTGCTCGATCCCGACGCTGGCGTCCTCCGCCGCCGGTTTGACGATCGCCGGCAGGGGGAAATCGCCCGGCACCCGATGGCCCTTGGGAATGACCCACTGGGGCACCGGCAGGCCGCGCGCCGCGAGCAGCGCGTTCGCCACGTGCTTCCGGTGGCAGATGGTCATCACCTCGGGCCGCGCGCCGGTGAACGGGACGCCGGCCAGCTCGAGCGTGCCGGCCACGAGGCTCTCGAACCGGCTCACGGCGCCGATGCCTTCGCACAGGTTCACGACCAGGTCGGCACGGCGGCACGCCGCCAGCCAGCGCAGCCCCGGCCGGACGGGCACGCGCTGCACGTCGTGGCCGGCGTCCCGGAGGATGGTCGCCACCCGGGTGACGGACTCGAGGACCTGACGGATGTCCTCATCGGACCAGCCCTGGGCGGCGCCGTCGTACGTGATGACGGTCTTCATGCGACCGCTCCCATCGCCGCGTGCGGCAGGTCACGGCCGGTCAGCCGGCGCCAGGCGATGCGTACCACCGACTGGATCAGCTCGTCGTAGCTCATGCCGGCCGCGCGCGCGGCGCACGGGAAGCAGCTGTTATCCGCTGGATTCGGGATGATGCCGGGCAGCGGGTTGATCTCGACCACGTTCGGCACGCCGGCGGCATCGAGCCGGATGTCCACCCGGGACCAGTCGCGACACCCGAGCGCCCGGTACGCCGCGAGGGCGGTCTCGGCGACCTGGCGCGCCAGCGCGTCCGGGATGTGGGCCGGGCACTCCAGCACGTCGAGCGGCGCCGTTGGGTCGTCCCACACCCACTTCGCCTCGTAGCCCATGATCGGGAGCGCGCCGGCGGGGAGTGTGTCGAACCGGAACCGGACGATCGGCAGTGCCCGGGCTTCCGTGCCGTTCCCGAGCACCGCCACCGTGAACTCATCGCCCGGCAGGTAGGTCTCGGCCAAAACGGGCTGGGCGTAGGTCTCGAGCAGCTCACGGGCGCGGGCGGCGGCGGTGGCCGCGTCGGGGGCGTAATTGGCCTCCGCGATCCCCTTCGACGAGCCCTCCCACACCGGCTTGAGGAAGATGGGGTAGGTGAGTCGGCCGTTCAGCCGTGCCAGATCGGCCGCCGACTCGAGCAGCGCGAAGGGTGCGGTGGGGACGGCGCGCGCGCGGAGGACTTCCTTGGTGCGCCCCTTGTGCAGCGCCAGCGTGAGGGTCAGCGGGTCGGACGCCGTGTACGGGACGCCGAGGAACTCGCAGATGGCGGGTACGTGCGCCTCGCGGCTCGGCCCTGCCAGTCCCTCGGCCATGTTGAACACGAGGTCCACGCGCGCGACGGCCAGCCGCTCGGCGAAGTCGTCGATCGCCTCCAGCCGGACTACCTCGCCGAACACACCGAGCGCACGCTCGACCGCCGCGATCGTCTCGGGTTCGTCCCACTCGACGAACGCATCTGTAGGGGTGGGGAGAGGATGTGGGACGCCGACGTCCCGGTCGCCGGTACCGGTAGCAGGACGTTGGTTGTAGGCGAGCCCGATGCGCATCGCGCTCCAATGACAGGAGGTTGCGTTGCGCTACACGATAAAGGAAGGCGGGAAGTTATGCAATAGTTTTTCTGCGGTTTTCTTGGCTCGCGGACGCGCGATGGATGCGCACGTAGCGCCGGAAGGTGAACGGGAAGGCGTGGCGCGCGTCCGCCGGGTGGTAGGTTTCGCCTTCGAGATGCCACGCATTCCAGTCCAGGGGGGGAAACCGGACGTCTCCCTGCACGCGGGCGTGCACGACGGTGACGTAGAGCCGGTCGGCACGAGGAAGTGCGGCACGGTAGACCGCGGCGCCTCCCGCCACGAACACCTCCGGCGCGTCGCCGGCGAGGTCGAACGCCGCGGCAAGCGTCGGTGCCGTCTCGACGCCCGGCGGGCGCAGCTCGGCGCGCCGCGTCAGCACGATTGATCGACGCCCGGGCAATGCACGCCCGACCGACTCAAACGTCCGGCGGCCCATCACCAAGACGTGGCCCATGGTGAGCCGCTTGAACTCCCGCAGGTCGTCGGGCAGGTGCCAGGGCAGCCCGCCGTCCCGCCCGATCACCCCCTCCTCCGACATCGCGACGATCAGGGAGACGATCACACCGCCACCGGCGCCGGGATGTGCGGATGGGGGTCGTACCCTTCCAGGCGGAAGTCCTCGTACCGGAAGGCGGAGAGCGACCGGACCTCGGGGTTGAGGTGCATCGTGGGCAGGGGCCGCGGATCCCGCGTGAGCTGGAGCCGCACCTGGTCGAGGTGGTTCGTGTAGATGTGTGCGTCCCCGAACGTGTGGATGAACTCGCCGGGCGCGAGCCCCACGGTCTGGGCGACCATGAGGGTGAGGAGGGCGTACGAGGCGATGTTGAACGGCACGCCCAGGAAGAGATCGGCGCTCCGCTGGTACAACTGGCAGGAGAGACGCCCCTCCACGGCATAGAACTGGAACAGGGTATGGCAAGGGGCGAGCGCCATGCGCGGCACGTCGGCCACGTTCCACGCCGACACGACCAGCCGCCGGGAGTGGGGGTCGCGACGCAACTCCTCCACGAGCTGGGTGATCTGGTCGATGTGCCTCCCGTCGGGCGCGGGCCACGACCGCCACTGGTGGCCGTAGATCGGTCCCAGCTCCCCGTCCGCGTCGGCCCACTGGTCCCAGATCTTGACCCCGACGGCCTGCAGCGACCGCACGTTGGTCTCCCCCCGGAGAAACCACAGCAGTTCGTGGATGATCGACTTGAGGTGCAGCTTCTTGGTCGTCACGAGGGGGAACCCGGCGCGCAAGTCGTGCCGGGTCTGGTGGCCGAACACGGCAAGCGTGCCCGTGCCCGTGCGGTCCGCTTTAGGCTTCCCGTGGTCGAGCACGTGACGCAGGAGGTCCAGGTACTGTCTCATTGCTCCTCCGTGCCCAGGGTGAGGGGGGAGAGGCCCCACGCCCCGGCGCGTTCCCGCGCCCGGAGACCGGCGGCGACCCGGTCGGGAATGGGCTCAGCCCCGGGCCCGACCTTGAGATGGGCGAGCGCCGGCGTACCGTCCGACACGATCACGCCCGGATTGAAGATACCGGCCGGATCGAACGCGCGTTTTACGTCGGCGAACAGTGCGGTCACCGCCGGTCCATAGATCCGGTGGAGCAGCCCGGCGCGGAGCCGGCCATCCCCGTGCTCACCGCTCGGGGTCCCCCCGAGCTCCAGCAGCAGTCGGGTCGCGGCGTCGAGCAGTGCGGTGAGGCGGCGCTCGAAGCCGCGGGCGGTCGTGTCCACGAGCGCGTTGACGTGCAGGTGCCCGTCTCCAGCGTGGCCAAACGCGATCACCGGAATCCCGGCGTCCGCCGCGGCCGCGCGGATTCCCGCCACGTAACGCCCGAGGGCCGCGACCGGCACGCACCCGTCCTCGATCACCTGGAGTGAGCGCCGCTCGGGCGGCAGCCCTGCGAGCGCGGGACTCGCCCCATGGCGGATTCGCCAGAGCCGGTCGCGCTCCGCTCCGGTGACGCCGGTGTCGGTGCGGAGAGCCGTGCCGGCCAGCGCCCGCTGCGTCGCGGCGAGCGCGTCCCGGACGACGGCCTCGCTCGCGCCCTCGACGTCCACCAGCAGGACGGCTGCGGCCCGGTCGAGGGCGACCGGCGAGGCGGCGGGGCCCGCGAGATCGAGGAACGTGCGGTCGAGCAACTCAATGGCGACCGGGTCGTGGGCACGCAGCAGCTCCACCGCGGCGCCGAGGTCGGCCAGATCGGCGAGGGCGACCAGCAACGTGCCGGTGGCATCCGGGACGAGGTCGAGCAGCAGTTCCACCCGGGTGACGATGCCGAGCGTGCCTTCGGCGCCGATGACCAGATCCACGAGCTCATCCGACGCGAGGTAGGCGTCGAGCGCGTAGCCGGCCGAGTTCTTCCGGGTCGCCGGGAAGCGCGCGGCGATCTCCGGTTGGGCGGCGCTGATGCGTTCCCGCACGGGGGCGAACCGCTCCTCGACGGCGAGCCGCTCCACCAACACACGGGGCGCTGCCGCCGCGCGCGGCCGGTGCGGGCGCAGGGCATGCCGACGGCCCAGCCACCCCGCCTCACCGTCGGCCGTGACGAATTCGACTCCGCGGACCCAGCGGCGGATGCTGCCGAACCGCAGGGTGCGGGCGCCGGCGGCGTTGGTCGCGACCATCCCACCGATCGTGCAGAACGGCGCACTCGACGGGTCGGGTGGCAGGCGGAGCTTGAAGTGCTCGGCGACGGCGTTCAGACCGGCGCAGGTCACGCCGGCGCCAACGTTGGCCGTCCGCGCCAGCGCCACCCGGGTGGGGCGGGTGAACGTCGTGAGGTCCACGACGATCCCGGGACCGACGTTGTGTCCTGGGATGCCGCTCCCGGCGCCGCGCGGCGTGAGCGCCACGCCGCGGTCGGATGCGTACCGCGCGAGCAGGGCCACGTCGGCCCGGTCCGCGGGCACGGCGACCGCGGCGGGGACGATACGAAAGGGTCCGGCCCCCTCGCTGTAGGCGCTCCGGGACAGGAGATCGGTGAAGAACCGGCCGCGCAACCCGGCCGGCGGCGCGAGCGCCATCGGGTCAGGGCCCGGTGCCGGCGAGTCGCAGGAAGTAGGTGCGGACGAGCGGATTGAACGGCGCGATCACGTGCGTGGTCGCGACGGTCCGGTACACATCCCCGCGAGTGATCTTGACCTTGTGGCGCGGATCGAGCAGCCGCGGATCGCGCTCGGCCAGACGGAGCGTGCGGATCGCGAAGTAGAGCGACGTGAGGCAGAAGATGCGGATCCGGTAGGCGGCCGACGGGAGCGTCGTACAGTAACTCAGGGCGTCGCGCAGGTGGCCCCGGGCCTTGGCGATCAACGCCTGCATCACACGCTCCGCGTCGCGCCGCCGCTCGGGCACCTGCAGCTCGTCTGGCTGGAGACCCGCCGCCGCGCACAGATCCAGCGGAATGAAGCTCCAGCCGCGGCGCCGATCGTCAGCGACATCCTTGATGATGTTGGTGAGCTGAAGGCCGAGGCCAAAGCTCGTGGCGAGCCCATCGAGCCGCGCGTAACAGGTGGGGCCGATGCGGGGATAGTGGATCCGGAACAGGCCGGTCAGCAGGTGGCCAACGGTCCCTGCCACGTAGTAGCAGTAACGGTCGAGCTCGGCGACGCTGGCCAGCGCCGCGAGCGGGCCGTCCCGGCCGGCGCGCCGCGCGGCGAACTCGGCCATGCCGTCGCTCATCTCCTGGACCCATGGGCGGATGGCCGCCCGCTCGTCCGGCTCCAGGGCCCGAAAGCAGCGCAGCACCCGGCCGGCCTCGCGCACGAGGCGTTCCTCGTGGCTCCGCGGGTCGGGAAACGCGTCCCCGAGCGGCGCCGCGTCCGGCCCCCCGTCCCCGAGCGACGCGCGCCATCGCGCCAGCAGGGCCGCCTTGGTATCCGGGTGCAGATCGGCCGTGTCTTCGATCGTGTCGGCGATACGGCACAGCAGGTAGGAGATACGCACCGCCTGCTCCAGCCCATTCGGGAGGAGGCGGATGCCCAACGCGAACGTGCGCGACACCCTGGGTAGGATGGCCCGGCAGAACGCGCGGTCTGCCGGATCGCCTACGGTCATTGCCCCTCGACGGTCCGCTTGGTCCGGTCTCGCAATTCCCGAGCGACGGTCATGCCGGGATGGTCGCGGGGAATCGCGCGCTCGTTCCGCTCGGACGTGCTGATGCCCGTGCGGAATGGGGTATACACGACGAAAATGGCGAGCCGAGAGCCGATGCTCGCGGTATCCGGCACGATCACGAGGCGGATGCGGACCTGCCGCTCGGCGACGGGATAGTCTCCCGCGCCGAGCGGGTCGTAACTTGCCAGGTCCACGTAGTTGGTTTCGATCAGGCCGGCATCCAGATCGCTCTGCCGCAACGGCAGTCCCTTGTCCGTCACGGCCTGCAGTGCCGCCGCGAATGTCACGGCCGGTCGGCCCCGGATCACCTCTTCCAGCACCGGCGCAACCGGTCGCGCGCCGGGGCGCACGCAGGCGGCGACGGCAACCGCTGCGAGCACGGCGCTTCTCACCGGCCGAATCGCTGCTTGACCCCGGTGAGTACGCGGCGCAGCAGCCGGTCACCGGCATGCCCGTCGGGGACCATCATCTCCTGGTCGCGCGGCAGACGGGACGCGTCCGCACCGGACTTGTACACCGCTTCCGACGTGAGGCTGGTGCGACCGCCCTCGAGCGGGTCGGCCCAGAACCGCAGCAGGACGACCCGATCGGGATTGGCCCGGTCAGTCACGCCCGACTCCTGGGTGACGACGTTGAACCACTGGGTCTCGAGATAGCCCTCCGCCGGGCTGGACCACTGGGGTCGCATGTTCTCGGCATTGACCCGCGCGACGATCTCCTGGATCACGGCGGCGGGCTCGGCGTTCACCGTGTCCACCAGCGCCTGGGGAAACGGCTGGTAACTGGGCCGGACGCCTCCGGACGCGCAGGCGGCGGCGAGAACGGCGGTCCCGGCGAGGGCGGCAACTGTCAAACGACGCATAGAGGTGTTCCTCCGTCAGTGCTCGTGGGG
This sequence comes from Gemmatimonadales bacterium, assembly GCA_041580775.1. Classification (GTDB taxonomy): domain Bacteria; phylum Gemmatimonadota; class Gemmatimonadetes; order Gemmatimonadales; family GWC2-71-9; genus JAOTWJ01. The sequence goes on from JBFGDF010000072.1 coordinate 11,839, forward strand.
GGGAGTCCCTTGGGGGTGGTCGTGGTCTCCGGAAGCCTGACCCGCGGCGGCCGCGGAGTCAACGGGGGCCGAGTCATGGTCGTGTTCCTCGCCCGGCGCGTGCTCGTGACCGGCCGCGCGGTCGGCGAGCGCCGACTCCAGCGTCGCCGTCGGTACTCCCGCGCCATAGCGGAAGACGAGCGAGCCGCCCAGGTGGCCGACATAGAACAGCAGGAGCGTCCCCAGCACGGAGATGGTCAGAAACGTGGGCGTCTCCCACTTGGCCATCCGGTGTCGGCGCCAGCCGGTCCAGATTGCCAGTCCCACGAAGATCACGGTCATCGTGATGGCGAGCGTCTGGTGGCGCTCCATGATCATGTGCGACGCACTGCCATGCTCGATCGTGGCTTCGGCGCGGAGCCCGGTAGCCACCGCCGCCAGGGCGCCGACCGCTCCCGTGATCAGCATCCAGAAGCCGGCCGTGCGGAGCGTTTCCTTCTTGAGCGCGATGCCCAGGAACTGAAACAGGACGGCGGCGACCAGGAGGGCGGCCGGCAAATCGTTGAAGGCGGCATGGGCTTCGGCAGCGGTGTCCCACATGGCTCACAACCCCAGATCGCAGACGGTGGGCGGCGTGGTCGCGTAGTCGTAGAACCCCTTGCCCGACTTCCGCCCGTACATGCCGGCGAGCACCATGCGCTTGAGCAGGGGGGGTGGCGCGTACCGGGCATCGCGGTATTCGCCGAACATGATCTCGGCGATCTTGTGGGTCGTATCGAGTCCCACGAAATCCAGCAGGGTCAACGGGCCCATGGGATGGCCGCACCCGAGCACCATGCCCTTGTCGATGTCCGGGGCCGTGCCGACCCCGTGTTCCAGCGCGCGGATGGCGTCGAGCAGGTACGGCACGAGCAGTAGGTTCACGATGAAGCCGGAATTGTCCTTGGCGGCGATCGGCTCCTTGCCGAGGGAGGCCGCGAAGGCCATCGCGCGGTCGAACGTGGCGGGTGACGTCGTCACGGTGCGTACGACCTCCACCAGCTTCATCAGGGGGACCGGATTGAAGAAGTGGAGGCCGACGAACCGGTCGGCGCGCTTGGTGGCGGCCGCCATCGCGGCGATGGTGAGGCTCGAGGTGTTCGACGCGAAGATCGTGTGAGCGCCGCAGAGCCCGTCGAGTTCGGTCCACAGCTCGTTCTTGACGTCGAGATCCTCGGTGACGGCCTCGATCACGATGTCGCAGGGCTTGAGCTCGCCCACTTTGGTCGTGAACGTCAGCCGCCCGAGCATGGCATCGCGCTCGTCGGCCGGGAGCTTGCCCTTCTCGACGAACTTCGCGAGGGAGCCTTCGATCTTCTTGCGGCCTCGGGCGTTCAGCTCGTCCGACACCTCCCGGACCACGGTGCGATAGCCGGCGGCGGCGGCGACCTGGGCAATGCCGCTGCCCATCAGGCCGCACCCGAGCACGCCTACGGTCTTGATATCGGTCATGGGATCAATCGTGGTGATGGTGAGCGGGCGTCGGGGTCGCTCGCGTACGTGCTCCGTCTTCCGTCCCCGATCACGAACCGGTGAAATCTGGCCTCGCGGCCCCACGCTGTCACGTGCCGAGTTGCCGGCGGATTTCCTGGGCGATCCGGTTGAGGGGATTCGCGCCGGTGGTCGCCGGGCTGGGGACGCGGATTTCGCCGTGCTCGAGCCGATCGAGCACTTGTTCCAACGCCACGCGGTAACGATCCACCTGGCGGGACCGGGTCACGATGAGGGCGCCGAGGAGGGCGAGCGGCACCGGGAGGACCGCCACGGGCAGCGCGAATCCGAGGACGACGGCTACCGCTGCGCCAGCGGCGCCGCCGCTCACCAGGACGCCGGCGGCGCCGAGATGGGCATTGCGGGAGTTGCCCAGATCGGCGGCGAGGCGCACGTGCGAGCGGTCGGGACCAAGTGCGGTGACGCGGCCCACCACCTCGCGGGCCCGCGCCAGCACGTACTCCCGTCCCCCCAACCGGAAGGAGCGTTTGAGCGACGCCACCGTGCCGCGCTGGGGTTCCCAGCTCGTCTGGTTGGGGAACCGACGCTTCACGGTGAGCAGTTCGCCCGCCGTCATCCAGTGGTGCAGGGCGGCCGTGACCTGCGACTCCGGGCCCCGAACCGTGCGCTCGGCGGCGGTGTGCCGGGGCCCCGCCAGCCAGGCGGCAAGCCCCCGGTCCGCCGGGACGACCGCGCGGGACTGCTCTTCGACCAGGGCCTGGCGGACGTAGGGCGCCGGGATGCCGACTTCGGACGCGAGCCGAAGAACCTCTTCCTCGGTGAGACCCTCGCTCAGATCCCGTTCGCCCGACTGCAGCTCCGCGGCGCGGAGGATGACGCGCTCGAGCGTGGACCGGTCCAGACGCTGGCCGGGTGGGACGGTGTCCGCCATGGCCCGCTACGCGCGTTCCCGTTCCCGCGCGGGCTGCGGCACCGGCGCGCCGGTGCGTTCCGGCAGGCTCTTCGGGTCCGCCGGGCCCTCCGCGCTCGCGGTGCCTGGGGCGCTCGTGGCCCGCTTCGCCAGCTCCATGAAGGGGGTGAGCAGGTCGATCGGGATCGGGAAGATGGTGGTGGAGTTGTTCTCCGTCGCGACCTCGACCAGGGTCTGCAGATACCGCAGCTGGAGGGCCTGCGGATTCTGGGAGAGCACGTTGGCCGCCTGCGACAGCTTGCCGGCCGCCTGGAGCTCGCCTTCGGCGGCGATCACCTTGGCGCGTCGCTCGCGCTCGGCCTCGGCCTGCCGGGCCATCGCGCGCTTCATCTCGACCGGCAGATCCACGTCCTTCACCTCGACGGCCGACACCTCGATCCCCCAGGAGTCGGTCCGCTTGTCCACGATCGTCTTGAGAATGGTGTTGATCTTCTCGCGATCGGCCAGCAATTCGACCAGCTCGACCTCGCCGAGCACGCTGCGCAGGGTGGTCTGCGCCAGCTGGCTCGTGGCGTAGAGGTAGTCCTCGATCTCGATCACGGCCAACTCGGGGTCTTTCACCCGGGTATAGAGCACCGCGTTGACCTTGATCGACACGTTGTCCTTCGAGATGACGTCCTGCGGAGGCACGTCATGGACCACGGTCCTCAGCGAGACCCGGACCATGCGGTCGACGAGCGGGATGAGCAGGAACAGTCCCGGCCCGTAGTCGGTCGGCCGCAACCTGCCCA
>JBFGDF010000073.1:0-14991 GCA_041580775.1 Gemmatimonadales bacterium
CGCATAGCCGCCCAACCGGCTACCCGCCTAACCACCCCTATCCAGCCGCCCGATCACCCCCCGAACCACCAGTTCCACATCCCGCGCCACCGCTCGGCCGGCCTCCAGCACCTCCTCGTGCGACAGCGCGTCGCCCGTGATCCCGGCGGCGAGGTTGGTGATGGAGGAGATGCCCAGCACCCGGAGGCCGCGCGCACGCGCCACGATCACCTCCGGCACCGTCGACATGCCCACCGCGTCGGCGCCGAGCCGCTCGAGCATGCGGATCTCGGCCGGGGGCTCGAAACTCGGGCCGAGCAGGCCGGCATAGACACCTTCGTGCAGCGTGACACCCGCCTCGTCGGCGACCCGCCGCGCGAGCGCACGGAGCGCGGGGTCGTACGCAGCTGACATGTCGGGAAACCGCTGCTCGCCGGCCAGGACCGGCCCCATGAGCGGGGAGCGCGCCATCAGATTGAGGTGATCGGTGATGAGCATGAGGGCCGGTGGCGGTACCGAGGGGCGGATGCCGCCGGCGGCGTTCGTGACGATCAGCACCTCGACGCCGAGGCTCGCCATGAGCCGCACCGGCAGGACGGCGGACGCGGGCGCGTGGCCCTCGTAGAGATGCAGGCGTCCGCGCTGCAGCACGACCGCCACGCCCTCCAGCCGCCCGGCGAGGAACGCGCCCCGGTGGCCCGGCACCTTGGGCAGCGGCATGCCCGGGATCGCCTCGTACGACACCTCGGCGTGCGGTTCGACCGCGTCGGCCAGACCGCCGAGCCCGGAGCCCAGCACAATGCCCACCCGCGGTTGGAACGGCCCCAGCCGCTCGCGCACCACGCGAGTCGCGGTCGCGAGATCCGGCTCACCACCCATCATTCCGTCCTTCCGTCCTTCCGTCACGACAACATCCCCGCCACGCAGGCGCTCATGAACGCCGCCAGGTTTCCGCCGATCATCGCCTTGAGTCCCAGTTTCGCCAGATCGCCGCGGCGCTCGGGCGCGATCCCGCCGATGCCGCCGATCTGGATCGCGATCGACGAGAAGTTGGCGAACCCCAGCAGGGCGTAGGTCGCGATCACGGTGGAGCGCGGCCCCAGGCGGTCGCCGCCGATCTCCCCGGCGAGCTGGAGATAGGCGACGAACTCGTTGACGACGGTCTTGACACCGATGAGCGACCCGACCGCCCCGGCGTCGGACCACGGCACGCCCATCACCCACGCGAGCGGCGCCAGCAGCCAGCCGAAGATGCGCTCCAGGCTCAGGTCCTCCACGCCGACGAGCCCACCGGCGCCCGCCACCAGGTAGTTGAACATGGCGATCAGCGCGATGAACGCGAGCAGCATCGCTCCCACGTTGAGTGCGAGCTGCAGTCCCTGCGCCGCCCCGGCGGCCGCCGCCTCGATCACGTTCGCTTCGGTCTTCTCGATCTCGACCTTGGCGCCCCCCTTCGTCACCGGTTCGGCGGTCTCGGGCACCAGCAGCTTGGAGATGAGCAGTCCGGCCGGCGCGTTCATCACGCTCGCGGTGAGCAGGTGCCCGGCGATATCGGGGAAGTACGGCGACAGCATGCCGACATAGGCCGCCATCACGCCCCCGGCGATGGTCGCGAACCCCCCGACCATGACCGTGTTGAGCTCGGAGACCGTCATGGCCCCCACGAACGGCTTGATCAGCAGCGGGGCTTCGGTCTGGCCGACGAAGATGTTGCCCGTCGCCGATAGCGTCTCCGCGCCCGACGTCCCCAGCAGCCGCTGGATCACCCACGCCATCCCCCGGACCACTTTCTGCATGATGCCGAGGTAGTAGAGGATGGACATGAGCGACGAGAAGAAGATGATCGTGGGGAGCACGCCGAACGCGAAATAGGCGCCGGTGGCCGCCCACGCGCTCGGCTCGCCCAGCGGCGCCATGTCCGCCGGGACACCGGTCGGCACGCCCACGGGCACGTTGTTCCGCACCAGGCCACCGAAGATGAACCGGGCCCCCTGCTCCGTGAACCCGAGGAGTTGGGTGAAGACCACGTTCGCCCCGGCGAACAGCGCGCGCCCGACGCCGGTCTTGAGCACCAGCACGCCAAGCACCAACTGCAACGCGAGTCCCGTCCCCACGAGTCGCCAGGAAACGCGCCGGCGGTCGCTCGACAGCAGCCACGCAATCCCGATCATCGTCGCCAGGCCGAGCAGGCCCACGAGGCGCTCGGCGAGCGGGGTCTCGAGTGGCACGTCCCGTCCGCCCAGCGGACTCGCCTGCAGCAGCCACGGCATGATCATCCCAGCTCCTCGAGTTCGAGTGTCACGCGCTTCAGGAGCGCCGTCTTGTCCCCGTCGTCCAGGAACGCGTGCCGGAACGCATTCAGCGCGACGTGCCGCAGGGCAGCGGCATCGAGTCCGAGGACGGTGTGGGCCAGCCAGTACTCCTGGGTCAGGCTGGTCCGATCCATCAATCGGCTGTCCGTATTGAGCGTGACCGGGATGCCGAGCGCGAGGTAGCGCGGCAGCGGGTGCGCCTCGAGCGTCGCGACCGTGCGGGTGTGCAGGTTGGACGTGAGACACATCTCGAGCGGAATGGCCCGGGTCGCCACCTCGGTCTCGAGCCCGGGGTCCTCTGCGAGCCGGACGCCGTGTCCAATCCGCTCCGCGTGGCACAGCGCGAGGGCTTCATGAATGTAGTCCGCGCCCGCTCCCTCCCCCGCGTGACACGTGAGGCGGAGCCCGCCCTCGCGGGCCGCGGCGAACGCCTCACGGTGGATCCCCGGGGGGTGGCCGGCCTCGGCGCCGGCGAGGTCGAACGCCACGATCCGCGCGTCGCCTTGCCCCACCGCCGCCCGCGCGATCGCCAGCGAGGTGGCCGGTGGCAGCGTCCGCAGGCCGCAGGCGATCACCCGGGCGATCGTCCCGGTGGCCTGCTCGCCGGCGCGCAGGCCGTCGAGCACGGCCTCCAGCGCGCCTGGGATCGACACGCCGGGGGCATGCAGCGCAGGACAGAAGCGCACTTCCAGATAGCGGATCGCCTCCGCCGCGGCGTCCTCGACCAATTCGCGGGCGACGCGCGCCAGCGCGTCGGGCGACTGGAGCACGCTCACGGTCACCTTGTAGCGATCGAGATACTCTTCGAGGTTGTGCGCGTGCCGCACGAGCATCACGTCGGCGACTCCGTCGGGCGTGGCCGCCGGCAGCGCCACCCCCGCGCGCTCCGCGAGGGCCAGGAGCGTCGCCGGACGCACGCAGCCGTCCAGGTGGGTGTGCAGCTCCGCTTTGGGCAGGCGCGCCAGGTCCTCGCGGCTGAGCGTCATGCGAGAACCGGAGCGGCGCTCACCGGGTGGGAACGACCCGCGCGGCGGACGGTGCCTCGATCGGCTGCGGCAGCCGTGCCAGGTACGCCTCGACCGCTTCGAGATCGGTCACACCCACGTCCTCCGCCCGCGCCGCCGGCAGCATCGTGTAGCCGCCCCCGCCGACCGCCAGGAAATCGGGGACGGTCAGCGTATAGGTGCCGCGGCGCTCGATGGGGCGCCCGTCCTGAAACCGCGCGTCGCGGACCCGGCTCCCCACCGGGCGCCGCGGATCGTAGCGCACCGTCACACCCGACAGATGCGCGTTCGGCCGCGCGCCCCCCACCGTGTGCTCCACAACGCGGAGCAGCGCCTCGCCCGTGACCGTCACCCGCAGCAGCCGGTTCCCGAACGGGAGCACGCGGTAGAGCGCGCCATAGGTCACCGGTCCTCCTGGCAGACCCGCGCGGATCCCACCGTCGTTGATGAGGGCGGCATCGGTGCGTCCCGCGGCGCGGAACGCATCGGCAATCAGCAACCCGAGGGACGACTCCCGCCCTTCGGGCCGCTCCTGCGGTAGCGTGAATTTGAGTGTGGCGACCCGTCGGCCCACGCGCTCGGCCACCAGCGCCCCGTACCGGGTGACGATGCGGGCCACCTGGGAGTCCGGCCGGATCACGTCCGCCCAGAGCGTGTCGTGGCGCACCCGCACCTCGCGTTCACCATCCGCGCGGCGCACGACGTCCGCCACGGTGACCTGCAAGCCGTTGTGGTCGGCCAGGGCCAGCGGGATCCCCCGCACCCGGGTGATCATGTCGCTCCCGGTGTGTCCACCGAGCACGATGTCCACGGTCTCGGTGCCGAGGGCCGTCAGGAGGTCGATGGCTTCGCCCCGGCAGGCCGTGTCGCAGTGCGCGCCCACGTGCCCGAGCACCACGATCACGTCGGGGGTGGCTGCGCGGATCGCGGGCAGCAAGCCCCGCACCACGCTTCCGGGATCCAGGAACTGATAGCCCGCCACCCGCAGCGGGTTGGTGGTCGCCGGCGTCGACGGGCTCGCCACGCCGACCACGGCAATCCGGCGGCCCCCTCGCTCGAAGACCCGCCAGTCGCCCGCCCAGGCCGGTCGCTCCCCCGTCGCGCTGTCCACCAGGTTGGCCGCGAGCCACGGGAACGTGGCCTCGCGGATGCGCGCCTGCAGGGTGTCCACGGTCCAGTCGAATTCGTGGTTACCGATGGCCGCCGCGTCGTAGCCGATGGCGTTCATGGCTTCGACGGTCGAGCGGCCCAACACGAAGTTCGAGATCGGCGTGCCCTGCAACGCGTCGCCGCCGTCGAGGCGCAGGGTCGGGCAATCACAGGTGCGCGCCAGAGAGTCCATCCACGCCTTGAGCACGGCGGCGCCGCCGACCGGGCGGCCGTCCCCCCACGGCGCGGGCGCGGCCTCAAGCGCGCCATGCAGGTCGTTGGTCGCGAGGAGCCGCACCAGCACCGTGTCGCGCGCCACCTCGCGCGGCACGTACAATTCCCGCACCGCGGCGCGGGCCTGGGCAGGCGCGAGCCACCACGATTCCTGGAAGTCCGCCGGCGCGCGCAGGATGCCGGCCCCGTCCAGCGCGGCCACCAGCAGATCGCGGATGTTCTCACCGCGGTCGTAGACCACCGGGAGCCCGGCGAGCATCGCGTAGCCGCCGCCCCCGGCCTGCCGGTAGCTGTTGAGCGCGAGGGTGAACGTGTCGGCCGGCGTCACCAGGCGCCCACGATACGACAGACGGCGGATACGCTCGCCGACCGGGCGCAGCAGATCGATTTCGTACTCGACGCCGCTCACCATGTCGTAGTTGTAGCCGGGGATGGAGTCCTCGATCGGGGGGCGACCCGGCTCGTAGGGGCGGAAATAGCGCGCCGACCACTCCAGGAAGGCGCGGAGGCGCGCGCCGTCGATGCGGACCGCTTTGAGGGTGTTCTCGTAGGGATACAGGCCGGCGACGTCCCGCAGGCGCACCGGGCCCGGGCCGAAGCGGGCGGGGGCCGCGAACGCCGCCGCAGCCGAGAGCTGCGCGCCGGCGCGGCGCCGCTGCACGTCGTTGAGCAAGTCCATCAGCGGGGTGTCGCGCGCGCGTACTTCGCGCCCGCCCCAGTCACCCTCGACCGTCACCAGCGGTCGGTCCACCCAGGTCCGGACCTCGTCGTGCGCGTCGGCGAGACGGCGCACCAGTCCCGGCTCCGGCGGCACGTCAGCCAGAACGACCTCGTCGGCGGCCACCCGGACGAGCCGCGCCCGGCCGGCCGCGCCGGGCACCAACCAGGCGTGGACCACCGAGACGCTCCGGGCCCAGGGCTGCGGCTGCACGAAGTGCACGCCGTTCACCACCGAGTCACGCAGCCGGCGGTGGGTATGCCCCACGATCACCAGGTCGGGCCGCTCCGGGAGCGCCGCGAGGCGATGCGCGTCGTTTTCCGCCCCCACACCCGTCGTGTCGTACGAGGAGCCGCCCCCGAACCCACTGTGGACGAGCGCGACGACGAAGTCGGCCCCGGCGTCCCGTGCCGCGCGCACCGCGGCGGCCGCCCCGTCCGGGATCCGCCGCACCAGCAGGCGGTCCCGCAACCGGTCCCCGTTCCACACCATGACGCCCGGCGTCGTGAATCCCGTGATCCCCACCCGTATCCCCCCGCGCGACACCACGACGTGCGGCGGGAAGGCCACGGTATCGCGCGGCAGGCGGAACACGTTGGCCGCCACGAACGGAAAGGCCGCGCCGCCGTACGCCCGCGTGAGGACGTCGAGCCCGAAGTCGAACTCGTGATTGCCGGGCGTGGCCGCGTCGAACCGCATCGCGTTCATGGCGTCGACGACGGGGTTCACCAGGCGCGGCCGCACCGTGGCGAAATACGTGGCGAACGGATTCCCTTGAATCAGGTCGCCGGCGTCCAGCAGCACGACCGCGCCGGGGTAGGCGGCCCGCAGCGAGTCCACGACGGTCGCGGCGCGGACGAGCCCCCAGGGGGCCGGTCGATCGTGGACGTAATCCCAGGCCGTGGCGTGCCCATGCACGTCGGTCGTGGCAACGATGACGACGTGCGCGGTATCCTGGGCTCGGAGCACAGGCCCCGGCACGACGGCGAGCAGGGCGAGGAGGAGGGAGCGGCGCATAGTGGGCCGGAATCTCACCGCCCTGCCGGGCGACCGCAATGCGTGGGCGGCGTCAGCGTCCCGGCGTGGCGCACGGGATCCCCGGCTGGTCCCGTCACCCGTCATCACGGGCGTGTCACGGCGAGGTCACGGAACGATGAAGCTCGGCGGGGTGTCGTCAGTGGACCGTGGGGCCCAACCGGATCTGCCGGCGTCCGTTATATTCGACCATCGCATGACCCACCACGTCCTCGTCGTCGACGACGAGCCGGACATCACGGCGCTCGTGGCCTACCATCTGGCGAAGGCGGGGTATCAGGTCACGACCGCCGCGAACGGTCCGGAGGCCATCCGCGTCGCGGAGGAGCAGGCGCCCGACCTGGTCGTGCTCGATCTGATGTTGCCCGGCCTGTCCGGGTATGAAGTGCTGGAGTCCCTGCGGCGCCGGCCCGAGACACAGGACGTGGGCGTCATCCTGCTCACCGCCCGGAAGGAGGAGGCGGACCGCATCAAGGGGCTGTCGCTCGGCGCCGACGACTACCTGATGAAACCCTTCTCCCCGCCGGAACTGGTGCTGAGAGTCGGCGCGGTGCTGCGGAGGCTGGGCGGACCGGCCGTGTCGTCAGGGTCCAAGCTCGTCGCTGGTCCGCTCACGATCGATCGGGCGGCGCACCGCGCGCTCGTGCGCGGGCAGGAGATCGGGCTCACTGCCACCGAATACAACCTGTTGCTGACGCTCGCCGAGCGCCGCGGCCGGGTCCAGACCCGGGCGCAGCTGCTCGAAGCCGTGTGGAACGCCCACCCCGACATTCAGACGCGGACCGTCGACATGCACGTCCAGCGGCTCCGCGCCAAGCTGGGACCCGCAGCGGAGCTGCTCGAGACGGTGCGGGGCGTCGGCTACCGGTTCCACCCGCCCGACCGGGTGCGAGGGCGGCGATGAGCTTCGGCGGCCGGCTGCTGCTGGCGATGGTCGCGATCCTCGTCGTGACCGTGGTTGGGTCCATGCTCGCCGCTGACCGCTGGCTGCGGGGCAGCCTCGAGCGGACGCTGGCCGCGGAGGCCCAGCGGGAGGCGCGGCTGCTTGCCACGGTGTTGCCGCACGACCCCGAGGAGCTCCCGGACGCGGCGCGCCATCTCGGACGCCTCCAGGCCAACCGCCGGGTGACGGTCGTGGACTCGACGGGCCGCGTGCTAGGTGACTCGGAGTTCGACGACGCCAGTCTGGCCCTGCTCGACAACCACCGCGCGCGACCCGAGATCGCCGAGGCGCTGCGCGCGGGCGTCGGGGTCGCAAAGCGGTACAGCACGTCGACCACGCGGGACGAGCTGAAGGTGGCCGTCCGCGCCTGGCCGGGCGTGGTCCGCGTGTCCATCCCGATGAGTGAGGTAGATGCCGTCGTGGCAGACGCCAAGCGCGGCGTGTTCGTCGCCGCCCTCGGGGCGCTGGCACTCGGCCTGGTCCTCGCCTGGTTCGGGGGTCGCGAAGTCACCCGGCCCCTGACGCAACTCGCCGCGGCGGCGCAGAGCGTGGCGGCCGGCCGACCGCCCGTCTACCCGGCGTCGCGGGTCCCGGAGGTCCGCCACCTGGTCCGCGCGTTCCGCACGATGCAGGAAGAACTCGCCCACCGCGTCGAGACGCTCGTCCAGGGTCGGGCGGAAACCGCAGCGCTGATCGAGTCCATGGTGGAGGGCGTCGCCGCGACGGACCCCGAGGGGCGGATCGTCTTCTGCAACAGCGCGCTCCGCCGGCTGTTCGACTTCGCGCCCGACACGCCGCTGCCCGGCCTGCGCGACCTGTTCCGTCGCGGCGACGCCCGGGCGATCGTCGACGACGTGCTGGCGGGGAGCGCGGTGCTGGGGCGGGAGGTGACCGTCGACGAGCGGACCGTGCTCGTGACCGCCCGCCCACTCCCCACCGGCGGGGCCGTGGTCTGCCTGCATGACATCACGGATCTCCGCAAACTCGAAACCGTACGGCGCGACTTCGTCGCCAACGTGTCGCACGAGCTCAAGACGCCGATCACCAGTATCGCGGGCTACGCCGAGACCTTGACCGCCGACCGCCCGGATCCGGACACCACGCAGCAGTTTCTGGAGGTCATTCGCAGCAACGCCGTCCGGATGCAGCGACTGGTGGACGATCTCCTCGACCTCGCGCGGCTCGAGTCGGGTACGTGGCAACTGGCGCCCGAGGTCGTCGACGCCCAGGCCCTCGGCGAGGCGGCCTGGCTCCCGTTCGCCGAGCGGGCACGGGCGCAGCGGGTGGCATTCGGCATCGAGATGCCGACCGGCACCCGCCTCGTCGCCGACCCCGAGGCGCTGCGCCAGATCCTCACCAACCTGTTCGACAACGCCCTGCGCCACTCACCGGAGGGCGGGCGCGTCACGCTCCAGGTCGAGCCGGCCGACCGCGGCACGCAGGTCGCCGTGATCGACACGGGCACCGGCATCGCGGCGGACCACCTGCCGAGGGTGTTCGAGCGGTTCTATCGCGTGGATCCCGCGCGCTCACGCGCGCAGGGCGGCACGGGTCTCGGCCTCTCGATCGTGCGCCACCTCGTCGAGGCCCACCAGGGCCGGGTCGATCTCACCAGCGCCGTCGGCCGAGGGACCACCGTCCGGATCTTCTTCCCCTCGCCGGCCCCTTCCGGCTAGCGCCGCTGGGAGCTGCTCAACCACAATCACACCAACGCGTTACGGGGACACGGACGGCGCGGCGCGCTACGACGCCGTTACGCCGTCGTTTCCAGTTCGTTACAGGCACTGGCGATGCTGAGGGCGATGCAGCAGAGGATCTCAGGTGTCTTCCCCATTCCCCAGAGGATCATGACCCGACGCTTCGCACTTCCCGCGCTGGCCGCCACGATCTCCGTCGCGGCGTGCGGGGGCACGGGCGAGACGGTGCTGCTGAACGGCGCCGGCGCCACCTTCCCGAACATCATCTACCAGAAGTGGATCACCGACTACAATGCCGCGCACCCGGGCGTCGAGCTGAACTACCAGTCCATCGGTTCGGGCGGCGGCATCGCGCAGTTCACCGACCGGACCGTCGACTTCGGGGGGACCGACGCCCCGATGACCGAGGCCGAGCGGACCGCGGTCCAGGGCAACGTGCTGCACATTCCCATGGTGCTCGGCGCGGTGGCACCCACCTACAATCTGCCCGAGGTCACGGAGACCATCCGGTTCTCGCCCGAAGTGCTGGCCGATGTCTACCTCGGCACCATTACCCGCTGGAGCGACGTACGGATGCGGAGTGCCAATCCGGGCGTCACGCTGCCCGACCGCGAGATCGTCGTGGTGCGGCGCTCGGACGGCTCCGGCACGACGTACATCTGGACCGAGTTCCTGTCCGCCGTCAGCGTGCAGTGGAAGGACAAGGTCGGGACCGGCAAGTCGGTCAACTGGCCCGTCGGGATCGGCGGCCGCGGCAACGAGGGCGTGGCAGCCACGGTGCGGCAAACCCCCGGTGCGCTCGGGTATGTCGAGCTCGGCTACGCGTTGATCAACAACATGCCCGTCGGCGCGGTCCGGAACCGCGACGGCAACTTCGTGACGCCCGACATCGCGACCGTCTCGGCGGCCGCCGCGGGCGCCATGGCCGACATGGGTCCGGACACGGACTTTCGCGTGTCGCTGATCAACGCGCCGGGCGACCGGACCTATCCGGTCGCCTCGTTCACCTGGCTGCTGCTGCGCAAGGACTATGGCACCGCCGAGGCCAAGGCCCGCGCGCTCGTGAACTACGCCTGGTGGGCCCTCACCGACGGGCAGTCGGAGGCCGCCGACCTGGGCTACGCCCCGCTGCCGGCCGAGCTGCGACCCTGGATTGAAGCCCGGCTCAAGACCATTACGGCCAACGGGCAGCCGGTCTGGACGGGCCCGGGCACCAGCTAGTGACGAGTCCGGCGCGGCCTCTGCCCCCTGCGGGCGGCACCGCATCGTCCCGCCTGCGCATTGCGGGCTGGGGCGATGCGGTGTTTCGCGTGGGGCTCACGGCCCTCGCCGGGGTGATCCCTTTGCTGCTGGTGGCCATCGTCGGCCTGCTCGCCGTGGCCGCCTGGCCGTCCATCAAGGCGTTCGGACCGACGTTCCTCTTTTCGAGCACCTGGGACCCGGTAGCGGGCGCGTACGGCGCCGGGCCCATGATCTTCGGAACCCTGTTCTCATCGCTCATCGCGCTGCTCCTCGCGATACCGCTGGCGGTCGGCGTCGCCATCTACCTCACGGAGTTCGCCCCGCGGTGGCTGCGGCGGCCGGTGGGCACGCTGGTCGAGCTGCTTGCCGCCATTCCCAGTGTGGTGTACGGCCTCTGGGGCATCTTCGTGCTGATTCCGCTGCTCCGGGCGTACGTCGTGCCGCCCCTGCAGGCGGCGTTGGGCTGGACCCCGTTCTTCGACGGGACCTTCTACGGCAGCTCGATGCTGGCCGCCGGCGTGATCCTGGCGATCATGATCCTGCCGTACATCAGCTCGGTGGCCCGTGAGGTGATCGCCGCGGTCCCGCCGTCCCAGCGGGATGCGGCGCTCGCGCTCGGGGCGACGCGTTGGGAAGCCGTCTGGTCGGCGGTGCTGCCGTACGCCCGCAGCGGCATCATCGGCGCCATCGTCCTCGGGCTTGGCCGCGCGCTGGGCGAGACCATGGCGGTGGTGATGGTCATCGGCAATCGCACCGACGTGAGTCTCTCGCTCATCGAGCCCGGCTACACGATGGCGGCGGTGATCGCCAACGAGTTCACCGAGGCGGCGGGCCTCCAGCGCGCGGCCCTGTTCGAGATCGGCCTCGTGCTCTTCGGCGTCACGCTGGCAGTGAATGCGTTTGCGCGCCTGCTGGTCTGGCGGGTCGCCCGCGACAGCGCGGTCGGGAGCCGGGCCCTGTGATCGCCCGCCCGCTCCGGCGCCGACTCGTGAGTCGGCTGATGACCGGACTCACCCTGGTCGCGGCCGCGCTGGCCCTGCTGCCGCTGTTCGCGATCTTCGCCGATCTGGTGCTGAAGGGCGCGTCGAGTCTCAATCTCGAGTTCTTCGTCGCCACCCCGCCCGCGGCGGGACAGACCGGCGGCGGGGTCGCCAACGCCATCGTCGGCACGCTGCTCATCGTGGGCGTCGGCAGTGTCCTCGGGTTGCCGGTCGGCATTGGGGCCGGCGTGTATCTGGCGGAATACCCGGACGGGCGATTTTCCTCGCTCGTGCGGTTCTTCGCCGACGTGCTGAACGGCACGCCGTCGGTGATCGCTGGCATCGTGGTGTGGACGTGGGTCGTGCGGCCCATGGGCGGGTTCTCCGCCTTGTCCGGCGCCGTCGCGCTCGCGATTCTGATGATCCCGATGGTCACCCGGACCACCGAGGAGATGGTGCGGCTCGTGCCCCATTCCCTGCGTGAGGCGGCCCTGGCGCTGGGCTACCCGCGGTGGCGCACGACGGCGCAGGTGATGGTACGCGCGGCGTGGCCCGGCATCGTGACGGGCGGCCTGGTCGCCGTCGCACGCATTGCCGGCGAAACAGCGCCGCTGCTGTTCACCGCGCTGGGGAACCTCAACTTCAAGACCAACCTCCTGCAGCCGATGCAGACCCTCTCGCTGCAGATCTACTTCTTCGCCACGAGCCCGTTCGACGACTGGCACCGCCTGGCCTGGGGCGCGGCGCTCGTGCTGATGGCGCTCGTGCTGCTGGTCGGCGTCGGCGCCCGGTACGCCACCCGCTCGCGCATCCGCAATGCCTGAGCCCACCCCGCGGCTTCACACCGAACGGCTCTCGGCCTTCTTCGGGAGCACGGCGGCCGTCAAACAGGTCACCCTCGCGTTCCCGCCCAACACCGTGACCGCGGTCATCGGCCCGTCGGGCTGCGGCAAGAGCACGTTTCTGCGGTGCCTCAACCGGTTGCACGAGCTCTCGCGCGGCGGCCGGGTGGAGGGCGGCGTGTGGCTGGACGGCACCGACATCTATGACCCCGACGTGAATCCCGTCGCGATCCGCCGCCGCATCGGCATGGTGTTTCAGCACCCCAACCCGTTCCCGACGATGTCCATCCACGGGAACGTCGCCGCGGGGCTGCGGGTGAACGGGCGGCTCTCCCGGGCGGACACCGACGTCGCCGTGGAACGCGCCCTCCGCGGCGCCGCGCTGTGGGACGAGGTCAAGGACCGCCTCCGGGCAAGCCCCCTCGCCCTGTCGGGTGGCCAGCAGCAGCGCCTCTGCATCGCCCGCGCCATCGCGCCGGCCCCCGACGTGATTCTGCTCGACGAGCCCACCTCTGCCCTCGATCCGATCGCCACCCAATCCATCGAGACGCTGGTGCAGGAACTGAAACGCGACTTCACGGTCGTCATGGTGACGCACAACATGCAGCAGGCAGGTCGCATCTCGGATTACACGGCGTTCTTCTACCTGGGCACTCTCATCGAACACGACGTGACGACGAAGATCTTCACCGCGCCGAGTGAGGAGCGCACCGAGGCCTACATCACGGGGCGCTTCGGATGACGGCGGCCGTGGACATCCGGGAATTCGGATTCTGGTACGGCCGCAAGCAGGCCCTGCGCGACGTTTCCGTGGCCGTGCGGCCCCGGCTGATCACCGCCTTCATCGGGCCGTCCGGCTGCGGCAAGAGCACGCTGCTCCGCGCGGTCAACCGGATGAACGAGCTCCTGCCGGACACGCGGCATGAAGGAGACATCCTGCTCAACGGGGACGCCGTGTACGGACCCGCCGTGGACGTCGTGAGCCTCCGGCGCCGCATCGGCATGGTATTCCAGAAGCCCAACCCGTTCCCCAAGTCCATCTTCGACAACGTCGCCTACGGGCCGCGCGTGAACGGACTCGCGGACGAGCGACAGCTGCCGGAAATCGTGGAGCACGCGCTGAAACGCGCCGCGTTGTGGGACGAGGTCGCCGACCGGCTGGACGACGTGGGCACCGGGCTGTCGGGAGGCCAGCAGCAGCGGCTCTGCATCGCCCGGGCGCTGGCGAACGATCCGGAGATCCTGCTGCTCGACGAGCCGTGTTCGGCGCTCGACCCGATCGCCACGCAGCGGATCGAGGATCTGCTCATCGATCTCAAGCGGGAGGTGACGATCATCATCGTCACCCACAACCTGCATCAGGCCGCGCGGATCGCCGACGAGACCGCGTTCTTCTATCTTGGGGAGTTGATCGAATTCGGACCCTCGGACGCGCTGTTCACGCGCCCGCGCGAGAAACGCACCGAGGCCTACGTCACCGGGAGATTCGGATGACCGGCGCACCGCACCGCCACTTCGACGACGAGCTGAATCGACTCACCGACCGGCTGCTCCAGATGTCCGGCCGCGCCCAGGACGCGGTGGAGCGCGCCGTGCGCGCCGTGCTGGAGCGCGATCCGGAAGCCGCGGAGCGGGTGATCCGGGAGGACAAGGAGATCGATTCCCTGGAGATCGAACTCGAGGAGTCGGTGACCAATCTCCTGGCCCTGCATCAACCCATGGCGCGCGATCTGCGCCTGCTGCTGGCGGCGCTCAAGATCTCCAACGACCTCGAGCGCGTGGGTGACCACGCCGTCAACATCTCGATCAGCGCCAAGCGGCTGGTGGACTACCGGATGATCGCGCCCGAGCCCGAGCTGGTGGAGATGGGCCGGGTGTCCCGCGAGATGCTGGCCCAGTCGATCGACGCGTTCGTGCGCCGCGACGCGGAGAGCGGACGGGCGGTCTGCCGCCGGGATGATCAGGTGGACGCGCTGCACCGCTCGATGTTCCGGATCCTGATTACGCACATGGCGGAGGACCCGCAGACCATCGGGGCGGCGATGGAACTGTTCCTGGTGAGCCGGAACCTCGAACGCGTGGCGGACCTCGCCACCAACGTGGCCGAGGACGTCGTGTTCATCGTCGAGGGGAAGAGCATCAAGCACGGCGCGGAACGGCGGGAAGCCAAAGGCGAATAGACGCCGTGGGCGCCAAGGTCACCCCGGGACGATCGCGGGCCGCCGGTGCCGCGCGACGAACTCGGGCTTGGCAAACAGCTTGATCAGCGCCACCCCCGCCACGAACCCGCCCAGGTGCGCCAGGAACGCCACGCCTCCGCCGGCCTGCGCGCCCGAGAGCGCCGGCAGGCTCCCGACCACCTGGATCAGCATCCAGTAGAGGAGCATGACGTACGCCGGCAGGGTCCAGCGAAACAGGAAGAACCCCAGAAACACGATGGTGTGCACCCGCACCCGGGGGTACAGCACGAGGTACGCACCCATGACGCCGCTGATGGCGCCCGACGCCCCCACCATCGGCACCGCGGACGCGGGCTCGGCCGCCACCTGCGCCGCCGCCGCCAGCAGGCCGCAGAGCAGGTAGAACGCCACGAAGCGGCCGTGCCCCATCGCGTCCTCGATGTTGTTCCCGAAGACCCACAGGAACCACATGTTCCCGATCAGGTGGAACCAGCCGCCGTGCAGGAACATCGAGGTGAGCGGGGTGACGTAGGACGGCTGGTCGGTGAGGATGCAGGCGACACCCCTGCCCACCGGAATCGTCTGGCCCGGCGGCACGAGCCCCAGCAGCTCCCCCGGAATGAGCCCCAATTCGCACACCGACCGGGGGAGGGCCGGCGCGGTCCCGGCCCCCTGC
>JBFGDF010000074.1:0-14938 GCA_041580775.1 Gemmatimonadales bacterium
CCGCGACTCGCTCGACCACATCATTGGGATGGCGTACGTCTTCGACCTGCTCAAGGTCGCTCCCGCGGATCCCATCCAGGTCCGGCCGGTCATGGCCGTGCCGGAGTCGCGTCGCTGTACGGATCTCCTGTTCGAGATGCAGCGCGAGCGCCGCCAGTTCGCGGTCGTGCTCGACGAGTTCGGTGGCACGGCGGGCATCGTGACGCTCGAGGACCTGTTGGAGGAGCTGGTGGGCGAGATCTTCGACGAGACGGATGCGGGCGCCGTCGGGCTGCCCGAGCACGAGCTGCTCGAGGTGGACGGCACCGTGCCCGCCCAGGACGTGGCCGCGCGCTTCGGGACGACGCTCCCCGGCGGGGAGACGATCGGCGGCGTCCTCGCGACGGCGATTGGACGCATCCCGGTGGCGGGGGACCGGATCCTCCTCGCCGGGCTCGAGTTCGACATTCTCGGCGCCAGCCCGACACGCGTCGAGCGCGTCGTGGTGCGCCAGGCTGGCGGCGTCCCGATCCGGGGGACCAGCCCGTGACCCCCGGCCCGCGCCTGCCGCGTCTGCGCCGCTACTTCTTCGTCGGGCTCATCGTCATCGCCCCCGTCGGCCTCACCGTCCTGGTGCTGCGGTGGATCTTCGAAACGGTCGATGCGATCCTCGGCGAGCCGCTGCAGGCGGCGCTTGGCTTCCGGGTGCCGGGGCTCGGGTTCCTGCTCCTTGGCCTCGTGGTGCTCGTCGTGGGCTGGATTGTCCATCGCGCGGTCGGGCGGCGGCTCCTCGGAACCTGGAACCAGGCCCTCGTGCGGTTCCCCGTCGCCGGCCGGCTGTACAACGCCGCGAGTCAGATCGTCCAGAGCATCGTCAGTGACAAGTCGCGCGTGTTCAAGCGCACGGTGCTGGTCCCGTACCCCACCGAGGGGATGTGGGCGGTGGCGTTCGTCACGAACGAGCACGCGCCCGTCATGTCCCAGCTCATCGGGGTCCCCTGCATCAACGTGTTCGTGCCGACGACGCCGAACCCCACGTCGGGTTTCCTCCTGGTGGTACCCAAGGACCGGGTCGTGAACACGGACGTGTCCATCGAGGAAGCGATGAAATTCGTGATCTCGGCTGGTTCGGTCTCGCCGGTGGGCGGCGATACGCCCATCCTGCGGCGCGGTCTCGATCTGGACGATTTGTTCCGCGAGCGCACGACGTGACGGTTCCTCCGGGGCTCCACGAGGAGATGCGTCGCCTCGCGGAGGCCGGAGACGTCACGGGTCTGCTGCGCTACGCCCGGCAGGTGCACGCCTCCGACCTCTCCGATGTGCTCGCCCAGCTCGACGCCGAGGTCCAGCTGCGCCTGGTGCAGGCGTTGCCGCCGGCGCTCATCTCCGAAGCCCTGGCGGAGATGGAGCACGAGGAACACCCGGAGGCGCTGCTGGCGCAGCTCCGGCCTGAGCAGGCGGCCGACATCGTCGAGGAGCTGGACGACGACGACGCTGTTGACCTGATCGCCGAGCTGCCACCGGCGACCGCCCAGCGGGTCCTGGCGGCCGTCGCCGACCGGGCCGACCTCGAGCGGCTCCTCGCCTACGATGAGGAGACGGCCGGCGGCCGCATGACGACGGCGCTGGTCTCGGTGCCGGCTGACCTGACGATCGGGGAAGCGCTCGCGGCAGTGCGAGCGCAGGCGGAGGAAGTCGACGATCTCTTCCAGGTGTACTGCGTGGAAGCGGACGGCCGCCTCACCGGCGTGCTGCCGCTCCAGAAGCTCGTGATCGCGCGCCCGGACCGCCCGGTGCGCGACGTCATGGAGGCGCCGGACGCCGCCGTCTCGCCGGAGACCGACCAGGAGGAAGTCGCCCGCGTCATGGCCCGCTACAACGTCGCCGCCGTCCCCGTCGTCGACGCGCTCGGGCGACTGCTCGGCCGCGTCACGTTCGACGACGTGATCGACGTGGTGGAGGCGGAAACGACGGAAGACCTGCTCAAGTTCGGCGGCGTGCCGGGCCCGGAGGACCTGGCGGCCCCCTGGACCACCGCCGTGCGCAGCCGACTGCCTTGGCTCTACGTCAATCTGCTCACCGCCTTCCTGGCCGCGTCCGTGGTCTTCCTGTTCCAGGAGACCATCAGTCGGGTCATCGCCCTCGCCGTCTGGATGCCGATCATCGCGGGGATGGGCGGAAACGCCGGGACGCAGACCCTGGCGGTCACCGTGCGCCGGATCGCCCTCGGGCTCATTCCGGCGGACCGGGCCTTCACGGTCGTCCGGAAGGAGCTCACCGTCGGGCTGATCAACGGGCTCGCGACCGGCGTGGTGGTCGGGGCCGTGGCCGCGCTGATGGGACCGAGCTGGCTGCTGGGCGTAGTCGTCACCCTCGCGATGTGGGGGAACGTCATCATCGCGGGCATTGCGGGATCGTTGGTGCCGATCGTGCTGGGCCGCATCGGAGCGGACCCCGCCGTGGCGAGCTCGATCTTCGTGACGACGTTCACCGACGTGTTCGGGTTCCTGTTTCTCTTGGGACTCGGTACCTGGGTGCTGGTCGGATGACCGTCGCCTTGCGGGAACCCGCAGGCGGTCGTGACCTTTCGGTATGACCACCGCCGACCTTCTGGCCGGGATCGAGGCACGCCGGATGCCGGCCCTCGCCCGGGCCATTTCCCTGGTGGAGAACGGGCGGGAGGGGTACGAAGCGCTGCTGTCCGCGCTGCACCCGAAGGTCGGACGGGCGCATCGCATCGGGATCACCGGCCCGCCCGGGGCGGGGAAGTCGACGATCACCGAGCGGCTGATCCAGGCCTATCGCTCGGGGGGGAGTACCGTGGCGGTGGTCGCCGTCGATCCCACGAGTCCGTTCACCGGGGGGGCGCTGCTCGGGGACCGCATTCGCATGGAGTCGGTGGCGCTCGACCCCAACGTCTACATCCGGTCGATGGCGACCCGCGGTGAGCTGGGCGGCGTGGCGACGACCACGCGGGAAGTGTGCGACGTGCTCGACGCCTTCGGGTTCGAGCGCATCGTGATCGAGACAGTGGGCGTCGGCCAATCCGAGTTGACGATCGCGGCCACGGCGGACACCGCGGTGCTCGTGCTGGTGCCCGAGTCCGGGGATGGCATCCAGGTCCTGAAGGCCGGCGTGATGGAGATCGCCGATCTGTTCGTGATCAACAAGGCCGACCGGCCGGGGGCCGATCGGCTGCGCACCGAGATCGACGTGATGCTGGGAATCCGGCGCGGGAACGCGTTTCGGCACGTCGCCCCGCACCACCGCCCCCCGCCGGTCCCCGGCGGTTCGGCGGGCGAGCGGGCGGGCGGTTCGACGACCGCCGGGGGGGGCGCGGGAGAGCCAGGGCCGCTGTGGGAACCGCCGGCGCTGGCGGTTTCCGCGATCCGCAACGAAGGGATCGACACGCTCGTCGACGCGATCGAGCGGCACGCCGAGTACCTGCGGCGGAGCGGCGAGCTGGCCCGCCGGCGGCGGGAGCGGCTCGTGCGGCACACGCGCGAGGTGGTGGATCGCGGCGTCCGCTCGCTGGTCTGGGAGGAGGGCGGTGGCGAGGCCGCGCTCCGCGCCGGGCTCGAGCGGGTGGCCGGGGACCGGGTCAACCCCTACCAGCTGGCTCATGAGATCCTCGCCGGCGTGAAGAAGGAGATGGGGAATGGGCATGCGTGACGGTCATCGAGCGTGGCGAGCCGCCTATGAGGCGGGCACGAAACGGGACGTGGAGTTCGTCACCCAGAGTTCCACGCCGGTCGAGCCGCTGTACGGCCCGGAGGCCGTGCACAACCAGGATTACGACCACCAGCTGGGGGATCCCGGGGAGTACCCGTTCACGCGCGGGATCCATCCGACCATGTACCGCGGGCGACTGTGGACCATGCGGCAGTTCGCCGGGTTCGGCACGGCCGCCGACACGAACCGGCGGTTCAAGTTCCTGCTCGAGCACGGCCAGACCGGACTGTCGATCGCCTTCGATTTCCCCACGTTGATGGGCTATGACTCCGACCACCCCCGCTCCGAAGGGGAGGTGGGGATGTGCGGCGTGGCGGTGTCTTCGCTGGCCGACATGGAGACCCTGTACGACGGAATTCCGATGGAGCGGGTCTCCACGTCCATGACGATCAACGGCCCGGCGGCGATGCTGTTCTGCTTCTACGTGGCTGCTGCGGAGCGGCAGGGCGTGGACATCCGCGCGTTGCGGGGCACGGTGCAGAACGACATCCTGAAGGAGTACATGGCGCAGCACGCGTGGGTGTACCCGGTCGAGCCGTCGCTCAAGATCATCGTCGACATGTTCGAGTGGGCGGCCGAGCACACCCCGCAGTGGAACACGATTTCCATCAGCGGCTATCACATTCGCGAAGCGGGAGCCACGGCGGTCCAGGAGCTGGCGTTCACGCTCGCCAACGGCTTCGCGTACGTGGAGCGGGGCATCGCGCGCGGACTCGACGTCGATACTTTTGCGCCCCGGCTGTCGTTCTTCTGGGATGTACACAACGACTTTTTCGAGGAGATCGCCAAGATGCGGGCGGCCCGCCGCATTTGGGCGCGCCACCTGCGCGAGCGCTACGGCGCCACGGATCCGCGGTCCTGGACGATGCGGTTCCACTGCCAGACGGCCGGCGTCTCGCTCATGGCGCAGCAGCCGATGAACAACGTGGTGCGGGTCGCCTACCAGGCCCTGGCCGCGGTGCTCGCCGGGACCCAGTCGCTCCACACCAACTCGCTCGACGAGACGTACGCCCTCCCGACCGAAGACTCCGTGCGGCTGGCCCTGCGCACCCAGCAGATCCTCGCCCATGAAACCGGCGTGCCCAACGTGATCGACCCGCTGGGCGGTTCGTACTACGTCGAGGCGCTGACCGACCAGATGGAGCGCGAGGCGGAAGCCCTGTTCGGCGAGATCGAGCAGGTGGGAGGCGTCCGGCGCGGGATTGAGGCGGGGTGGTTTCAGCAGCAGATCGCCCAAAGCGCGCGCCGCTTCCAGCACGAAGTCGAGCAGAAGCGGCGTGTGCTCGTGGGCGTGAACGCGTTCGTCACTGAGGACGAGCCGGAGCTCGAGGTTCTGCGGGTCACGAAATCCGCAGACGAGACGCAGCGCCGCCGCCTGGCCGAGTTGCGCGCCCGGCGCGACGACACGCGGGTCCAGACAACGCTCGCCGCCCTGCGGGCAGCCGCGGAGCGCGAGGAAAACGTCATTCCACCGATGCTCGACTGCGCGCGGGCGTACTGCACGCTGTTCGAGATTCGGCATGCATTGGAGGAGGTCTACGGTGCCTACCGCGAACCGGTCTTTTTCTAGGCGCACGGCGGGGCGGGAGCAGGCAACGGTCGAGGAGCATCGGCAGAGCCGCGCGAGTACGTTGGCGCCGCTGATCGACCGCCTGACGGCGATGGAGCCGACCGAACACTGGGTCGTGTCGTGCTACCTGAAGCTGGAGCCCCGGGACCGCGGCCGTGGCAAGTACCAGATCAAGGTCAAGAACCGCATCAAGGGCCTCGTCGAGGGTCTCGAGGCCCGCGGGCTCGCGCGCGCCGCCCGGACCGTCGTGGAGCGCGACCTCGAGCGGATTCGCGGGTATCTGGCCCAGCCGACCAACCTGCCGACCGGGCGGGGCATCGCTATCTTCGCCTGCGAGCCCTTGGACCTGTTCGAGGCGGTGCCGTTGCCGGTCGTCTTCCGCTCGCGCCTCGTAGTCGATCGGTCGCCGCTCGTGCGCGAGCTGGCCGCCCTAGAGAGCGAGTTCGGCCGCGTCCTGTGCGTTGCCTACGACCGGACCAACGCACGGTTCTTTGCGGTGACGCCGGCGGGCGTGGAGGAACAGCCGAGCCTGGCGGCGGACGATACGACCCGCGCGGGACGATTCCACGGCCCGCGGGCGGAGCGCGGCGTCCGGGCGTCGTCACCGGGTGAGCACAATTTCAATCAGCGGATCCGCGAGGAGAAGCAACGGCACTACGCGCAGATCGCCCAACGCCTGTTCGGGGCGATGCGGGAGTCGCCGGTCCGCGGCATCGTTCTGGCCGGCACCGGTGCGGACGTCGCCGCGGTGCAGGCCCACCTCCATCCCTACGTCGCCGAGGCCGTCCTCGGCACGACCAAGCTCAATCCCAAGACGGTCACGCCGGCGGACGTACTCGACGCCGTGCTCGAGGTGCGGCGGGAGCGGGAGCGCGAGTGGGAACGCCGCCATGTGGCCGAGCTCGCCGAGGGGTTGGGCACCGGGTGGGCGCTGACCGGGATGACCGCCACGCTGGAGGCGCTCAATCGCGGGCAGGTCCGCACCCTCCTGGTGGATTCGACCACCGAACGCGCGGGCTTCCGGTGCGCGGCGAGCGGGCGGCTCTCCGTCACCGCCAACGGCTGCAACGCCGACGGTCCCCCCGAGGCCGTGCCGGACGTGATCGACGAAGCCATCGAAGAGGCCCTGCGGCAGGGCTGCCACGTGGACGTGGTGGAGGATCCCGACGCCCGCGCGCGGGTCGGCGGGCTGGCGTGTCTCCTGCGCTTCAAGATCGCGTGAGCCGCTTGTCTGGCCTGCAGGCCCGCGATAGGTTGCGCGCACCATGAGCAGCGCGAAGCGGCGACCGGTGCGGGTGCTGGTCGCCAAGCCCGGCCTCGACGGTCACGACCGCGGTGCCAAGGTCGTGGCTGCCGCGTTGCGGGACGCCGGCATGGAAGTCATCTACACCGGCCTGCATCAAACCCCCGAGATGATCGCCACCGCCGCTGTTCAGGAGGACGTGGACGTCGTGGGGTTGTCCATCCTGTCCGGGGCCCACATGACCCTGATCCCGCGCGTCCGGCAGCTGCTCCGTGACGAAGGCCGGGACGACGTGCTGGTGGTCGGGGGCGGCATCATCCCGCAGGAGGACGTCGAGGCGCTCGAGGCCCAGGGCGTCGCGAAGGTGTTCGGGCCCGGCACTCCGACGGGCGACATCATCGCCTACATCACCGGCGCCGTCGACAACCGGCGCCGGTGACGGCGCGCTCCGGCCGCACCATGTCGCAGAACCGCCTGCGCGAGCTCACCGCCGAGTTCCGCGAGCTTGCCACGCGCCTGGAACAGGGCGGCGGGCCCGACAAGATCCGCAAGCAGCACGACCAGGGCAAACGCACGGCCCGCGAGCGCGTCGCGCGGCTGCGGGATGCCGACACGCCCTGGCTCGAGATCGGCCTGCTGGTCGCCTACGACCGGTACGACGGCCAGGCACCGGCAGCCGGTGTGGTGACCGGCGTCGGGGTGGTGAGCGGCCGCGAGGCGGTCATCGTCGCCAATGACGCGACGGTGAAGGCCGGATCGTGGTGGCCCGAGACGATCAAGAAGATCCTGCGGGCGCAGGAGATCGCCATGCGCCAGCGGATCCCGATCATCTACCTCGTGGATTCCGCCGGCGTGAATCTGCCATACCAGGATGGCGTGTTCCCCGGCCAGTACGGCGCGGCGCGGATCTTCTACTACAACTCGATCATGCGCCGCTACCTGCGTATACCGCAGATCTCGGCGGTCATGGGGCAGTGCGTTGCGGGGGGGGCGTACCTGCCGGCGCTGTCGGACGTGATCTACATGGTCGAGGGCACGTCGTTCATGGGCCTTGGCGGCCCCAACCTGGTCAAGGGGGCGACCGGGCAGACCGTGGACGGCGAACATCTGGGAGGCGCCGTCACCCACACGGCGGTGAGCGCGGTCGCGCACTACCGGGCACCCGACGATGACGCCTGCCTGGAGCGGATCCGCGAGTACGTGGGCCGGCTCCCGCTCCCGACGCCGGCCGCCGTGCCCCGGCGGGAAGCGCCCGACCGGCCGGCCGGCCAGCCACCGGCCGCCCTCTACGAGCTGCTGCCGCACGATCACCGCATGGCGTACGACATGCGGCAGGTCCTGGCGTGCCTGCTGGACGACGGCATCCTCGACGAGTTCCAGCCGGACATTGCCGCGGAGATGATCTGCGGGCATGGCGCGATCGAGGGCTACCCGGTGGCCGTCATCACCAATCAGCGCGGCATCGTCAAGGGACGGACGCCGGCGGAGCGCCCGCGGTTCGGCGGCATCGTGTACACCGAGAGTGCCGAGAAGGTCGCGTACTTCATCGAGAACGCGAGCCGCGAGGGATTCCCGATCCTGTTCGTGCAGGACGTGAGCGGCTTCATGGTGGGGCCCGAGGCGGAGCACTCGGGCATCATCCGCGCGGGGGCCCGGTTTGTCGAGGCGATGGCGACGACCCTTGTGCCGAAGATCGTGCTTACGGTCAATCACGCGTCGGGGGCGGGCTACTACGCGATGGCGGGCCAAGGGTTCGATCCCGACTTCATCTTCTCGTGGCCCACGGGACGGATGGGGGTGATGGAAGGCGAATCGGCGGTGCAAGCCGTCTACGGCGCCAAGATCGACGATCCGGCCTCCGCCGACGCGGTGGACCAGATGCGAGCCGACTACGAGCACCAGCTCGACGCGAAGTTCGCGGCCGCGCGCGGCTACGTGGATGGGCTCGTGGCCCCGGAAGACACCCGCGACGTCCTCGCCTTCGCGCTGCGCGTCTGCTCCACGCACACCGGCCCCCACCTGGGCGCGTTCGTCCTGCCGGAGCTTCCCTGATGCCGGCCCGGCGGGCCCTGCTGGGCGCCGCGACCATCCTCGGCGTGGGATGCGCCACCGGGCCCTCCCCAACACCCGCGATCGAGCCGCAGCTCACCGCGGCAGACCACACGGCGACCGCCGCCACCGCGAAAGAACCGCTGTTGCCGCCACAGGCCGCCATGCTGTTGGGCCTGCTGCCGCGCCGCTCCACGGGAGCCGAGCAGTTCATCGCGGGCCATCCCACGCATGACGGACGCGGGGTGCTGATCGGCATTCTCGACAGCGGCATCGATGCCGGCGTGCCCGGCCTGCAGCGCACCACCACCGGAGACCCGAAGCTCCTGGATCTGCGGGACTTCTCCGGGGAAGGCCGGATCATACTCCAACGGATCGAGCACGCGCCGGACGGCGTGACCGTCGGCGGGCAGCGCTTGCGCGACTTCGGCCGGGTCGTGCGACTCGCGCTGCCGCCCTATTACGGGGGCGTGCTCGTGGAGCGCCAGCTCGGGGCCCTGCCGGCCGCCGACGTGAACGGTGACGGCGACCGCGACGATGCGTTGCCGCTCGTCGTCGCCCGCGGTCGGGGTGGGTGGTTCCTCATGGCGGATACCGACGGGGACGGATCGCTGCTCGGTGAGCGGGCCGTGCACGACTACGCGGTGGCCGCCGAAACACTCTCCTATGGCCCGCTGACCCTCGCGGCCAATTTCGGCCCGAGCGTGGAGGAACCCACGCTCGACCTGTTCTTCGACAACTCGGGGCATGGCACCCATGTAGCGGGGATCGCCGCCGGGCACGCCCTGTTCGGCGTGACGGGCTTCGACGGCGTCGCGCCGGGCGCCCAGCTGCTCGGGCTCAAGATCGCCGACAACGCGCGCGGCGGGGTCTCGGTGTCGGGCAGCATGCTGCGCGCCATGGAATACGCGGCGGCGTACGCCGCCCGCCGACGGATGCCGCTCGTGCTCAACCTGAGTTTTGGCGTGGGCAACGAGACGTCGGTGGGCCCCGCCGTGATCGATTCCCTCGTCGACGCGTTCGCGCTCGCGCATCCGAGCGTGCTCTTCGTCATCAGCGCCGGCAACGACGGGCCCGGACTCGCGAGCGTGGGGTTCCCCGGATCGGCGGAGTTTGCGCTGTCCGCCTGCGCCCTGTTTCCAGGCGTGTTCGCCGAGGGCCCGACGGCCGGCCGTCGTCCGCCGCCGGACGTGCTCGGCTGGTGGAGCGGTCGCGGCGGCGTCGTGCACAAGCCCGACCTCTGCGTACCGGGCGTCGCCTTTTCGAACGTGCCGCCCTGGCACGCCGGCCAGGAGGTCTCCGGGGGCACCAGCATGGCGGCGCCGCATCTCAGCGGCCTCGCGGCACTGCTCCAGTCCGCCGTCCTCCAGACGGCGGGGCAGCCACGATCGGCGGCGGACGTGACGCAAGCGTTGCGTGCGACCGCCTCGCCACTGGCGGGCGCGTCTACCATCGATCAGGGGACGGGCGTGCCCAACGTCGGCGCGGCGTCCCGGTGGCTCGCGGCCGCGCACCGCGCGGGCCGGTTCCGGATCCGCGCGCAACCCGACGGCGGCAATACGGGCTGGACCGCGGCGTTTCGGCGCAGCGGACTCGCGACACCGGGCGACACGCTGCAGCGCTTCACGGTCGAGTCGGTCGCCGGTCAGCCGTTCGCCCGCGTGTTGCTCCGGCCCGACGCGCCGTGGCTCGCCGCGCCGGAGGCGGTGGACTTCGACGGGGCGCCGGCAACCGTCACGGTGCGCTACGACGCCGGGGCGCTGCAGGCGCCCGGGCGCTACGTGGGAACGGTATGGGCCCGGCCCGCGACGGACACCGTGGGCGGTGCCGTCTTCGGCCTCGTCAACACCATTGTCGTGCCTTACGAGCTCGCGGCGCCACTCACGACACGGCGGTCCATCCCCGCCGGAGGCGCCGTCTCGCTGTACCTCCGGGTACCCGAGGACGCGGGCGCGCTCGTGCTGCGGCTCACGACGCGCGACCCCGATCGCGCGGCGTCCCTCTACCTCTTCGAACCGACCGGGCAGCCGGCCCGCACGCAGGCCTCCCTCGAAGTAGGGGGGCAGTACGGGGTCGACGGGCACATCGTCGTTCCGAGCGAGGATCTCGCGGCGGGTGTCTGGGAAGCCGTCGTCGTGGCGCCTCCCACGGCGGGGGTCACGGTGGATTTCGAAGCCGTGCTCCCGCCCGTGGTCATCACGGCCGTGACGCCGCACGCGATCACGCTGCGCAACCGGGGCACGGCCCCGCGAGACGCCGCGGTCACGGCGAGGGTCGTCGGCGCGCAGGCCCAGTGGCAGGTCGGCGGCCGCGGCACGGTCCGACAAGTGATCGGGGTCTCGCGCGAGCCGTGGGCAGCGGACCTCGAGATCGACGTCGAGGTCACCCGCGCCGTCTGGCCCCGCCTTACCGACTTCGCCGTCTCGCTGTGGGATCCCGACGGTCGGCTGGTGAGCGAAAAGCCCCTCAATTATGCCA
Organism: Gemmatimonadales bacterium; assembly: GCA_041580775.1. Classification (GTDB taxonomy): domain Bacteria; phylum Gemmatimonadota; class Gemmatimonadetes; order Gemmatimonadales; family GWC2-71-9; genus JAOTWJ01. The sequence goes on from JBFGDF010000074.1 coordinate 11,052, forward strand.
CGGGCCGCTATCGACTCTCGGCGGACAGCCTCCCGGCTACGCCACTCGACCTCGAGCTGGTCCCCGCCTTTGCCTTGGCGGGCGACACGACACGCTGGACGGCGAGCGTCAGGATCACGTCGCTCACCGACCCCGACGCCCCTCCCGCCATGGCGCATCGCGTGACACTCCCGGCCGAAAGCGAGGTCGTGGTGCCGTGGATGTTCACGATGCCGGCGCCTCCGGCAGGCGGCCTCCGGCCCGTGATCGAAGTCCGCGTCACACCGACCGGCGCGCCCGCCACGGTCCGCCGTCTCGTGCTTCCGCGCGACCCGCGCACGCCCGGCGGTACGCCGTGAGCCACTCCGTGCGCATCGGTTCGGGGCAGGGGTTCTGGGGCGACTGGCTGGAGGCGCCGGTGCGCCAGGTGGAGGGTGGTCCGCTCGACTACCTGATGATGGACTACCTCGCCGAAGTCACGATGTCCATCATGCAGAAACAGCGCTCCCGCGATCCGTCGCTCGGGTACGCGCGCGACTTCGTGCCGCTGATGGAACGATTGCTGCCCGACCTCGTCCGCAAGCGCATCCGGGTGACGGCCAACGCCGGCGGCGTCAACCCGCGGGCCTGCGCCGAGGCCGTTCTCGAGACCGCGCGGGCCCGCGGGCTCGCCGGCAAGGTCCGCATCGCCATCGTCACCGGCGACGACCTGCTGGACCGCCTCGACGCTCTGCTGGAGGCCGGGCACCCCCTGGCGAACATGGAAACGGGCGAGCCGTTGGCAACCGTGCGCGCGCACGTGCTCTCGGCGAACGCCTATCTCGGCGCCCGCCCGATCGTGCAGGCCCTGGCGCGCGGGGCGGACATCGTCATCACAGGCCGCGTGACCGACACGGGACTCACCCTGGGACCGATGATCCACGAGTTCGGCTGGGCGCCCGACGCCTGGGACCGGCTGGCGGCCGGCACCGTGGCGGGCCACATCATCGAGTGCGGCGCGCAGTGCACGGGGGGCAATTGCCTGGTCGACTGGCAGCGCCTCCCGCGCATGGACGATCCCGGCTATCCCATCATCGACGTCACCGCCGACGGCGCGTTTGCCGTGGGGAAGCACCCCGGTACGGGGGGACGCGTGTCGGTCGCGTCGGTCACCGAGCAGCTCGTGTACGAGATGGGGGACCCGACGAACTACATCACACCCGACGTCGTCGCCGACTTCACGACGGTCCAGCTCGCCCAGGACGGCCCCGACCGCGTGACGGTCCGTGGCGTACGCGGTCGGCCACCGACCGAGTTTCTCAAGGTGTCCGTCTCCTACTTCTACGGCTACAAGGCGGTGGGCACCCTGGTCTACGCCTGGCCGGATGCCATGGCCAAGGCCCAGGCAGCCGACCGCATCCTGCGGGCCCGCCTTGCGCGCCTCGGGGCGGAGTTCGAGGAAGTGCTGACCGAGTTCGTGGGGGTGAATGCCACGCACGGACGGCTGGCCGGGGCCCCGCACGCCGATCTGCCGGAGGTGCAGCTCCGGATCGGCGTTCGCGCGCGGGAGCGCGGCTCGGTGGAACGGTTCACGCGCGAAGTGGCGCCGCTCGTGCTCAACGGCCCCCCGAGCGTCACCGGGTTCGCCGGCGGGCGCCCCAAGGTCGAGGAGATCGTCGCCTACTGGCCGGCGCTGATTCCGAAAGCGGAAGTCACGCCACGGGTCGAGATTCTGCGCGCATGAACAGGACGCGAGCGGACCAGCCGAAACCCGGGACGGCGCGATGTCGCTGAAGCGACGTCGCCCTCGCGCGCGGCGCGTGGCGGTGCAGCTGCGGCATCTGGCGCACGCCCGCAGCGGCGACAAGGGCGACACGGCCAACGTCGGCCTGATCGCGCTCCGGCCGGAGTACTACGAGGTGCTGCGGCGTGAGGTGACGGCCGCGCGCGTCGCGCGCCACTTCAAGGGATTGATCCGCGGGCCGGTGGAGCGGTTCGAGCTGCCCAATCTCCGCGCGCTCAACTTCCTGCTGCATGGCGCACTGGGCGGCGGGGGTACCCTATCGCTCAAGACCGACGCGCAGGGGAAGGTCCTCTCCACGGCGTTGCTGCGCCTGGAGATCAGGGTGCCCGAGGATCTCGATGTCCGGTGACCCGCTGCTCGTCGCCCTCGCGGACGGCATCATCACGCTGACGCTGAACCGTCCCGACAAGCGCAACGCCGTCGACACCGCGATGGTCGAGGCACTGCTGACCGCGCTCGAGCACGCGGAGCTGGATGCCGCCGTGCGGGTCGTGGTCCTGCGCGGCTCCGGTCCGGATTTCTGCGCCGGCGCCGATCTCGCCGAGCTGCTCGGCTCCGTGAACCGGACCATGGAGGAGAATGCCCGGAGCGCCGCGCGCCTGGGGGACGTCTTCCTGCGGATGCGGGCGCTGCCCAAGCCGGTGGTGGCCGTCGTGCACGGGCGCGCCCTCGCCGGTGGGTGCGGCCTCGCCACCGCCTGCGATCTCGTCCTGGCCCGGACCGATGCCCAGTTCGGTTACCCGGAGGTCCGGCGGGGGTTCGTCCCGGCCATGGTGATGGCGATGCTGCGGCGCGTCACCGGGGAGAAGGCCGCGTTCGATCTGGTCGCCACGGGGCGACTCCTGACCGCCGACCAGGCGTGTGCCCTCGGACTCGTGTCCCGGGTGCTGGGCGCCGACCGGTTCGAGAACGACGTCGGCGACATCGTGGAAGCGCTGGCCGCCCAGAGCGCCTCCACCCTGGCCCTGATCAAGCGGCAGCTCTACGAGCTCGACGGGCGCAGCTTCGCGGACGGCATCCGCCTCGGTGCAGAAGTGAACGCCGTCGCCCGCACCACCCCGGACTTCCGCCGCGCGGTCGAGGCGTTCCTGCGCAAGTGACGGCTGGGGTCACACGCCAGCAGGCCGAGGGGCCGCACCCTGCCGGGCGCGGCCCCTCGACGTACGGCACGCCACGGCGATGCGCGGCCGCTACTTGAGAGGCGGGATCCGCAGCACCTGACCGGGATAGATCTTGTTCGGGTCGGTGAGCATCGGCTTGTTCGCCTCGAAGATCACGGGGTACTTCATGGCATCCCCGTACTGCGCCTTGGCGATCTTCGAGAGCGAGTCGCCCTTGACGACCGTGTAGAACTTGCCCTCGGGTTCGGGCGCGCCGACGGTCATCTCATCGACGACGCGCGAAACGCCCTGCGTGTTGCCGAGCGCGAGAATCGCCTTTTCCTTCTCGGCCTGCGACGCCGCCTTGCCGGTGACCGTGGCCACCCCGTCGTCGAACGTCACGTTGACCTTCTCGATCTTGAGGCCGAGTCCCTGCAGATGGCGGCGCAGCTTGCCGCCCATCACGGCTTCCTGCGCGCGCTCCGTCTCCTGGGCCTCCTTGTCACCCTTCCCGAACCCGAGCTTCTGGCCCGCGTCTTTCACGAAATCAAACACACCCATCGCTGCTCGTCCTTTCTGCAAGTCCAAACGGAGGGCGAGACCGTCCCGCCCTCCCGTGATCGCGGTCAGCCCGACCGCTTGCCAAACAGGCCGCCGAGCATCTTCCCGCCCAGCTTGGCCAGGTCGTCCACGATCTGGCCGTCCCTGTCGGCATCCAGCAACCCGGCGAGCCCGCTGAGACCAGGCGCGTTGGCCGCCTGCTGGCGCTCGCCCTGAAGCATCTGGGCGAGGGCGGACGTGTCCAGTCCCTGCTGACGCTGCTGGCGACCCAAGGCGCCCATGACCACGGGCGCCAGCGTGGCCAGCAACGTCGCGGCCGCGCCCGCGTCGAGGCCGGACACCTGACTGATGCCCGCCTCCGCGGCCTGGCGCCGGTCGCCCAGCACATGGCGGAGGATGCCGTCACCGGTCTTCGTATCCGGCTGATTCAGAAAGCCGCCCACGTCATTGAGCACCGAGCCGTC
>JBFGDF010000075.1:0-14823 GCA_041580775.1 Gemmatimonadales bacterium
CCGCGATCACGGCCGCGGGCCGCACGGTATCCGCCGGCGCGGTGGGCGCCGGCTCGGGGATGTCGAACAGCACGGCGGCCGCCTGCGCGCAGGCGACGCCGAGCAGGCCCGTTGCCGCGAGCGCGACGCGGGCGCGCCGCAATCCGATGGAAACCGTCTGCATTGCTGCCCCTTGGCGCCGGTTGCCGGACGTACGGAGTCAAAGATAGGTCGGTCGTCGCGTCAGGATTCCTGAAACGCGGGTGAAGAAGCGCTTACCCCGTCGCCCGCCGGACACACGCGACGAGTGCCGCCGCAGCGCCACGGTGCGCTGAGGACACGTTGTTGCGCCACGACGCGTTTTCCCACCCGAAACGAACGATCGGGAATCGTCGTTTCTGTGCGCCTCCTCACACTGAGTTTAGCGGAGCTTCACGCACGGATCCGTACTTTTCCCCGCACGTGGATCGGGGATTCCCCCAGGTACGGGGGCCTGAGTCCATTCTCAAGGCTGTGGGAGCCACGGACAACTACGGGAGTCACGGAGGGACGGGGGGGACATGAAGCGACACTGGAAGGTCGCCGGCGCGCTCGGCGCGCTGGCGCTGTTCGCGGGCTCCGCGTCGGCGCAGATCGTGGGGAGTGCGCACGATTTCACGGTGCTGAGCGGGCCCAACGCCAACTACGCGTTTCAAACGCGCACGTCGAACGTGTGCGGCACGTGCCACGCCGCGCACAACGCCATCGCCACTGATGCGCCGCTCTGGGTCCACACGCTGAGCACGGCCACGTACACGCTGTACAGCAGCGCCACGATGAACGCGGTGCCGCAGCAGCCCGTGGGCGTGTCGCGCGCGTGTCTGAGTTGCCATGACGGCACGGTAGCCGTCAACTCGGTGCGCGGAGTCATCGCCACCGGTGGCACGGTCACCGGCCCCGTGCTGATCACGGGCGGTGACGGACTCATCGGCACGAACATCGCCGACGACCACCCGATCAGCATCACCTACAACGAGACCGCGGACCCCGGCCTGCGGGCCAAGTCGCTGGTGGGAGCGGAGAAGTTCCCGCTCTACGGGCCTGGCAAGGACCAGGTGGAGTGCGGCTCGTGCCATGACCCGCATCTGCCGGGCGCGAGCGGGCTGTTCTTCCGCAGCTACAACACCACGACGTACCGGTCGCGGTGCCAGGTGTGCCACATCAAGTAGTGGGTAGGTGCAGTGCGCGCTACGTAGGTGCAGGACGGTAGCAGTACCTTACGGGGCGGTCGCCGGGTGGCGCCGCCCCGTTTGTCACCGTGAGCGAGATTGCGGGAGCGTACGTCGATGAGGCACGGCATGGTGTGGCTGCGGAGCTGGCCGCTTGTCCTGATGGGAACGCTGGCCTGTGCCGGGAAGGGTGCCAACCTGGCCCCGGCGCCCGTGTTCTACCCGCCCCCGCCGGACACCCCCCGGGTTCAGTTCCTCACGTTCATCACGAGCGAAGCCGATCTGGGCCGCCGCCGGTCCGTGCTCGATCGCGTCGTGGGGGCGAGCGACCAGCAGAAGGTCATCGCCAAGCCCTACGGGCTCGCGCTGCACGGCGGCAAGATCTACGTGTGCGATCAGGACATCTTTGGCGTGGACGTGCTGGATCTGCCGAAGCGCGAGATCACGTTCTTCCAGCCCAAGGATCCGCACGCGATGCGCCGGGCCACCAACTGCTTCGTGGACGGCGACGGCACCCTCTACGTCGCGGACACCGGGACCAAGCAGGTCTTGGTATACGATTCTGCCGGCGCCTTCGTCGCCCGGTTCGGGACGGAGGATGACGGCAACCCCGTGGACGTATTCGTGGCCGGCGACCGGATCTACGTGTCCCACCTGGCGGGGACGCACAAGATCCGCGTGTACGACCGGCGGACCCGGCAGCCCCTGTTCGGATTCCCGGACGTGCCGGCCGAGGATTCCGCCGGCCTGGCCGCTCCCACCAACCTGTTCGTCACGGGCGACCGCGTGTACGCGAGCGACATGCTCAAGGCGCAGGTGCTCGTGTACACCACAGACGGGACGTGGACGCAGACGATCGGGCGGCCCGGTCTGGGCCCCTCGACGTTCCAGCGGCCCAAGGGCATCGCCGTGGCGCGCGACAGCCTGATCTACGTGGTGGACGGCGGGTTCGACAACGTCCAGGTGTTCGGCGCCGACGGCCGGCTGCGCATGTTCTTCGGCGGACCGGGGGAGCAACCGGGCGCGATGGTGCTGCCCGTCAAGGTGGTGATCGACTACGAGCACCTCGATTACTTCCGCCAGTATGTCGCGCCCGGCTACGATCTCGAGTACCTGATTCTCGTGACCAACCAGTTCGGGCCGTGGAAGATCAACGTGTACGGCTTCCTGCGGCCGCTGGCGTCGGGCGCGCAATGATCTCGTGTGCGTCTTGCTGGCCACCCGGAAGGGACACGCGATGACGCGGGCTGGCGGCGCGCTCATGCTGCTCGGGCTGGTCGCGGGGTGGGCGACGGCGCAGCAGCGCCCCGACAATTGGCAGCACGCCGACGTCTTCGCCGGACAACCGACGTGCGATGCCTGCCATCGTCCGCATACGGAGTCCCGCAGCCCCTTTACCCTGCGCGTGGAAGGCCCGGGCGGGGACGTGGGGGTCTGGCTGGAGACGCAGGCGCCCGGCACCCGAGGCGCCACCGCCAGCTGCCTGCGCTGCCACTGGAGCGAGCAGACCAGGCGGCGGCAACTGGGGGGAACGGTGGTGCAGGTGCGGCGGGGCCGATTCGTGGGACCGGACCTGCGGGACGACCACGCGCTGGGTCGCACCGACCCTCCGATCCTGCGGGCCCGCGATCCGCGGGCGGCCGGGCGTCGCACGCCGGTCATGGCCGATCGCGACGTGATGGAATGCACGATGTGCCATGACCCCCACGCGCCGGGCGCGCCGCCGCCGCGCGGCGCCGAGCAGCGCCGCCTGTGCGGAGCGTGCCACTCGTCCGAATCGGCGGGCCTGCGCCAGCACGCGGTAGTGGCGTGCACGGGCTGTCACGTGATGCACGACGCGCAGCAGCAACGCCACCTGCGCGAGACGACCGTGGAGTTCATGTGCGCGCGGTGCCATGGTGCTCGCGGCACGCCCCCACCCGCGTTTCTCCTGGCCGAGGCCGCCGGGACGATCCCACTCACGGTGAGTCCGTCCCACAACCCCGGAACGGACTGCCGCCAGTGTCACAGCATGCATCGCTAGGCGGACCCCCGTAACAGCAACGGCGGCCCACGGGGGCCGCCGGGCGTGGTGGTGGTGTGCGCGAACGCGCTAGTCCTTGGCGCGGTCCTGATACTCGCCCGTGGCGGGATTCACCCGCACGCGCTCACCCGTGCCGACGAATTCGGGCACGTTGATCGTGACGCCGTTCGAAAGGGTCGCCGGCTTGGAGGAGGCCGTCTTGGTGGCGGTCTTCATCACGGGCGCCGTCTCCACGACCTCGAAGGTGAGCGACGCCGGCAGATCGATCGCCACCGGACGGCCCTCGAAGAACTCGGCGATGATCTTCATGCCCTCCGTGACCCACGGGGCCGCATCGCCGAGCGCCTCGGCGTCGAGCTCGTATTGCTCGAAGGTCTCGAGGTTCATGAACGTGAACCGCTCGGCACCGGACCGGTAGAGGAACTCCAGCTCATGCGTCTCGAGCTCGGCCACGTGGACTGTGTCCACCGCGCGGAACCGGTGATCCACCGTGCTGTTGCTCTTGAGCTTGCGCAGCTTGGCATGCACCATCGCCCGGAGGTTGCCGGGCGTGTGGTGGCGGAACTCGATCACGCGACAGGGCTCGCCATCGAACATGATGGCCATGCCGCGGCGGATGTTCGTGGCGGTGATGGGCATGCGACAGTCCGGTTCACGTCGGAGGTCTCAGGGTCGAGCAATCTACTGCCGAACCGGGCGACTTTGTACCCCGGCTCACAAGTACTGCTGAAACAACACCATGGCCACCAGCGTGAGGCTCACCTGCAGCGCCACCACGGGCCGGCGGGCCCGGTCGTACGCCTCCGGCAGCAGTTCCTCGAGCACCATGAACACCATCGCGCCGGCAGCAAAGCCGAGGCCGTAGGGGAGCGCCTTCTGGAACGTCTCGACGAACAAGAAGGCAGGCACGGCCATGAGGGGCTGCGGCAGGGATGAGAAGATGCTCCATCCCGCGCATTTGGCGACGCTCACGCCGCGCGGCCGCAACACCGCGGTGATGGCGAGCCCCTCGGGAATGTTGTGCACGGCGATGGCGAGCGTGATCACGAGCGCCAGCGTGGCCCCGCCGCCGAACGAGACGCCTACCGCCACGCCCTCGGCGAACGAGTGGATCGTCATGACGATGACGATCAGGGCCATCTGCCTGGCGTCGCTGCCCCGCACGTCGCCGAACGCGACCTCACGGTCGCCGAGCAGGCGCTGCGTGCCGATGATGAACAGTACGCCCAGGAGCGCGCCGGCGAGGGTTTGCCACGCCCCGTATTCGGTGCCCTCGGCGACGAGCCCGAAGCTCGCGCCCAGCATGAGGCCGCCGGCGATCGCGTTGGCGGAAGCGACCACCCGCGGCGACACGGTCCGCAGGAAGGCGAAGGGCAGGGCGCCGAGGCCCGTGGCCAGGGCGGTGACGAGGCCGTAGAGAAAGACCGTGAGGACGGGGTGCGTCATGCGACGGCCGTGCGGAGCAGGACGACGATGCCCATCGCCACGATCGCCACCAGCGCGATCGTCCGGTGGCCGGCCTGGTGGTAGGACTCCGGGAGCAGGTCGGCCATCACGAGTTGGATCAGCGCCCCGGTGGCGAAGCCGAGTGCCCACGGCAGCACGCCCGGTGCCGCGTCCACGATGGCGAAGGTGAAGATCGCGAGCATCACCTGGCTCACGTTGGCGGCCACCGCGAGCCCGGCCGCGCTCGAGATCGCCAGGCGCCGTCCGGTGAGGATGGCGCAGAGCACGGTGGCTTCGGGAATGTTGTGAATCGCGATGGCGAGCGCCACGAACACTCCGAACGGCAGGCTCAGGGCCATCGCCGCGCCGATCGCCACGCCCTCGAACGCCGAATGCAGGCTGTTCACGAGGAGCACCTGGTACCCGTACGTGGGACCCGTGTCCTCGAGGCGGTTCAGGTCCAGGTCGTCGGTGCCGGAGGCGGTGTGACTCCAGGCGGCGAAGCCGATGCCCAGCACGGCGCCCGCCGCGACCGCGCCCGCCCCGAGCGGCAGTCCGCCGATCAGCAGGACGTACGCCGCCCCCAGCATCATGCCCGCCGCCAGCGCGTTGGCCCAGCCGATCTGCACGATCGGGAGCTGGCGGCGGAACAGGAATGGCCCGGCGCCGAACACCGCGGCGGCCGCCGAGATCGCGGAGAAAAGGAGCACGACGAGCGTAGGCTCCAGGTCGAGCATTACGGCGGTGCGGTCACGGGCATGGTCAGGAGCGCGCCGAAGAGGTCGATCGCATACCAGAGGTTCGCGAGGCGGAGATTTTCGTCGGGTGCGTGCTGGTTGTTGTCGTGGTTGGCGACGGGGACGATGACCGCGGGCTTCCGGAGCACGTCGGTGAACAGATACAGCGGCAGGGAGCCGCCCATGCCCGGGAGCAGGACCAGCTCGTCACCGGCGACGCGCCGGGCGGCGGCGATCACGTCGCGCACCACGGGCACGTCCATGGGTGTCCGCGCCGCCGGGTATCCCACGTCCCGTTCGACGCGGGCAATACGCGGGTGCGCCAGGCGGGTGGCGTGGTCGGGCACTGCCCGCACCACGTGGTAGCCCTGGGCACGGATGTGCGCCTCCAGCCGGTCGAGCATCCGCTCCGGATCGTCGCCCTTCACCAGCCGGACGCCGAGCGTGACGGTGGCGGACGTGGGGATGACGTTCGAGGCCAGCGGGCCCACGTTGGCGCTCTGTAGACCCAGCACCGTCAGGGCCGGCAGCATGAGCCGCTCCGCGAGGGTCGCGGGCTCGCCCTCCGTGTGCGCCAGGCCCAGCTCCCGTTTGAGCTCGGCGTCGTAGGCTGGGAGCGCCGCGATCGCCGCGCGCTCCGCTGCCCCGATGGGGGCGACGTCGTCGTAGAAGCCTGCAACCCGTACCGTGCCGTCGTCGTCCCACAGCGTGGCCAGCAGCTGGGCCAGCAGCCGGCCGGGGACCGGTGCCCAGTTGCCGTAGTGGCCGCTGTGCAGGCCGCGGACGGCGCCATACACGGTTACCTCCAGCCGGGTCATGCCGCGCACGCCAAAGGCGAGCAGCGGCCGGCCGCTCTGGTGTACGGGGCCGTCGAGGAACAGCCACGCGTCGACGTCGGCCAGGCGGTCGGCAGCGGTCTCGAGGTAGTCGCGCAGGTGCGGCGAGCCCGCTTCCTCCTCGCCTTCGAAGAAGAACACCAGGTTAGACGTCGGACGGACGCCCGCCGCCCGAAACGCGTCAAGCACGGCGAGCAGCGCCCCGATCGGTGCCTTGTCGTCTCCGGCGGAGCGGGCGTAGAGCCGCCATGCCGGATCCACCGATGCCCCGTCGGGCGGCAGGGCGCGCGGGGTCCCGCCCGCGCTGTGGTGGGCGGTGTACAGGGTCGGGGTCCACGGACCGTGGCGCCACTCGGCCGGGTTCGCCGGTTGCCCGTCGTAGTGCGCGTAGAGCGCCAGCGTCCGCGTCGCCCCGGGCACGTCGAGCCGGCCGAACACGACTGGCGGGGCCCCCGGCACCCTGAGCAGCTCCGCGCGCACACCACGGTCGGCGAGCTGGCTCCGCAGCCGCTCGGCATTGCGGCGGATGTTCACCGAGTCGGAGGCCACGTTGGGGATCGCGAGCAGCGCTGCGAAGTCGCGCAGGATCCGCGCGGCGTGCGCCTCCCGATAGGCGCGGGCGGTGGCGAGTCCGTCGATCTGACCCAGGGCTGCCGCCGGCGCTCCGGCCGATACCAGCATCAGCACGGCGCACGCTCGGCCGGCGGGTGTCCGGATCACGCGGCGCTCCAGTGGGCGAAGGTCACGGGGTGGAAGCTTAGCGGACCGAGCGACCCGGCGTCGAGGGCGACCGGGCGTGCGGCTCACTGGGAGCGGAGGCGGGAAGACTCGGGAGGGGGAGGGCGCCAAGGAAGAACGCCGCCAGCTCCGCTCGGCCGTTCAGTGCCGACTTGCGGTACACCGCCACCGCGTGTTGCCGCACGGTGCGCTCGGACCGCCCGGTCTGGGCGGCGATCTGCTTGTGTCCCAAACCGCGCAGCACCAAGGTCGCGACCTCGCGCTCGGCGGGTGTGAGATCCCAGGCGGCGAACTGCGCGTCGATTGCCCGCGCGAGCCCCTCCAGGGCCGTCTGGGCGCTGTGCCGCCACCGGTCACGCTCTTCTTGTCGGGTAGCCAGCAGGTGGCGCGCTTCCGCCAGCGACCGCGCGGCCCGATACCAGCTGACCCACAGGTAGCCGGCGAGCCCCAGGCTGAACGCGATCAGCACGACCTCGAACAACACGTGGGCGGAGCGCCAGGATGGGGGACGGTCCAGGATGAGGTCGATCACGCCGCCCGCCACCACGGCCAGGAAGGCGAGCGCCAGGAACAGGCGAAATGGGGGAGCGAAGCTGTCATCCATTGCGTGCGCCTCCGACATCTGCCGGATCCCAGGCTCCGCGGGTCGAGCCCAGTCGGTTGCCCGATGGATGATCCGCGGCAGGGTGCCTATACTGCGCCCCAGTCGGATTGTCCGTCCCTGCACCAGAGGATAACGCCATGCTTCCGAATCCGCTGCACCCGTCCGTCGTGCATTTCCCGATCGTCTTCATGGCGGTGCTGCCGTTGATCGCCGCCGTGGTGCTCTGGCGACTGCACGACGGCGCCAAGCTCCGCACCTGGGGGTACGTGACCCTCACGGCCGCCCTCGTGGTGGGGTCGGGTTGGGTGGCGTTGCGCACGGGCGAGAACGAAGAGGATACCGTCGAGCAGGTGGTGGCCGAAGAGCCCCTTCACGCGCACGAGGAGGCGGCCGAGACGTTCATGCTCGGCGCGTGGATCGTCCTCGGCCTGGCGGTCGTGGGGTTCGCGCCGGGGATCGCCGGCCGGAGCGCCCGGTGGGTGGCCTTCCTGGGCTCCCTCGGCCTGGTGGGCTTGGGCTGGCGGGTGGGCGACCTCGGCGGGAAGCTCGTGTACGAGCACGGGGCCGCCAGTGCGTACGCGCAGCCGGCTGCGGGTGGGGCCCAGGCGGTCGGAGCGGAGGAGGACCGTGAGGAGGACGACCGGTGACGGCGGCGTCCCTGGCCGGGTCCGAACCGGGCGGCTAGGTTAGCTATCCATACCATCAATGCTCCGAGTGAGGGGATACACGCATGACGCACCACGATCTCGCCGCCACCGCCCAGGCCCTGGTCGCCCCCGGGAAGGGCATCCTCGCGGCCGACGAGAGCTTCGGCACGATCGAGAAGCGCTTCAAGAGCATCAACCTGCCGTCCACCGAGGAACACCGCCGCGCGTATCGCGAAATGCTGTTTACCGCCAAGGGCGTCGGCGATTTCGTGAGCGGCGTCATCATGTTCGACGAGACGATCCGGCATAAGACCAAGGCCGGGATGGCGTTTCCCAAGGCGCTCGCCAAGCTGGGCGTGATGCCCGGCATCAAGGTGGACACCGGGGCGAAGGACCTGGCCGAATACCCGGGCGAGAAGATCACCGAGGGCCTCGACGGACTGCGCGAGCGGCTCGCGGAGTACCATGCGCTCGGCGCGACGTTCGCGAAATGGCGGGCCGTCATCACCATCGGCACGAACCTCCCGACCCGGTTCTGCATCGATGCCAATGCCCACGCCCTGGCGCGGTACGCCGCCCTCTGTCAGGAGGCCGGGGTCGTCCCGATCGTGGAACCGGAAGTGCTCATGGACGGCGACCATTCGGGTGAGCGGTGCGCGGAGGTGACGGAGACGACGCTCGAGAGCGTGTTCTTCCAGCTGCACGCGCATCGGGTGAACCTCGAGGGGATGTTGCTCAAGCCGAACATGGTCATCCCGGGCAAGAAGGCGTCCACCAAGTGGAGCGCCGAGCAGATCGCCAAGGCGACCGTGCGGTGCTTCCTCCGCACGGTGCCGGCGGCCGTGCCGGGCATCGTATTCCTGTCGGGCGGCCAGACGCCGCAGGAAGCGACCGCCAACCTCAACGCGATGAACGCGATGGGCGGGTTTCCGTGGCAGCTGAGCTACTCCTATGGCCGGGCGCTGCAGGACGAGGCGCTCAAGGCGTGGGGCGGGGACGCGGACAACCTTGCCGCGGGGCAGGCGGCCTTCGCGCGCCGCGGCACGATGGTAAGCGCCGCGCGCTACGGGAAGTACACGGCGAAGATGGAGATGGGGGTGGCGTAGGAAAGAACGGGATGACGGGAGGACGGGATGATCGATATATCCCGTCCTCCCGTCCTCCCGGGAAACTTCGGCCCGTTTCCTCTCGTAGTGCCCACCGACATGCGAACGCTGAATCCCGAATTCCTCCCGCTCCAGGAGTTCCTGGCGGGCCGTTACTCGATCGAGCGGGAGCTGGGTCGCGGCGGCATGGGGATTGTCCTGCTCGCCCGCGACGTGGCGCTCGATCGGCTGGTGGCGGTGAAGCTGCTGCCGCCGGCCCTCGCGCGGGATGCGGCCGTGCGGGAGCGGTTCCTGCGCGAGGCGCGCACGGCGGCCGGGCTCTCCCATCCCCACATCGTACCGATCCACGTGGTCGAAGAACACGGCGACTGGGTGTTCTTCGTCATGGGGTACGTGGACGGCGAGACGCTGCGCGAGCGCGTGGCCCGGGTGGGCCCGTTGGCGGCGCGCGCGGCGATGAAGCTGATGCAGGAGACCGCCTGGGCGCTGGGCTACGCGCACGAGCGGGGCGTGGTGCACCGCGACATCAAGCCGGACAACATCATGATCGAGCGGGCGACGGACCGCACGATCGTGACCGACTTCGGCATTGCGGTGCGCGGAGGTGAAGGTGGCGGCGGCGAAGTGACCGGGACCGCCCGCTACATGAGTCCGGAGCAGGCGTGCGGTGAGGACGTGGACGGGCGGAGCGACCTCTATTCCCTGGGCGCGACGATGTTCTTCGCCGCGACGGGCCGCGCGCCGTTCGAGGCGGCCAATCTGCCGGCCCTGCTGGCGAAGCATGTGACCGAGCCGGCTCCCGCGCTACAGGTCGTGTGGCCCGAGGTCCCGGCGAAGCTCGCCGCCATCGTCGACCGCTGTCTCCAGAAGCCACCCGGCGCACGCTTTGCCACCGGGGAGGACCTCGCCGGTGCGCTGGACCAGGCGCGCGGCCGCCAGCACCGCGCGCCGCCGCTGGTCCGCAACTTCGTCCGCAACGCGCAGGTCTCCACGATGGTCCTCCTGGCCGTGGCCGTGGCGGGGCAGGGAATCAGCGTGGGTGAGGCGGGGATCCAGACCGTCAGCCTGGGGCCCGGCCTCATCGGTACCATCCTGATCGTCCAGCTCATCATCGTCGCGCGCCGTCTGCTGCGTCAGGGCTACGGGTTCGACGACATCCGCGCGGCCCTGCTGGCCGAGGCGCAAGTGCAGGAGGAAGAGGCGGACGAGATTCGGCAGGGCCGCTGGCTGCGACGGCTCGACGGTCTCTGGCACCGGCTCTGGGCGGGGGGATTCGGCCGTTGGTTCTTCCGCGTGGCGGGGGCGGGGATCACGCCGCCCGAGCGCCCGGCCGTGGCGTCCGCCGACCGGACGGAACTGGTGCTCGGCCGGTCGGTCGAGCGGGCCTACGAGGAGCTGCCACGGGAATACCGCGCGCGGGTGGCCGGTCTGCCGGACGTGGTCGAGCGGCTCGAGACGCGCGCCGAGTTCCTGCGTGACCGCGGCGAGACCGGCCCCGCCCTCACCGACACCGTGGCCGCCCTCGAACACGTGCGGCTGGCGCTGCTACGGCTCCGCGCCGGCGCGGGCTCCGTGGAGGACCTCACCCGCTATCTCGACGCCGCCAGGGCCATCGGGGAGCGGGTGGATTACCAGCTCGAGGCGGGGCGGGAGGTCGCCCAAGCGCTCGAGCGCTGAGCGGTCATTCGGAGACGATCGCGACGCCTTTGGCGATCAGGGCCTCGCGCACACGGTCGTCGGACGTCGGGTCCACTGGACGCGTGAGGTCCCAGAGCAAGCGCACCTTGAACCCGGCGTCCGCCGCATCTTCCGCGGTCCACTTCACGCAGTAGTCCCGCGCGAGCCCGCAGATGAGCACATGCGTCATGCCCCGCTCCTTGAGGAGGCCCGCCAGTCCGGTGGGCGGCCGGTCGCCCATCACGTTCCAGTTGTTGCGGAACCCACTGTAGGAGTCCACGGCCGGGTCGTTGCCCTTCCGGATGATCGCGTCCACCCATTCGAGGGGTAGTCCCTCGTGCAGCGCTGCGCCCGCGGTCCCCTGCACGCAGTGATCCGGCCAGAGCACCTGCTCGTGGCCGTACAGCGTGATGGAATCGTATGGCGCCGTGCCGGGATGACTACTGGCGAAGGAGATGTGGCCGCGCGGATGCCAGTCCTGCGTCGCCACGACGACGTCGAACCGCCCGCTCATGAGCAGATCGCGGATGGGGCTCACCAGCTGGTCGCCTTCGACCACGGGCAGCGCGCCGCCCGGCATGAAGTCCGGCTGCAGGTCCACGACGACGAGGGCGGTGCGGATGCTCATGGGGCGCTCCGGGAGAATCAGCCTGTGCGGTGCTCCGCTATCCTAGCAAATGACGGATTGAGGGTCGAGCATGCATCACGCTCGCGAGAACGCCGCGCGGTCAATCGCGCCCAGCTCGTCGGGGGTGAGCGTGACCGCCAGCGACCGAATCGCATCGAGCGCGTGCTCCACGGTGCGCGCGCTCGGAATCGGGATGACGGTTGCCCCCTGGGCGCGCACCCACGTCAGCACGATGGCATGGGCGGAAGCGCCGTGCCGGTCGGCCAGGGCGGCAGCCACCGCATGCGTCGGCAGCTTCTTGTTCAGGCGGCCGCCCCCCACCGGGCTATACGCCAGAAACCCGATGCCGCGGTCGGCACAGTGCCGCACGACCCCCGTCTCGAGCGCTTCGCGGAAGAACGGATTGAGTCGGTTCTGCACGCTCGCGATGGGGACGATCGTCTCGGCTTCCTCGATCTGCGAGACGGTGACGTTCGACAGCCCCACGTGGCGGATCTTGCCCTCGTCGCGTAGTTGGCGCAACGCGCCCACGCTCTCGGCGAACGGCACGTCGGCGTCGGGCGCGTGGAACTGATAGAGGTCGATGACCTCCACGCCGAGCGCCGTGAGCGACCGCTCGCAGGCCTGCCGGAGATGAGCGGGCCGCCCGTTGCGTTCCCAGCGGCCGCCCGGACGCGTAAGCCCGCCCTTCGTGGCCACGAGCACGGCGTCGGACGACCCGTCCCACGCGCGCAGCGCCTTGGCGATCAGGCGCTCGTTGTGGCCGAGGTCGCGGTCGTCGAGGCAGTACACGTCAGCCGTATCGAACAGGGTGACGCCGTGCTCGAGCGCGGCGTGAAGTACGCGGATGGCCTGCGATTCGGGTGGCCGCTCCGCGATCGACAGATGCATCCCGCCGTAGCCGATGCTCGACACGGGCGGCGCACCGGCGCCCAGCGGTCGGGTGGAAAGCACGGGACCTCCAGAGGAACCCACCGACGGTGCAAGTTAGACCCGCGGACACGGCGAGGGGTAGGCAGGGCCTCGCTTCCGCGCTCGGGTCTCGCTAGGTTCGGGAATACCAAAACGGACACGAGGGCGCGTTGACGCGGCGCGAGGGGTTCCTGTGTGGGCTGGTCGGCATGTGCGCGGCGGTCGTGCTGGTTCCCCGAGCGGCCGCGCAGTACGGCCCGGCGTACTTCTACTACCAGGGGATTCCGTACGGATCGCAGGCCACCATTTCGCCCGCCGCCGCGGTGCTCCACAGCGGGTATTACAGCTTCCAGATCGACAACCGTCCCGACGTCCCCTTCGACCTGGCGTACGAGGCCGGGCTCGCCAACGTGCTCGCGAACCTCGCCAATCCCTTCGCCGCCATCGGGGACTACGGGTGGGGACGGTTCTTCACGACCGAGGTGCTCCCCAATCCGTCCAAAGAGGGCGCGCAATGGGTGCCGAACTACTTCGGCCACATCCTCGGGGAGGGACTGGTCTACCGCGTCACCTTCGAATGGTACCGCTATCACGGGGTCGCGAACGCGCGCTTGCTGGCGATCCTGTCGACGCTCACCGGCGCGATGCTCAACGAGGTCGTCGAGAATGGGACGTATGACGGTCCGAACGTCGACCCCATCGCGGACTTCTACCTCTTCAATCCGCTGGGCATCCTGGTGTTCAGCTCGGAAAGCGCCGCACGGTTCTTCGCGCGCGATCTCGGCCTCGCGTACTGGCCGCAGCAGGCGGCGCTCGATCCGGTGTCTGGCGCCCTGCACAACACGGGGTATCGCACGGTGTTCCGCGTCCACCCCTTCCGCTGGCGGCTCGGGCTGTTCGCCAGCTACGGCAACCAGGGGCTCGCCGGGCTGTCCTATCGATTGAGCTGGCGGGACCGGCTGACGGTGGGCGCCGGCATCGCGGCCCGCGAACTGCTCGAGGTGGACACCGGCGACCCGGGCCGCCAGCTCACTGCCGACGTCGGACCGGCGTTCGGCGTGTTCTTCGACCGCAACAACTCCCTGCTGGCCTCGCTGATCGCGACGCCGGAGAAGCTCGACAAGATCGTGCTCAACGTGTACCCGGGCATCGTCGGGCCGCGCGGATTCCGGCCCGGGTTCACGGTGGGATGACATGAGGCGGATGGGCTGAAGCTGGCGGTGCACCTCGCCGGCTGGCCCATCGGGCTCGCCGCGCACACCGGCACCGGCCGCCCCACCCCGCCCTGACCGACGACGGGGCGGTCCATCGCCCGCCCCGTTTCCCGCCGCGTGACCGGACTCAGTAAGCGCGTGCCAAGGGCCCGGCGGAACCCACGCAGGGCGACTCCCCGGGGTGGTGGGGACGTGGCGCTCGCGGGGTCGGGCTCGAGCCGGCCCTCCAGTCCGTCGTTACAGACTCTCGTGGCGCTCCCCTACTCGCGGCCCGCGGGCGCCGTCCGGCGCTCATAGCCCGGCCGCCCCGGCGGGGCAGCGCGCTCGCGGATCAGGCGCTGCACCTCCTGGATCGCCCGCTCGAGCTGGGGGTCCACGCCGCGCGCCAGGCGCGCGGGATCGTCTTCGACCGGAATGTCCGGCTCGACCCCGTGCCCCTCGGCAAACCACTTCCCCTGCACGTCGTACATGCGGAACGTGGGTACGGTGAGGCCCCCGCCGTCCACGATCGAGGGAGCGCCACTGATGCCGATCAAGCCTCCCCACGTGCGTTCGCCGATCAGCGGGCCGAGCTTGGCCTCGCGGAAGTAGAACGGGAAGGCGTCGCCGCCCGAACCGCTCCAGCCGTTGATCAGCATCACCTGGGGGCCGCGGTGTGCCACCGGCGGCCACTGCCAGTCTTCGCCGTGGCGCACCGCCCAGTAGGAGAGCATCGGCCGGTTGAGCAGCTCGATGAAGCGGTCGGGAATCTGCCCACCGGAGTTGAAGCGCTCGTCGATGATGAGCCCATCCTTGCGCCACTGGGCCATGAACTGCTTGAGCAGTTCGCTCTGCGCGCCTACGCCCGTGCTCTGGACGTACACGTAGCCCACCCGGCCATCGGTGACGCGCTCGACATGCGCGCGTCGCTCCTCGATCCACGCACGATAGCGGAGCTCGGTCTCGCTGGACAGCGCCTGTCCGACGCCCTGCCGGGCTCCGTCGAGCGTCGGCCGGGCGTTCACGGTGAGTTGCACGGGCTGGTCGGCGAGTCCCTGGAACGCCGCCCACGGGTCCTTGCCGGGATCG
>JBFGDF010000076.1:0-14715 GCA_041580775.1 Gemmatimonadales bacterium
AGCCTGGTGGGCACGACGACGGCGACGGCGGACCGGACGAGGGTTCAGGGACCCCGCAGGGTAAGACGCCGCAGCGGCGAACGGGCGTGGCCCGACGGGATGCGTGCCTCAACCCACCAGCGGTAGGTGCCGGACGCCAGCGCGTCTCCCTCGTCCAGGACGAGCACCGTGTCGCTGGTGCTGCGCATGAGCGCCACCACCCCTTCGTCGGTGACGAGCTCGATGCGATAGGCGGTGGCTCCCTCCACCGGGTGCCAGATCAGCGTGACCGGCAGCGTGGTGGGCGCGTCCTCCTCCGGCTCCTGCAGTTCCACGGCGGAGTCGGTACCCCGCAGCCCCACCCCGGTCGGCCCGACACCCCGTAACGAGAGCACTCCGGTTACGGCCAGCAGCAGCCCAGCGGCGACTCCCAGTCCAACCTGCAGCCGGCGGCGGCGGGCCGCCGCGGCCCTGCCGGCCACGTGCACCGCACGGAGCACCTCGTATTCCGCCCGGAGGCCTTCGTCGGCCATCACCTGATCCAGCAGGTTCAGCGCCTCCGCCTCTCGAAGCCGCCCCCCGGCCAGGGCCTCAAGCTGCTCCAGGGTGACGCTGGGCGTCGGATTGGTGCGCCGGGCGAGTCCGCCCTGGTAGTGTCGGCGCAGTGCGTCGTCTGTCATCCTGCGACCTCGCTTGGCACGATACCCTGGTCGGCCAGCAGGCTCCTGAGTTCCAGGAGTCCGCGGTGCAGCATGTTCCTCACCCGCGTGTCGTCCCACTGCAGGGCACTGGCGATTTCCTTCCGACCGTAGCCTGCCAGGTACATCCGCACCACCGCCCGCCGCGCCTCCGGGAGCCGTTCCACCGTGGCGTACACTCGCTCCTCCAGCTCGCGAGCCTCCAGTTGCTGCGCCGGCCCCGCCGCCCCGCTGGCAAGGCCGTCCGAAAGCCCGGACAGGGCCTCTACGCCCGTGCGCGCCGCCCGGCGACGGCGGAGGATGTCGAGGGCCGCCGAAACCGCCGTCCGGTATACATAGGACGATCCCACCCTGCCCAGCGTCTCAGATGAGGGGTGAGCCCGCCACAGCCGAATGCGGACCTCTTGCAGGATCAGGTCGACGTCCGCCGGGTCGAGCCCGTGGCCATGGCTCACGTGCAGGACGAGCCCTCGGTACTGCCTGAGGACGCGTTCCAGCGCAAGCCCGACGCTTCGGCCATCGTGCGGCCGCGTGGCCTCCCCGGAAGGCCGCTCTTCAGTGGCGGTCATGTTCAGATTTTACCACGGAAGTGAGCGCCTCGCCCACACGCACCGCCCGTGCGAGCCCGCGGACCGTCGCCGTCGTACGGCGGGGCTGGCAGGGTCGCGTCCGGAGCCGTAACCTCGTGGCGGGCAGTTCCGGTCGGGCCCCAGCACCTACGCCGGCGCTCGGAGGGCGCATGCCGGTCAAACCCATCCCCGACGGCTACCAGGCCGTCACCCCGTACCTCATCGTGCCGGCCGTCGCCCGGCTGATCACGTTTCTGCAACGGGCGTTCGGCGCTACGGAACGCCATCGATTCCACCGGGCCGACGGCAGTGTCATGTACGCCGAGGTCCGCATCCGCGAAGCGGCCGTGATGCTCGGCGAGCCCCGGGGCGAGTGGAAAGCGATGCCGGCCGCCATCTACCTGTATGTCGACGATTGCGACACCGTGTACCAGCGTGCGCTCGACGCGGGCGGCATCTCGGTGATGCAACCCACGACGATGCACCACGCCGGGGAACGCTACGGGGGCGTGAGGGATCCATCGGGCAACGTGTGGTGGATCGCGACGCACGTGGAGGACCTGACCCCGGAGGAGGAAGCCCGACGGATCGCGGCGATGGCGAAGCAGCGGTCGTGACGTGCGCGTCGACACCGCCCCCCTCCCGCTGCGCCCGCTGCTCGCCGTCTACGGGTACGGCCTGGCGGGGGCGCTCGCCCTGCACTACCTCGTCCAGCGACCGACCATCCGCGTGATCATCAGCGGCGCGCCCGGTCTGGAGTCGCGGAACTACATCTTCTGCCTGTGGCACGAGGCGATTTCCCTGCTGTTCCAGAGCAGCGTCCTGCGCTTTCCCCAGCCGTTGCGCGCGGCACCCCACGCCTGGATGCAGCACCCCCTGTGGTACATGAAGCCAATCCACGCCTTCATTCGGTGCATCGGCGTGCGGCGGATCGTGTTGGGCTCGACCGGACACGCGGGCCGGGCCGCCGCGGATGCGCTCGTCGTGCTGCTGCGCGCAGGATACTCGACGGTGGTGCTTCCGGACGGCCCGGCCGGGCCGCCGCGTGCGTTGCGGAAGGGCGTCCTGCACCTCGCGGCGCAGAGCGGTGTCCCGATCGTCCCGTTGCGGCTCTCCGCGACCCGGTCCTATCGCGCACGGGGGTGGGACCGGAAGATCCAGGCGTTGCCGTTCGCCACGCTGCGGATCGCCATCGGCGAGCCGTTGTGCGTGTCGGACGCGACGCTCGAGGACGCCGCTCGCACGCTGACCGAGACACTCGGGTGACCGCCGACCTCGCCGGTCCGTCTTCCCGTCTGCCCGGCTCCCCGTCTAGCTTGTAGGCATGCCGCGCGCCGCCGTGATGCCTGGGCCCCGGAAACCGATCGAAGTGCGCGCGTTGCCGGACCCCGTGCTCGAACCCGGCGCCGTGCTCCTCGAGACCATCGTGAGCGAGGTGTGCGGCACCGACGTGCACATCCATCACGGCCGACTGGCCGGCGTGCCCTACCCCATCATTCCCGGTCACGTCAGCGTCGGCCGCGTGCTCGACGCACGTGACGTGACGGCCGATGCCCTGGGCCGGCCGCTCGCGCCCGGCGATGTCGTCACGTTTCACGATGTGTGGGGCACCTGTGGCCACTGCTGGCACTGCCTCGTGACGAAGCAGCCCACCCGCTGTCCGCACCGCCGCGTGTACGGCATCACGTTCTCCGCCGACGAGGGCCTCTACGGCGGCTGGGCCGAGCGGATCTACCTCCGTCCGGGTGTCTCCGTCGTCAAGCTCCCCGACGGGGTCGGGCCGGACGACGCCATCGGCGGTGGGTGCGGCCTGTCGACCGGGTTTGCGGCGGTCGAGCGAGCCGACATTGCCATGGGGGACACCGTGCTGGTCCAGGGGGCGGGGGCGGTGGGCCTCGCGGCGGCGGCGTTCGCCGGTCTGCGCGGGGCGGCGTGCGTGCTCATCATCGGCGCGCCGAACGCGCGGCTGGAGCTCGCTCGGCTGCTCGGCGCCGACGTCACGCTCTCCCTCGAGACGGTGCCGCCCCATGAACGGGACGAGCGGATCCGCGCGCTCACGGACGGACGCGGCGTGGACGTGGCGATCGAGGCCAGCGGCAATCCCGCGGCGGTGCCCGAGGGCCTGCGGCTGCTGCGGGACGGCGGGACGTATGTGATCGCCGGTCACTACACGGACGTCGGCGCCATCACGCTCAACATGCACACGGACGTCAACCGCAGACACGCCCAGATCCGCGGGCAGTGGGGCACGGAGTTCAGCCATGTGGCCCGCGCCCTCGCGCTGCTGGGCCGGCACCGCGACCGCCTGCCTTTTGCCCGGGTGATCGGGAACCGGTACGGCCTGGCCGACGCCGGTCGCGCCCTGGCGGACGTCGAGGCGCTGCGGGTCACCAAGGCGGTCATCGCACCATGAGCGGCGACGGCTTCACCACGTTCCTGTTCGACCTCGACGGGACCTTGATCGACTCGGTGGAGCTGATTCTCAGCTCCTACCGACACACCATGCTGGTCCACCGCGGCACGATGCCCACGGACGATGTCTGGCTCGCCGGCCTCGGCACGCCGTTGTGGGTGCAGTTCCGCCATTTCACGGACGATCCGACGGAAATCGACGCGATGGTCGCGACCTACCGGGAGCACAATCACGCCCATCACGACCGGATGGTCCGCCCGTACGCTGGCGTCGCGGAGGCGGTCGCGGCCCTCGCCGGGCGCGGTCCACTGGGGGTCGTGACCAGCAAGTTGCACGCGAGCGCCGAGCGTGGACTCCGGCTGTGCGGCCTCGAGCGCCACTTCCGCACGATCGTCGGCGCCGACGACGTCGCGCGCCACAAGCCGGATCCGGAACCCGTGGAGCGCGCCCTGGCCTCCCTCGACGCCGACCCCGCCCACACGGTGTTCGTGGGCGACTCGCCGCACGACATGGCGGCTGGCCGCGCGGCCGGCGTCGCCACCGCAGCGGTGCTGTGGGGACCGTTTCGGCGGGAGCACCTTGCGCCCACGCAGCCGACGCGCTGGCTGGAGACACCCGCGGATCTGCTCGGCCTGTGATCCGGCAGTCCTCCCCATCCCCTCTTCCCAAGACGGGCCCATGATCGCACTTTGCGCGCCATGAACCCCGTGACCAACTGGTTGTCGGAGACCCTCGGCCTCAGCACCGTCGTGCAGGGACGGCTCGCGTCATCGCTGATCGTGATCCTGCTGCTGTGGCTCATGCGGCGCATCACGCTGGCCGTCGTGTGGCGGCAGGTCGAGGACGTCCGCGTCCGCTACCGCTGGCAGAAGACCACGACGTACGTCGCCGTCCCCATCGGGCTCTTCGTCGTCGGCCGCATCTGGTTCGAGGGGATGGGGTCCATCGCCACGTTCCTCGGCCTCGTGTCGGCGGGCGTCGCCATCGCCCTCAAGGACATCCTCGTCAATCTCGCCGCCTGGGGGTTCATCCTCTGGCGCCGGCCATTCGAGGTCGGCGACCGCATCCAGATCGGCGACCAGGCGGGGGACGTCATCGACATCCGCATCTTCCAGTTCTCGCTCATGGAGATCGGCAACTGGGTGGACGCCGACCAGAGCACGGGCCGCGTGGTCCACGTGCCCAACGGCCGGGTGCTCACGGAGGTCACCGCCAACTACACGAAGGGCTTTCAGTACATCTGGAACGAGATCCCGGTGCTCATCACGTTCGAGAGCAACTGGACGAAGGCCAAGGCGATCCTGCTCCGCATCGCCCACGCTCACGCCGCGCATCTCACGGATTCGGCCCAGCGGCAGATCAAGGAGGTGTCGAAGCGGTTTCTCATCTTCTATCAGACGCTGACCCCGACGGTGTACACGAGTGTCGCGGACAGCGGCGTGCTCCTCACGCTGCGGCACCTCTGCGCCCCCCGCGAACGGCGCGGCGCCGTCGAGGGGATCTGGGAAGCCATTCTCACGGAGTTCGCACAGCACCCCGACATCGATTTCGCCTACCCCACGCAACGGTTCTTTGATCACCGGCAGGAAGGCAAGGAGGTGGTGGCCGCCGCCGCCCGCCGCTCCCCGGAGTCCACCGAGACCCGCTGACACGTTCCAACCCTCGGATGCGTAGGGCTGTCCAACTCCTGAAGCCCGGCCGACGGCGCCATGCCGTCGGCCCTTGGTCCTATCCTGAGGAGGCTGCCGTCATGCGAGGTCGAGCACTCCTATCCTGGGTCGCCGCGCTGGGCATCACCGTGGGCGCCCCCGTCGGGTCGTCCGCCACGCTCCGGGCGCAGACGCCGGAGCGATTCGAGCTCCGCGGCGAACGGATCGCCATCTACAACCTGGCCGGTCACGCGACGGTGGAAGCCGGGACAGGCCCGGCCGTCGTGGTGGAAGTGCGCCGCGGGGGCACCGACGCCGCGCGGCTCCGCATCGAGCGTGGCCCGATCGGTGATACCGAAACGCTGCGCATCGTGTATGCCGACGACCGGGTGGTCTACCGCCCCGATGACCGGTGGCGCGGGCAGTCGACCGTGCGCGTGCGCGACGACGGCACGTTCAGTGATTGGGGTCGGGACCGCGGCCGGCGCTCGGGTCGTGAGGTGGAGATCCGGGACGCCGGGCCAGGCCTCGACGCCCACGCCGACATCCGGATTCTGGTTCCCCGCGGGCAGCAGATCACCGTGTACCTCGCGGTGGGACGTATGGATGCGGCAGGGGTTACGGCCGCGCTGCGCTTGGACGGCGGTGCAACCGCGGTCACCGTGGCCCGGAGCTCCGGCACGATCCGCGTGGACGTCGGCTCGGGCTCGGTGCGGTCCAGCGACACGGAAGGCGAGCTGGACGTAGACACGGGGTCGGGATCGGTGGACGTCGCTCGCCATACGGGCCGCATGCTGCGGGTGGATACGGGCTCGGGCTCCGTCACGCTCCAGGGCGTGCGGGTGGACGACTTGAACGTGGACACGGGCTCGGGGGATGTCACCGGCAGTGGCGTTACCGCGCGGCAAGTGCTCGTAGATACGGGGAGCGGCGATGTGGAGTTGGCGTTTGCCGGCCCGCCCACCGATCTGGCAATCGACACGGGCTCGGGGACCGTCAGCCTCGGACTCCCCGCCGGTTTTGGCGCGCGGGTCGAGCTGGAAACGAGTTCCGGCGGCATCGAGCTGGATTTCCCGCTCACCATGCAACGATGGGAGCGCGACCACGTCGTCGGCACGATCGGCGGCGGCGGCGGTCACCTGAAGATCGAGACCGGCTCGGGCGACATCCGCCTGCGCCGCACCTGACGCGCGCGTCGGCGTCCGGACGGGAGACCCGCTTCCGGACGCCGGCTGCCGCAGTAGCTTCTCCCGGATGTCGCCCCACCTGCAGTCCTTCGTTCCGTTCGATCTCGAGCGCTGGCAGAGCACGTGGGAACACCGCGTGCGGTTCAACCTCTCGGAGAGCGGGGTCCACCCGCTCACCGTCGCCGAGCTGCTGGCGCTGGCCGGTGCGTCGCCCGCAGCGATGCAGGATGTCCCACTCGCCTACGGACAGTCGGACGGATCGGCAGAGCTGCGGCAGGCGATCGCCGCCCTGTATCCGAACACCGCGGCCGATCACGTCACGGTCACGATCGGCAGCGCCGAAGCGAACTTCATCGTGTGCTGGACGCTGTTCGGTCCCGGTCGCCGCGCGGTGATCGTGGCCCCGACGTACATGCAGATGTGGGGACTCGCCCAAAACGCGGGCACCGCCGTGGTCCCGCTCTGGCTCCAGGCTGGGCAGGGGTGGGAGCCGAGCCCCGGTGCGATCGAGCAGGCCATCGCGCCCGGGACGGACGTGGTGATCGTCACCGATCCGAACAACCCGACCGGCCACGTCTTATCGCCGGCCGCCCGCGAGGCGATCGTCGGGCGGTCACGGGCCGTCGGGGCATGGCTTGTCGTGGACGAGGTCTTCCGGGGCGCGGAGCGCTCGGGGCGAACGGCCCCGACCTGGTGGGGTGGCACCGACCGGACAATCGTGGTCGGCGGACTCTCCAAGGCCTACGGCCTCCCAGGGCTGCGGATCGGCTGGATCGTGAGCCCGCCGGACGTGAAGCAGGCCCTTCTCGCCCGGCATGACTACACCGTCATCGGCACCGGGCCCCTGACCGACGCGTTGGCGCTGCTCGCCGTCCGCCGTCGCGACGAGCTCGTCGCGCGGACCCGCGCGATCCTGAACGCCAACTACCCGCTGCTCGCCGACTGGCTCACGGAACTCGGCGACGGGCTCACCTGGCGGGAGCCGGAGTGCGGCGCGATCTGCTTCGTCCGCTACGACCATCCCGTACCGTCACTCGAACTCGTCGAACGGGCCCGCGCCGAGCGCGACGTCCTACTCGTCCCGGGCGATCACTTCGGCATGCCCGGGCATCTGCGGTTCGGCTACGGCGGCCGGACGGATGACCTCAAGCGGGCCCTGCAGACGTTGACGCCGGCCTTGAGGGAAGCCTGGCGAGCGTGACGGGGGGGCGGGGCGGTCAGGAGCGCGCGCCGCCTCACTCAGGTCCGGTCGTCGACCCCTGGGGTTTTGCGTCGTCCGACGCCCGGAGCACGTGCGCGCGCTCGAGGGCGATCCGCACCGCGCTGACCAGCGCCTCGAGGTCGTACGGCTTGCTCACGGCCGGACAGCCGGTCTGCTCGATGAACGCCCGCGTTTCCGGCCGAGTGTAATCGCCCGTCACGAACACGAATCGGCGGGCCAGCTGGGGGAACCTCTCTTCGACCTGCTGGTAGAGCCCCTGGCCGCCGAGGCCCGGCATCTGGATGTCCGAGATGACGCAGTCGATCCCGCCCATCTGCAGCGCCGTGAACGCCTCGAGCCCGTTCCGGGCCGGGATCGCGCGATGCCCCAGGGACGCGAGCAGCCGCGAAATCACCTCGCGATTGGCGTCGTCGTCTTCCACGACCAAGACCACGCCCGCGCGCGTGGCGTGCGTTTCGACGGCCTCGGCCATACCCATGGCAGAGCTCGGCGCCGAGGACAGCACGTGATGATACAGCCCAGCCGCCAGGGACGCCGCCCGCGTGACCTCGATCTCGATCTGATCCAAGGCGTGCAACTGCTCAGCCGACAGACCCGAGCGATCGATCTTCTCCGTGGTCACGCGGATCACGGCGAGGCGGTTGTTGATGGCGTTGGCCGCGTTGGCGACCTCATCGCGCAGGAACTGGACCCATGCCGCCACCAACTCCGGGGAGGTCTTGGCGGTCTCGGGCAGGGCCTCCGGCGCGTCGCTGGGCAACACGACCCGTCGGGCCCGCAACGCGGCACGACGTTTCTGCAGCGTGCGCGGCAGCAACGCCAGCACGGCAACCGCCGCCACCAACACGGCGACGAGAATGAAGTCGGACGGGTTCAGCGACGTTGCGTGGCCTCCGGGCTTGGCCTATCGGCGCTCGAAGGCCAGGATCCGATAGACGCGGCCCCCGCGGTCATCGCTGACGTAGAGGGAGCCATCCGGACCTTCAGTGATGTCGACCGGCCGGCTGCCGGCCGCCTCGAATCCGTCGGCGAATACCTGCCACGCGCCGGCGTGATCGCCCTCGAAGGGGACGAACACGACGTTGAACCCCTGCTGCGGGAGCGGCGCGCGATTCCAAGATCCGTGAAACGCGATGAACGCCCCGCCGCGGTACCGCGCGGGAACGCCGGTCCCGGTGTGGAAGTGGAGTCCGTCGGGCGCCCAGTGCGCCGGGAACCCAATGAGCGGCCGCTCCATCGAGGCGCACCGACCCACCGTGCGGAGGTCCCCACCGTATTCGGGCGCCAGCACCTTCTGCTCGAGGGCGCGGTCGTAATGGCAGTACGGCCACCCCACGTCCGCCCCGTCCACCAGCCGCACGAACTCCTCGGCCGGGGTCTCGGCATTCACCTCGTCACTGTAGCCCCACAGCGGGCCCAGCTGGTCACGACCGTGGATGACGCCGTATAGCTCGCCATCGGCGGGCCGCACGGCGAGCGCGACCGTGTTGCGGAGGCCGGTCGCATATCGGCGGCCGTCGGCGCGCGTCTGGCCGCTGCGCTCGGCGTCGTACAGCCAGACGCCCCCGGTCGTGTCCAGCAGCGGACACGGGTCCATCCCCGGGCTGCCCTTCGTCCGGTCCTCCTGCTGGCACGCATTGGACGGCGCACCGTGGTTCACATACAGGCGCCGGTCCGGGCCGAACGTGAAGGTCTTGATGCCGTGTTGCCGCGCGCCGGGCAGATCCCGGACGACGGTGTCGGGTGCGCCGGCGACGGCGTCCGTCCCGGGCCGCCACCGCAGCCGGACGACCTCCCGGTACGTGGCGTAGTAGAGATACGAGACACCGCCTCCCGATCGGACCTGCACGTCCACCGCCATCGGATCCGCGACAAGCCGGTGCCGCACATCCGCGCGGCCGTTCCCCGACACGTCCCGCAGGAGGAACACCCCACCCTCGTCGCCACGGGAGGGCACCGCCACCAGTACATCCCCGTTCGGGGCTACGGTCAGGTGGCGGGCGCGGCCGAGCGAGTCCGCAAAGACCACGGCGCAGAAGCCGTCGGGGAGGGTGAGGCCCGCGTTGTCCGGAGCGCAGCGCCCATCCTGCGCGGCCGCCGGGGTCGGAGCGAAGAGCATGACCGCGACGGCGGCCGCCCGGGAGACGTTCATCGGGCCGCCTGGTCGCAGAACGTCTCGAACGCCGCGACGAGGTCCTCGGCGATGGCCGATGCGTCGCGGCCTTCGATGTCCTTCCGCTCGAGCATGTGCAGCAGTCGACCGTTCTTCAGCAGCCCGATTTGCGGGGACGAGGCCGGGTACCCTTCGAAGTACTGGCGGGCGCGGGCCGTGGCGTCCACCTCCATCCCGGCGAAGACCGTCATCAACCGGTCGGGGCGCACGGGGTGGCGGAGCGCCAGGGCGACGCCCGGTCGCGCCTTCCCGGCCGCGCACCCGCACACCGAGTTGACGACGAGCAACACCGTCTCGTCGCGGGCGCCGAGCATCTGGTCCACATCCTCCGGCGTCCGCAATTCGCGGAAGCCGAGCTGCGTCAGTTCATCCCGCATGGGCTGCACGAGCTGGGGGTCGTACCGCATCTGCGTCCTCTCCGCCAAGGTCCTTCCTGCCCATTCTTGCGCGTCCCGATAGCCGCGCCAGGCATACCGACTGCGTCTAAGATAATAGCCGCTCGTCGCCCGGGTGGCCCGGCGCGCCGGACCACACGGCCGCCCGGCCCTGCAACGGCACGTCGGGACACCGCGCGGGATGCAACACGCGGCTCAGGATCTCGACCCCGTCCACGATGCGCGGTCCCGAGCGATTGAAGTACGCCGATCCGTCGAGCACCCAGGCCCGCCCGGCGTGGACGGCGCGCGGGGCCACGGCCCGCAGCCGCTCGGCATGGCGGTCGGCTTCGGCACGGGCCTCGGCAAGCCCATAGCCACAAGGCATGATCAGCAGCACGTCTGGATCCAGGGGCGCCAGCACGTCCCACGACACCTCCTGGGACCGCGTGCCAGCCGTTCCTACGAGGTTGAGACCGCCGGCGCGCGTGATCATTTCGGGACCCCAGTGCCCGGGCGCAAAGGGAGGCTCGAGCCACTCCACGGCCAGCACCCGCGGCCGGGGCGCATCGGCCACGGCCCGGCTGACCGCGGCAAGCCGCGCCCGCAGCTGCGCGACGAGGCGGTCCGCCCGATCGGGGACGCCCGCGGCGGACCCGACCGCCTGGATGGAGGCGAGAATCTCGTCCACGGTGTGCGCGTCGAGCGAGAGCACGCGGACCTCAGCGTCCAGGGCGCGCGCCGCTTGGTGGGCCAGCGACGTGGGCACCGCACAGACCTCGCAGACGCCCTGGGTCAGGAGCAGCTGGGGGGCAACCTGCTGCAGCCGCTCGCTGTCCAGGACGTACACGCTCCCGTGCTCCGCCATCGCGTCGCGGACGGCGCGATCGATCGTGGCGCTGTCCAGGCCGGCCGGGTCGAACCGGGGCCGGCTGACCCGCGGCCGGTCGAGCACGCGCGGCGGATAGTCGCACTCGTGCGAAATGGCGACCAGCCGATCGTCCAAGTCGAGCGCGCAGACGATCTCCGTGGCGCTCGCGAGCAGCGAGGCGATCCGCATGCTCCTAATGTCCTTCCCCCGCCGGGCGGGGGCAACGGCGTCACTTGACACGACTTCCGGGTCTGCCCAACATTCCGCCACCCAATTCACGGTCGCTGCGGGAGTTCGACCCATGCCCTATATCATCGCTGAGCCCTGCATCGGCACGAAGGACCGCGGATGTGTGGATGTCTGCCCCGTCGATTGCATCTACGAGGGGGAGGACCAGCTCTACATCCACCCCGACGAGTGCATCGATTGCGGCGCCTGCGAGCCCGAGTGCCCCGTGACGGCCATCTTCCCGGAAGAGGACGTGCCGCCCGAGTGGCAGAGCTATATCGAGAAGAATCGCAAGTACTTTGAGGGCGGCGAGGAGCGACAGGTGGCAGCAGGCCGCGGTGCCTGATCCCCGCGTGGCCACGAAGCGTCCGAGCCCCCAGTGATGGGGGCTCGTTGCTTGTAGATTCTCCTCATGTCCCATCCCATCGTCATCGGCGTCGCCGGCGGCTCCGGCTCGGGCAAGACCACGGTGGTCACCGAGATCGTGCGGGCCCTCGGTCCCGATCAGGTCACGGTGATCCAGCACGACTCCTACTACTACGATCGGAGCGCGGTCCCGCCGACCGAGCGGGTGCACATCAACTACGACCACCCCGACGCTCTCGAGACCGAATTGCTCGTCGCGCACCTCACGACCCTCAAGGCCGGGGCGACGGTCGGGGTGCCGGTGTACGACTTCGCCGCCCATACGCGGTCGCTCGAGACCTGGACCGCGCTGCCCCGCAAGGTCGTCATCCTCGAGGGCATCCTCATTCTCGCCGAGCGCCATCTGCGCGACCTCATGGACATCCGCGTCTACGTGGACACCGACGCGGACATTCGATTCATCCGACGCCTGCGGCGGGACCTGCGGGATCGGGGACGGACGCTCGAGTCGGTGATCCAGCAGTATCTCGAGAGCGTCCAGCCCATGCACCTGGAATTCGTCGAGCCGAGCAAGCGTCACGCCCACGTCATCGTGCCGCAGGGCGGCCGCAACCGGGTAGCCGTGGACATGCTCCTGACGAAGATCCGGGCGATCTTGCGGGGCGCGTGATCGGCGGGAAGGGTGAAGCGTGCGGAGTGCAAACGCTTCGCTCTGCAGGTTTCAGCCTTCACGTTTCGGTTTTCACCTTCTCCACCACCCGCTCCCGGCCAGCATCCAGGCCGTCGCATCCGGGTGCCCGCTATTCGGCTCCGGCGTCAGGTGCAGTAACCGGCACATCAGTTCATACAGGTGGATGCTCGCGACGGGATCCCCCCGCACCCCCCGGCGAAACGCCGGCCCGACGGCCAGGAATGTCCCCCACATGGATGGCAGGGCGGGATCCCACCCATGGTTGGCGCCCACCAGGGCAGCGGGGCGCTCGTCCAGCCGGCGACGGGTGGTGATCGACCACCCCTCGTCGGCGATGGCCACGATCGGTTGGATGCGCGGGTGGGCCCGGTAGTGCAGGTGCGCGGGCACCTCGGCCCGCCGGTACACCTGCAGCCGCGGGTGTCGGCCGGCAAGCACGCGGTATACCGAGTCTTCCAGCCCCGGCTCGGGTCGCAGCTGCAGCACCGGGGACCAGTCGACAATCCGGGCCAGGCCCGCCGGCAGCAGCTCGTCGATCACGATGACCCGGTCCGGGCTGGTCGCCGCCTGACCGTGATCCGAGACCAGCAGGATGTGCATCGTCTCGCGCAGCTGGCGGCGCTCCAGCGCGGCGAGCAGGCGCCCGAGCAGGGCGTCGAGGTCGTGCAGGGCCGCCACCAGTTCCGGCGACTCCAGCCCGTGGTCGTGCCCGGCCACGTCGACCGTGCTCACGTACACCGTCAGGAACACCGGCCGCTCGCCATCAGGAACGTCCAGCCACGCGAGCACCGAGTCGATCCGCGCATCGTTGGGCAGGTCGTTGTCGAACGGCAACCAGTGCGTGGGCCTGCGCCCGCGGATCTCGGCCTCCGACCCCGGCCAGAACAGGGGGGCGGTACGCCAGCCCGCCCGTTCCGCGGTGATCCAGATCGGCTCCCCGCCCCACCAGCGACCATCTTGAACCGCGGCGCGATTGCTCATGCTGAACCAGGCGTCGAGCGCGGCGTCGTACATCGTGTTCGCCACGATCCCATGTTCTTCGGGGTAGAGACCGGTGACGATCGTGTAGTGATTCGGGAACGTCTTTGCGGGAAACACCGGCACGAGCGGTGCCCGCACCCCCTCGCGCACCAACTGCTCGAGGTTGGGAAGGTGAGCTTTGTCGAGGTAGTCGTGCCGCAGGCCATCCACCGAGATCAGGAGCAGCGGGGCAGGCGGACCATCGCTCCCACACGCGGCGGCCCCGGAAGCCAGCGCGAGCCACGCCAACAGGCGAACCGGTGTGCGCATGGCGCCAAAGGTACCCGGAGGTGAGTGGCCCCGGTACCGTCGCCACCTCTTGCTCGTCACTCTGCGACACGTTACGCTGCGCCGGGTCCCCTCGGAGGGCGTCATGCCGCGCTTGGGTTCGATCCTCCTGGCTGCCATGCACCGCGACCCCGCGGCGGCCCTCGCATTCCTCCTCGTGCTCCTGCCCTCCGCCGCGGCCGCCCAGGTGCCCGACACCGACATCTACCTGGTGCCGCTTCGCATCGACGGGCATCGGGTGCAACTCGGCACACCGACCAACGTGACGAGCCGACCCGGTTACGACAACCAGCCGTTCTTCCTGCCCGACGGCTCGGGGTTCCTCTACACGTCCGTGCGGCAGGACGGCCAAGCCGACACCTATCGCTACGACCTGGCGACGGGCGCGGTCACGCGGCTCACGCGGACTCCGGAGAGCGAGTACTCCCCAACGCCGATCCCCGAGCAGGCCGCATTTTCGGTCGTCCGGGTGGAACGTGACTCGACCCAGCGGCTGTGGGCATTCGAGTTGGACGGCTCGCATCCCCGCCTGGTGCTCGCCAGCGTGGCTCCGGTGGGCTACCACGCCTGGGCGGCCGGGGGGGCCCTCGCCCTGTTCGTGCTGGGCACGCCACCGACTCTGCACGTCGCCTATCCCGATTCAGGCGAGTCGCGGGTCGTGGCGCAGGACATCGGCCGCGTGCTGATCGGCAACGCCGACGATCCCCGCATTCTGTTCAGCGTCCGCGAGGGCGAGGGATTCGCCGTGTACATGCTGGACCTGGACGGCGACTACACGGCTCGCCTGGTGGACCTGCCCGGCCCGGACTTCTTCGGCTGGTGGCGGGGCCTCTTGTTCGCGTCCGACGGGACCCGGATCCTCACGCGACACCCCGGCGAGGAGCCCACCTGGGTGGACGCCGGCGACCTCGCCCCGCATGGGGTGCGCGGAATCACCCGGCTCGCGGTGAGTCCGGACGGCCGGTGGCTGGCGGTGGTGGGGGAGGA
>JBFGDF010000077.1:0-14677 GCA_041580775.1 Gemmatimonadales bacterium
GATACGGCCGTGGACGGGGCGCTGGTGCGCCGCTACCGTGACAAGTTCGGGATCGAGTTCCCGCTGCTGCTCGCCGGCGTCAACGACGGCGAGTCGCCCGCCGAGACCCAACCCCAGCTGTCCGGCCCGATCGCGTTCCCCACGACCATCTTCCTGGACCGCGCGGGTCGCGTGCGCAAAGTGCACGCGGGTTTCTACGGCCCCGCCACCGGCGCCGCGCACGAGGCGCTCAAGCGCGAGTTCGTGGCGACCGTGGAGGCACTGCTCGCCGAGCGGTGACAGTAGACGTTGTGCTGACGCGATGACGAGGGATCGAGCCGTGCCCCCGCCGCATCGGACCCAAGTCCCCGCGGCCCGTGTTGGCATTGGACGGTCTTCACTGTTCATTCTTCCGCATGCCCAAACTCCCCATCCTCGGTCTCGCGTCTCTGCTTGCCCTTGCCGGGTGCGGCAACACCGACCGCTCGGCCGACACCGGCCAGCCCGCTGGCGCCGTGACCCTCGACCCGTCCAAGGTGCCTGAGGCCCTCCGTTCCCTCATCCCCATCGTTCAGGAGTGGGGTATCGGAGATGACGTCGATCGGAACCACAAGGTCGATGCGGCAAGTGCCGAAGCCAGGGAACGGCTCCGCCAGGCCTTGACGCCCCATCAGACGCGTATCACTGCCTGGCTCGACTCCTTTGGCCAAGGTCCCCTGTCCGACGAGGCGGCGGCATTCATGTATGCACAGCTCGCACTCGACGAGATCGATGCCTCCGAGGGTCGGTAGGCGGCCCAGCGGTCGCGGAACATGGCTGGCGGCCGAGACCGTGCTGCTCAGCGGCCTCCTGTGGCTCGTCTCGCCGTCGGTCGTGTCGGCGCAGCTGCTCACCATCGGCGCCGGTGTGCTGGTGAGCACGCGCGCACCGCAGCCCGTGGGCGAGCTGCACGCCGAGACCCCGCCGTTGGCCGGGGTCAGAGGCTACGTGACCTTGTCCTGGACCGACGAGAGCACAAAGCCCACGGTCATCTCCGCCGCAGAGCGGCCGGTGATCCATGTGGGGCGCGCGTTCGCGGGCCTGGGGGCCGGGCTGCTGTGGCTGGAGGCGAACGACTACCGGCCCTATCCGATGCTCGTGAGCTCGACCGTCGTACCCCTTCCGGTACCGAGAACGTCGTTCGTGCTGATTGCGTCCACGCTCCCCTTCCAGGATTTCGACTGGTCGCTGGTGTTCAAGATCGGGGTCACCCTAGTGTTCGTGCGCTAGCCGGATGAAC
Source organism: Gemmatimonadales bacterium (assembly GCA_041580775.1). Taxonomy (GTDB): domain Bacteria; phylum Gemmatimonadota; class Gemmatimonadetes; order Gemmatimonadales; family GWC2-71-9; genus JAOTWJ01. The sequence continues at coordinate 1,259 of JBFGDF010000077.1, forward strand.
CCCCGGCCGCGCCCGCGGGTGGCAGCGGGAGCGGGCTCGTGGCAGCTTACGGAGCGATGGGAAGGCACGCACGAGTCCTACCCTCGGTCGCCGGCGCGTTCGTGCTGGTGGTGATCGGCTACGCGGCCTCCGGCCTGTATACGTTTCCGGGCACCGTGTCCCGGCACAGCGGCGTCGTCCGGTCCCTCATTCGGCAGACGCTCGACGGCATCGACCGGGACCGTCCACGGATTGCCGATTTTCTCCAGCTGCAGCCCACCGAGACGCTGTCTGCCGGCGACGCACGCGTCCCGATACTGGAACCGTGGCGGCTCCCATCGAGCTACGGTCCGGACGCGCGCCAATGGGCGCGCCGCGCCGCGCTCACTGACTCGGCGGGCCTCCGCGCGTGGCTGGAGCGGCGCGTCTTCGTCACCCCGCGGGACCGCGGCGACACGATGACGCTCACGTGGCGCCGGCTGACGCGCCACGCGGGATGCCCCTGGCTCAGCACCCTGCGGGCGACGCTGGTCGAGGGTCCGGATCGGAGCTTGCATCTCGTACGTGTGACCGCGACCTGTCCGCCACCGCCGGGGGGAGCCGGCCACTGAGCGTCTGCAGAAGACAAGAGGGGGGAGCCCAGATGAGGACCTACGCGCACGCCTGTGCCACGCTCGGCCTCGTGTCGCTCTTCTGCTTCATCCTCACGAACCTCGCCCTGCTCGACATTGCTCGCGGTGAGCCGGATCTGGTCAACGAGTGGCGTGTCGTGAAGATCGGGGTGCTTCCCATTCTCCTGTTCCATGTCATGGCGATCGTGGCTTTATTTCGGGTAGCGAAGAGCATGCAGCAGCGGCGATAACCGCCGAGGCGGGAAGAGTCTTCACCGGCTCCCCCGCATGACACCCTTGGACCACCGGCTGAGCAGGGCGATGACGGACCAGCGACGCTACGACAGGGACGAGGTCAAGAAGATCTTCGAGGCGGCTACCACGGCCCGGGAGGCGGGGCCGCGCGCACTCACCACTGGGGACGGTCTCACCCTCGCCGAGCTGCAGACGATCGGGCTCGAAGTGGGACTCGCGCCGGAGCGCGTCGCCGAGGCGGCGACCGCCCTCGATCTGCGCCGCGATGCGCTGCCGCGTCGGACGAATCTGGGCATGCCCATTGCCGTGGGCCGAACCGTCGACCTGCCGCGGGCACCGACGGACCGGGAGTGGGAACTGCTCGTCGCGGAGTTGCGGGAGACCTTCCGCGCCCAGGGAGGGGTCAGGTCCTACGGAAGTCTGCGTCAGTGGACCAACGGCAACCTGCACGCCTACATCGAGCCCACGGAAACCGGCCATCGCCTTCGCATGCGGACGCTCAAGGGAAGCGCCGGCGCGATCAACGCGATGGGCGCCGCCGGAATCGCGCTGGCGCTCGCCCTGTTCGTGATGGGGTTGCTCACCGGGAAACCGGCGGTGGACTTCTTCATGCCCGCGGTGTTCGCCGCGATGGGCGGGGCCGCCTTGGCGTCCAACGTGCTCACGCTGCCCCGGTGGGCCCGCGAGCGGGAAGAGCAGATGGAGTACATCGCCAAGCGCGCCCGGGCCTTACTGGCCTCGGCGCCGGACACGGACGAGAGCGCGCGCTAGCCAGCCAGTCATCCCTCGGAGATCCCTCGTGTCAGTGAACGCACTGCAACTGCTCCCCCGATCGATGCTCGTGGCCCTGGCGGTCGCGATCTCGGCCACCGCGTGTGGGGATGCCGTGGCCCCGGCCTGCCCGGGTGACGTGGTCAGCGTCTCAGTCACCGGCGGCACCACCCCGGATTTCGCATGGACGCCGGCCTGCCCGGTGGCCCAACTCGACGTCGACGACATGACGCAGGGTGGCGTGAACGTGTGGCGGATCAGCGGCCAGGGCGCCAACGTCATCGAGCCCGGGCTGCGTTACGGCGAGACGCCGACGGGCGCGGTGCAACTGCGCGCGCCGGATCCGCTCGTGGCTGGCAAGGAGTATCGCCTGACGGTACTGCGCTGGGTCGGGGACGCGCAGTCCGGCGGACTCGCGGGCGGCGGCGTCGCCAGGTTCACGCCGTGAGACGTCGGGGGTGCGCTCGGCTGGCGGCGGGTCAATGACGCTTCGAGGTCACGGGCGTCATGGCTGACGGGTTTCCGGTCGAGGGCGTCGCGCTCACGCTGTTGCTGGTGGTGACGGACATCGATCGTGCACGCACCTTCTATCGCGATGTGCTCGGTGCCCGGGTGTATCGCGAGTATGGCGGCACGTCTGTCGTGCTCGAGTTCCAGGGCACCTGGCTGCTCCTGGTGACCGGCGGCGGGCCCACGGAGGACAAGCCGGACGTCACGTTCGCGGCCCCCGTGAACCCGAACACCGTGAGCCACCAGCTGACGCTGCGCGTACCGGACTGCCGGGCGGCGTACGACGTCTTGCGGCGCCGCGGGGCGCGCTTTCTCCCGCCGCCCGTCGACCGCGGTGGGGAGATCCGCTGCTTCTTCCGGGACCCGGACAACCACCTGCTCGAGATCAGCGAAGTGCTGTGAGGCAGACCGCATGAAGAGCGTCAGCGACCCCGCCGTGCTCGCGCACCTCGTCGCGCGTCTCGAGGCCCTGCGCCCCGATACCGCGCGTCGCTGGGGCACGATGACACCCGGCGAGATGCTCTGTCACCTGGGGGACGCCACGGCCAGCGTGCTCGGCCGACCCGCGAGCGCGGGCGCCAAATCACGCCCGATCCTGAAGTGGATCGCCCTGCGCGGGCCGCTCCCCTGGCCGCATGGGTTGAAGACCCCCAAGTGGGTCGACCCCAAGGCCGGCGGCACGAAGCCCGGCGATTTCGCAGCCGACCGGCGGCGCGCCATCGACGGGCTGACGACATTCGCGGCCGCGCCGGCCAGCGCGCTCATGTCCAGTCATGGAGCCTTCGGGCGCATGACGCCTGCCGACTGGCATCGGTGGGCGTATCGCCATACGGACCATCATCTGCGGCAGTTCGGGCTCTAGCGGCGCACTCACCCTTCCTCGAACCAGTTGACGACAAGCACCAGCTCAGACACGTCATTCACCGCCCGGTTGATCATCAGGAACCGGCGATCGTCGGGGCTGATGTCATCCGCGTGGTGATAGGGGTCGATCCCCATGTTGGGCGCCTCGCACACGACGCGCGAGGGCCCGGCCCGGACCTCATCGGGCGAGTCGATTCCGGAGTTCGGTGAACCAGTGGTCTACCCACACGAGCTGCGGTCCCGACTGGCCCTGCCCCGCGGAGCGGGTGCTGTTGAAGATGAAGTGCCGGCCGTCGGCCGTGACGGCGTACGACTGGTGGAAGCCGTCGAACGTGAGCGCGGAGGCGTCGAACAGTGGACGCAGCTCGCTGACGAAGAAGTTGTCGTCGGCATTCACCTGTGCGGCCATCAGCTGCGCGTTCGGCGCCGCGTAGAAGATCTCGCGCCCATCGGCGGACCACAGGGGCTCCGTCCCGCCCCCGTTGGAGACCTGCCAGCGCCCCGCACTCGTGTTGGGGAACGGACGGACGTAGATCTCCAGCGCACCCGACTCGTTCGACGTATACGCGAGCCAGTGTCCGTCGGGTGAGAGCGCGGGGTGCAGTTCGGAGAACGGGCTGGCGACCAGCGGCACTGGAGTCGTGTCCCCGCTCGTGCGCACGCCCACGATGTCGCCCGCACCCGCGGCACCATTGTCCGTGCGGAGCAGCAGCCACTGCCCATCCGCCGACCAGACCACCTCCTGGATCTGTCGGTCGAGCGAGGCCATGAAGCGGTCCGGACCACTCCCATCCACCGGGCGAGCGTACACCGCACTGGTCCCCACGGTGTCCCGGATGAACGCAACGGACCGTCCATCCGGCGACCAAGAAGGACGGCGATCCGCGTTGCCGAACGAGAGCCGAGTAAAGGGGCCCCGATCGAGCTGCTTGATCCAGATGTTGAGGCCCGTGCCGATCCCCGAGCCCACTGCGAGGCGCCGCCCGTCCGGCGACAGGGCGAGCGAGTTGAACGTGCCCACCCAGGTGGTGTCGATCGGCGCGGCGGCGCCTGCCCGCGTCACCCGGACGATCAGATTGCCTTCCGCCGGGCCCCGCCGCTGGACGTAGACCAAGGCGCCCGACGCCGACCACGTCAGGGGCGCAAACCCGTTGGCCTGAGCATCCACCTCCTCGAGGACCGGCACCGCCTCACCCGTGATCTCGAGCGCGTCGAGGTCAAAGGGCGCCGCCAGGACCACCCCATCCCGCCGCACATACATCAGGTGCCCGCTCGGCAGGTACCAGGCCTGGACGACATCCTCGAGCAGGAGCTTCTGGCGGCCCGTGCGCAAGTCCAGCACACGGACGCGCATGGTCACACACGACGACGCGCAGTACTGAAACAGAACTCCACGGGCACCAGGCAGGGCTACGGGATACCCGATGCCGCCACCCACGAGCGACGTATCCCGCAGCGCGACGGTGCTCTGGCCGCCCGACGCGCTCACCCGGCGGAGTTCACTCAGCGTCGGCACCACGTAGATCAGCGTGCCGTCATCCAGCCAGGTCGCACCGCCGAATACCCCCGCCACCGTATCGGCCAGCGTGACGGCCGCCCCTCCGGAGGCGCGCATCTTCCTGAGCCGGCCGTCCGCAATGAACGCGATCCACTCGCCATCGGGTGAGAACACGGGGATATTCGCCCGCTCCGTCCCGGGAATCGCCGTCGCACGGAGTTGCCCCCGTCGCTTGACCCAGAGAAGGCCGTTGACGGCGTTGTCCTTGAAGACGAGCGTGTTTCCGTCCGGCGAGAGTGCCATGGCGGGAAACAGCATCTGCAGCCGCACGCTGTCGCCCAGCGAGATGTACTGCCACGTCGGCGGCACGTCCGGGCCGCGCCACGCGCGGACCCACCCCCAAGCCCCGAGCACCACCGCCAGCGCCGCCACCGCGACCCACCAGCGCGTCGCGCTGCGCCGTCCTCCAACTCCGGCGATCGGCGCGGCCGCCGGGGCCGGCCCCAGCGTACCCGCCGGGCCCGCGAAGGTCTGGTCGCTCAGCGCAGCCCGGAACTCCGCCGGGCCGGCGAAGCGGTCCGCCGGCAGTTTCGCCAGGGCCGTATGCACGGCCGCCTCCACGTGCGGCGGCACCGTACGGCGCTGCAACGTGAGGGAGCGCGGCTCCTCGGTCATCACCCGCGCGATGATCGCCTGCGCGGTGGGGCCCGTGAACGGCGGCTCGCCCGTCAGCATCTCGTACAGCACGCACCCCAGCGCGTACACGTCCGCCTTGCCGCTGATCTCCCGCTCGCCCATCGCCTGCTCGGGGCTCATGTAGTGCGGCGTGCCGAGCGACATGCCGGTCTCGGTCATCCGGGTGGCGCCCTCCGACCGGCTGACCGCGAGCGCGATGCCGAAATCCGCGACCAGCGCGTGGCCGCCCTGCAAAAGGATGTTCTCGGGCTTGATGTCCCGGTGGACGACGCCGTGGCTGTGGGCGTACTGCAAGGCATCGGCCACTTCGGACGCGATGCGCACGGCGTCCGGCACGGGCAGCTGGTGCTCCCGCGCCAGCCGGTCCCGCAGGGTGTCGCCCTCGACGTAGGGCATCACGTAGAAGACGGTCCCCTCGACCTCGCCCGAGTCGTGCAGCGCCAGAATGTGCGGGTGCTGCAGGTTGGCAGTGACCTTGATCTCCTGGAGAAACCGGTCGGCGCCGATCACCGCAGCCAGCTCCGGCCGCAGGATCTTGAGCGCGACCTTCCGGTCGTGCTTCACGTCCTGAGCCAGGTAGACGGTGGCCATCCCGCCCTGTCCCAGCTCGCGCTCGATGACGTAGCGGTCGGCGATGGCCGCCCGGAGGCGCTCGGTGATGCTCATCGGATCTCCCTGAAGAACGCGCACGGTCTACGCACGAGGTCCGCCCCGTGTGCCGACAGGCCAACAACCACGCACCACAGCAACCGCCAGCACGGCGTGCTGAGAACGCTCGTCGAAGGTGTCCCGCGGCCGGTGAAGGAATCCCATTAAAATGGAAGGAAGCGGAAGCCCACGCCAGTGGCGCGGGAACGCGGCCGTATTCCGCCTGCTGTCCGCGCGCACTACGTTTGCACCATGGCCCCCGCGTCGCGCCGACCCGTCCTCCCCGGCGGAGCCGCCCCCTGCCCATCGCGCTGAAGCGCGTCTACGACCCGCCGTCGGCCGCCGACGGATATCGCGTGCTCGTCGAGCGGCTCTGGCCTCGCGGCGTCTCCAAGCGCCGGGCACGGGTGGATCTCTGGCTCAAGGACGCGGCCCCTTCGCCCGCCTTGCGGCGTTGGTACAATCACGACTCCACTAGGTGGACGGAATTCACACGTCGCTACCGCGCGGAGCTGCGTGCCAACCCGGAGGTGCTCGCGCCGCTCCGCGAGCGCCTGACGTCGGACGCCCGCGTGACCTTCGTCTACGCGTCGCGGGAGACACAACACAACAGCGCCGTGGTCCTGAAGGGATTCCTGGAGGGATCCCGTACTATCCGGTGACGCGTCCGGACCCGTCCATGCCGCCACTGCTCGTCGCTTCCTTCACCCTCATCACCCTCGCGCTGCTGTTCTACTCGCTCGGGGTCTGGGCCGAGCGAGTCGCCCGCTATCTCAAGCCGTGGCACGTGGCCGCGTTCTGGACCGGCTTCGCCTTCGACATCGCGGGCACGACGGCCATGCACCAGCTCGCCGAGGGCCGGTTCGACCTGCGCGATCCGCATACCCTCACCGGCCAGCTCGCTCTCTGGCTGATGCTGGCGCACGCGGTGTGGGCCACCTGGGTGACGCGCCGGGGCAGCGATACCGTGCGCCGCGACTTCCACCGCTACAGCCTCTTCGTCTGGTGCATCTGGCTGATTCCCTACTTCGGCGGGATGTACCTCGGCATGCGGGGGTGAGTCCGCGAAGCCGGGCGAAGGCGTGGCCACTGAGGGATGAACGGCTGGCGGCACCCGCTTCCGAGCGACAAATTCAGAGCCGGCCGGCGTCCTCGCTCGTGCTCGGCTCACCGAAAGGACCCTGCGACGCGCAGCCTGCTCGACCCCGACGATCGCCGGCGGTTGCTCGACCGGTTTCGGTCGCTCCAGCCGGGAGTGCCGCCGCGCTGGGGCCGCATGACGGCACCCCAGATGCTCGCGCATCTCAGCGATCAGATGCGCCACACGCTGGGGGACGCGCGCGCGGCGCCACGCCGCGGCCCGCTGCGCTGGCCGATCGTGAAGCACGCCGTGCTCTACTGGCTGCCCTGGCCCAAGGGACGCGTGCAGGGCCCGCCCGAGGCGTTCGTCTCGCGTCCCACCACGTGGGACGCCGACCTCACGGCATTCGAGGCGCTCGTCGCGCGGTTCGTGCAGGACGAGCGCATCACATGGCCGGAGCACGCGCTGTTCGGGCCGATGAGCCGCCGTGCGTGGGGCCACTTCTGCCATCGTCATTTCGACTACCATCTGCGCCAGTTCGGCGCCTGACGATCCACGAGCCGCCGCTCGGCAGCACCGCCATGTGTGCGATGTGCGCCCCCGCCGATCCACAACTCCACATCAGGTGGAAAACGCCTCTCACGGGCGCGGTGGCGCCGTCGCGGCATCCACACGCACTCCACACGACGCGCGTGCGCCGAAGAAACCACGGCGCTTGCGGCGAGAGATCCAGACCCTATGCTTCACCCCTCCCCGCACGGACGGAGCACGATGTCGGACTACACGCCCCTGGGCATGGAGAAGATGGCGCGACAGGCAAGCCTCGATGTCGCGCTGATCCGGTGCCCACGGGACGGTGTCGTGATGCGCATCGTGGCGTGGCGCGCGCGCCGGCGTGACGGGTCCGACGAGACGCGGCACAGCACCGGCCGACCGCCGTCCGCACAGGAGTGGACACTCACTCAGCTCGACGTCATGTGCCCGGCGTGTCGCAGACGCGGCGATGGCATCCCCGTCACCCCCAGAGCCCCGCGCGCCCCACAGCCCGCGTAACTCCTCCCACCAGCCCTCGCACCCCGACGCTCGATGACACTTCTCGGCGGCTTCATCGCGAGGTGGCCGCTCCATGCGGGTTACGAGGCCATGTGGCGTCGCTGGCCGTGCAGCGGCGAGTGCAACATCCGCGCGGACCCGCTGCTGATCTACCCACTCCTGCTACCCCGCTCCGCGTTTGCGGGGCTCGGCGGCGTCCGGGTCCGGCGGCGCGCACGATCCCGCTGAGGAACCTGCGCAAGTCGAGTGGGCGTGGCGAAGGCCGCGTCGGCGAGGCGCTGCCCAAGCGCGTTAGTGATGACCGTCGCGCCCCGCCCCCGGCGCGGCGTGCATGTCCCCATCCCCACCGTGAATCAGCCCGTGGACGTTCTCGACAAAGTGGATGTACTCCACATACGCGTGCACGTACGCGCGGCCGGCCGCCACGTCGGCGGGATCATACCCGCTCGCGGTCTGCACGCGCGCAAACCGCTCCCGCACGGCGGTGGCGGCGTGCTCCGCCAGCTGGTGCGCCAGCGCCTCGACCGTCCCGGCCTCCAGCGCCCGGTCTGCCGCGGCGATGCCGGTCACCGGCTCCTGGCCGGCAGGCTTGAGACCCGTGTAGGGCGCACCCTCCCCGGCACGATGCACGCGTACGAGCGTCTCGAAGAACCAGGAGTCGGCCAACCCCCGGGCCTCCGGCCCCAGCCGACGGACTTCCAGCACCCGCGCAAACGCGCTCCGAATCTCTGGCTCGTCCTGCGCACGTACCCACACGAGGACGAGGTTGACGTTACCCGTCTCCAAGGCGTGCTGCGCCGCCTTGACGACCGGGCCGTCCATGCTGTCGCAGTGGGCAGCCGCGGCCGCTGGCCACACGAGCGCTCCCGCAAAAAGTGCGGCGCACACGGCAACGGCTGTCCGGACGTTGGGCTTCATCATGATGACATCCTTCCTGAACGGTGCGATCGCTCCGATAGTCCTGCATGACTGCGGTCTCGTGTTTCCCTAGATGCCCGGGCCTCGATAGCGCGTCAGCGCGAGTGAATCCGTCGGAGAACCGGCCGCCGCAGAAGCGTCCGGAGCGCCGGTCAGTCGCACACCACGCACGTGGTGCGCGGCGCTCCGATCAAGCGCGCGTTCGCGGTGGGGGAGCAAAAGGCGTAGGATGGTGCTGACGGCATCCCTCGGCGCGGGAGGACCTATGCCAACCATCGCTCATCGGGGCATCGACCTCTTCTTCGACGACACGGGAACCGGACCGGCCATCGTGCTCGGTCACAGCTTCCTGTGCTCGGGTTCCATGTGGCGCGAGCAGGTCCCCACGCTCTCGCGCACGCACCGCGTTCTCAACGTCGATCTGCGCGGGCATGGACGCTCCGGTCCGGTCGAGGGCGCGTTCACCATCCACGACGCCGTGGATGACGTCATCGCCGTGCTCGATCACGCCAGGATCGACATGGCGGTGTGGTGCGGGCTCTCCATTGGCGGCATGGTGGCGTTGCGAGCCGCGCTGACCCGACCCGAGCGCGTACGGGCCCTGGTCCTGATGGACACGGATGCCGGAGCGGACACGACGCTGAGGAAGCTCCGATTCCGCGCCATGGGCCTCGGCGTGCGGCTCGTCGGTATCCGCCCGTTCCTCCCGGCCATCACTCGGCTGATGTTCGGCGCCACGACCCGTCGCCGCAATTCGACGCTGGTCGACAGCTGGGCGCGGGACGCCGCGCACGTGCACGTGCCGTCGGCGCTGCAGGTGCTCGACTCGCTGATGCGCCGCGATGCGGTCGTGGAGCGACTGCACGAGATCCGCGCACCCGCGCTCGTCCTGGTGGGCGCCGAGGACCGCTCGCTGCCACCCAAACTGTCCGAGCGGATCCACGCCGGACTGGGCGATTCCCGATTGGTCGTGGTGCCGGATGCCGGGCATTTGTCCGCGCTTGAGCAGCCGGCGCGTGTCAACGCGGCACTACTGGAGTTTCTCGACGGCCTCGCTCGGTGACACCCCCGGTACCCGCTACTCCGGGATCACCGGCAGCACGACGTGTGAGGGATACCGCGCGGTCCGCCAGATCCGGTGCGTCTGTGCCCGATAGTCCCGGTCGCTCGCCTGGAAGATGTCGGGCACCCAGGTCTGCGGGTTCCGGTCGTAGAGCGGGAACCACGTGCTCTGCACCTGCACCATGATGCGGTGCCCGCGCTGGACGCGGTACGCCTGCCGCGTGGATCCGAATATCCTCGGCGAGGGGCTCGGTGGCCCAGACCAGCACGTCCGGCCGGCCCTCGACGAACCGCTGATCCAGCACCTGCCAGACGCGCCACCGCGAGCCCGGCGAGTACGTGATCTGCACGGGTCGCGGGCGGTAGGGCACGGGATACGCGGGATCGGATACGTACTGATCGTACGCGTCGCCCGTGACGCTGGGCGCGTCGAAGCCCAGACGCCCGCCTTCGCGCAGGTACAGGTTGCGGGCGACCGCGTCGCGCGGCGGCCACGCGTCGTAGCTCCGCCAGCGGTTCGCGCCGCCCTCGAACACGAGCGCCTCGGGGAGCGGCAGCGACCCGCGGTCCTTGAGGTAGTACGCGAAGAACGGCGCCTCGACCTCGCGGCGGAACCACACACCCGTGGAGTCGCCGAACCCGATAGACGGGCGGGATATACGGGCGGGGCGTCGGTCGCGCCAGGCTCGCGGCCAGCACCGTGGATCGGGCGGTCCGACCGCCGGCGACCCCCAGCCTCGCGAGTAGTCCGCGCGGGCGGTGCTCGGCGACCGAGGATCGGTCCCTGCTGCTGCGGGTGTCGGAGCAGATCCGACTTCCCGGCTCGCGGACCCAGGGGGGTTACGCGGGCACCACGTTCTGGTTCAGGCTGAAGAGGTTTTCCGGATCATACTTCCGCTTGAGCTTCGCGAGCCGGTCCCAGTGCCGGCCGTAGGCGGCCCGCTCCCGGTGCTCACCCTCACTCACGAAGTTGACATAGACACCGCCTGTTGCGAACGGCGCCGTGCGGTCGAAGAACTCGCGCGCCCAGGCCACACACGCGGCGTCCTGCGCCCGATCCTCCCAGCGCGTGTGCACGTTCATGATGAACTCCACGTCGCGATGCGGATACGCGGTGGCGTCCGCCGGCTGCTCGTTCACCGCACCACCCAGGTGCGCCAGGAAGATCTCGCTATGCGGCGACGGCAACCGCCCGGTGTACTCGAGCAGGGTCTTGATGGCCGCATCCGACAGCTCCGTGAAGTTGTGCGACTTCCAGTAGTTCCGTACCCCCGGTGTCAACAGCGGGTCGAAGGCCTGCTGCCAGCCGGCGTACGGGTGCGGTCCCACGACGTCGGCGATCGGTGTCCCAAACTCGCGCAACGGCGCCAGCAGCTTCTTGGCCTTGCGGGGCCCCGCCGTCGAGAAGGCCGCCAACACCACGACCTCCGTGCCGTAGACGGCTGGCGGCAGGAACGGGAGCGGCGGCGCTTTCCGCAGCACCACCCACGCCGTCACCTCCTCCGTGACCTCGGCCGTGTAGGCTCGGTAGTGACGCAAGACCTTCTCCGCGTCCGCGAAGGGGTGCACGATGAGTCCGGAGGTGATCTCCGGTCCGAACTTATGGAGCTTGAACTCGAACTCGGTCACGATCCCGAAGTTCCCGCCGCCGCCGCGCAGGCCCCAGAACAGGTCGGCATTCTCTTTCTCGCTCGCCGTGACCAGCTCGCCAGCCGCCGTGACGACGCGCGCGGAGCGCAGGTTGTCCACGGTGAGCCCGTGCTTACGGCTGAGCCAACCGAACCCCCCGCCCAACGTGAGGCCGGCAATGCCGGTAGTGGAGTTGATACCCACCGGCGTCGCAAGCCCGAACGCCTGCGTCTCGTGATCGAAGTCACCGAGCGTGGCACCCGGTCCCACCCGTGCAATCTTGCGCCGCGGGTCGACCGACACCTGCCGCAGCCGCGAGAGGTCGATCACGAGACCGCCGTCGCACATGGCGTTGCCGGCGATGTTGTGCCCGGCGCCGCGGACGGCGACCAGGATGCCCGTCTCGCGTGCCCAGGTGACGCAGTGGATGACGTCGGCTGCGCCGGTGCAGCGGGCGATCACGGCCGGCCGCCGGTCGATCATGGCATTCCAGATGGCGCGGGCCGCGTCGTAGTCGGGATGGTCGGCCAGGAGCAGGTCGCCACGGAGGCCCGAGCGGAGGGCGTCGACACGATCCTCGGCGAGCGTGGTCGTGCCGCCCCCGCGCCGGGCGACGGACAGGCTGGGCATCGTCACCTCGCTGGGAGAGTCTCGGCTATCGAGCATGCAGGCCGCGCGTGCTGATGTCAAATCGGCCCGCGACCCCACCTGGGCTCGCCGATCGGGAGTGGCCAGCGGACCGTCGGCGCGACATCTTGGATGGCGCTCATCACGACCGGCGACACGCGTCGCAGGAGGTGCCTCCCATGCACGAACTCGCGCACGACCTGACCGTGAATCTCGAGGCGGACCGTCCGGGCGCGCTGGCGGAGGTGCTCGAGGTCGTCGCGCGCGCCGGTGTCAACATCGAGGGCTACGCCCTGATCGAGGGGCTGCTCCACTTCCTCACGAAGGACGCGGCCACGGCCCGCAGCGCACTGTTGGCCGCTGGCGTGCAGGTGCGGCGTCAGCGGGACGTGCTGGTCGTGTACGCGGAAAACCGGATCGGGGCGGCGGCGCGCATCTTCCAACGCATCGCCGATGCCGGAATCAACGTGCACTTCAGCTACGTGCTGGCCGACAACCGGGTGGTGATCGGCGCGGATAGCCTGGCCGAGCTCGCGCGGCTGCAGCTCGACGATGCCGCCTGATCCGTGTGGCGGGGTGGCGTTGGCAGCGCTGAGCGGGCGGGGCGCACCTGCGACGGGTCGGCATCGACGACGTCCGGACGTCCCAGCTCGGCATCGTCGGCGCGATTGGCCTCGAGGCCAGGATCGGGAGGCTTTGGCCCTATGGTGAGTTCCGGATCCCCTACGCCGGCGGGGTGACCGCCCAGTGGGTGGTCGGGCTGAGCATCGGACTCGGGCAGCGCTGATCCGCACCGTTACCCGTCGCGCTCGATCCGACCCCTCACTCCGGCCGATACCGCCGCACCAGGTCCGCCGCGATCTCGGCTTCCGTGAACGCCACCCGCTTGAGTTCTCCCCGCGCGAACATCGCCGCCTGATCGCTCACGTGCGGTGACCCCGGGTCGTCGCTTTGCCCGTAGGCGAGAACGGAGTACGCCCGCGGCCCGCTGCGCCCGAACTCCACCGCCAGCACCCAGGCATCGCCCCGGGTGGCCACCCAGAGGCTGTCGGCGGACGGCGCGTAGCTCAGCACGCGAAAGCACCCCAATCCGCCCGTACAGCCACCCACTGGCACGTCCACCGTGCCGCGGCGCACGCGGTGCACGTCCCCCCACGTCACGTCCCAGCGTCCGAAATCGGCGCGGACCTCTTCCATCGCCGCAACGAACGCGGCCA
>JBFGDF010000078.1:0-14388 GCA_041580775.1 Gemmatimonadales bacterium
CGATCTATCTCGATCCCGACACGCATCTCGACGATCCTGCGCGGAAGCAGCGCTACGTCACGACGCTGTTCGACACGGTCGCGCCGAGCTACGATCGGTTCACCCGCTGGTTCTCGTTCGGCATGGACGGGGTGTGGAAGCGGCAGCTCGCGACGTGGGCGCTCGAGGTTCTGCCCGACCGCGGGGTCCTGCTGGATCTGGCGTGCGGGACGGGGGCTGTGATGCAGGCGGTCGGACGGAAGGACGGAAGGACGGAAGGTCAGAAGCTCCGGACCGGCATCGGGGTCGATACCAGCGCCGAGATGCTCGCCGTTGCGGCCCGACGGCTCTCCGACCGTCCTTCCACCCGTCCGTCCTTCCGTCTCGTCCGCGCCTCCATGCTCGCCATCCCGCTGCCCAACGCGTCAGCCGACGTCGTCACGGTGGGCTACGGGTTCCGCAACGCGCCGGATGCGGCCGCGGCGCTCGCCGAAGTGGCGCGCGTGCTCAAGCCCGGCGGGTGGCTGTGCGATCTGGACTTCTTCCGGCCGGAAGGCCGCACGTGGCGGCGGCTGTATCTCTGGTACCTGCGCCAGGCGGGGCGAGCGGTGGGGCGCCTGCGGCACGGCGACGCCGAGGCGTACGGCTACATCGCGCGCTCGCTGGAACGGTGGGTGACGCCGACCGAGTTCCGCGCGCTGCTCGAGCGCTGGGGGTTCAACGTGGAACGGCGGGTGGAGAAACTGGGCGGGGGGATTTGTCTGCATCGGGGACGGTTGACGGGATGATGGGAAGGCGGGAACTGGGGATGATGGATGGCGGAAGGACCAACGGTGTCGAGTGAGCGTAACTGATTGTGAAGGGCTGCGTTATGGGAGTTCCCCGGACCGGACCCGGCCCTTTCCCGTTGCGCGGTTTCGACGCTCGCTGCAATAATACGATGGAACTCTTCGGGTATCGCCAGCGTATAGATCTCCAGGTAGGGCGAGAAGCGAAGCGAAGTGACAGGGAGCCCGAGGCGGCGTGGTGGGACGACACGTCGCCTCGTCGTGTTTCGGCTATTCCCTTCATCCCGTCATCCCGTTGTCTCGTTGTCTGGTCATCCCGGTATCTTGCCCAGAAGGAGGCCCTCCATGGTCGCCGTGCCATCCACCATGTTGCCGCTCGGCACGTCGGTGCCGGCCTTTGCGCTTCCGGACGCGGTGTCGGGCCGGACGCTGGGCCCCGCAGACGTCCGCGAGGCCAAGGCGTTGCTGGTCATGTTCATCTGCAATCATTGCCCGTTCGTGAAACACGTGATGGCGGAGTTCGGCCGCCTGGAGCGGGACTACCGAAACGCCGGACTGGCGATCCTGGCGGTCAACGCGAACGACGTCGACGCCTATCCCGCGGACGCCCCGTCCGAGATGAAGCGGCTGGCCGAGACGGAAGGCTGGGGCTTCCCGTTCCTGCACGACGAGACGCAGGAGGTGGCCAAGGCGTTCCGGGCGGCGTGTACGCCGGACTTCTACCTGTTCGACGCGTCGCGTCGGCTCGTCTATCGCGGCCAGCTCGACGACAGCCGTCCCTCGCTGGACGTGCCGGTGACGGGCAAGGACCTGCGCGCGGCGATCGAGGCGACGCTGGCCGGCAAGCCGCTACGCGGCGACCAGCAGCCGAGCGTGGGGTGCAACATCAAGTGGAAGCCGGGGAGTGCGCCGGGGTGGTTTGGGGGATGATGCGACGCTCCACGACGCGCATCGGTGGGCCAGCCGGAGCTAGGGCCTACCCACCTTCCGATCCGACGATCCGTCGGCCATCCAATCCGGCGATCAATCACCCTACCCGCCGCGTCTTCCGCCGCATGAAGTCCATCAGGATGTACTGCCCGAGCGTCATCGTGCTCGTGAAGTAGGCCTTGCCGCGTGAGATCTCGCACACGCGCTTGACGAACTCCACCAGCGACCGCTCGCGCGCCAGCATGAACGTGTTGATCATGATGCCGTTCTTCCGGCACGCGCTGACCTCGCGGTAGGTCTCCTTGAGGATCCTGGGGTCGAGGCCCATCGAGTTCACGTAGACCCGGCCGTCCGGCAGCGTCAGCGCGGAGGGCTTGCCGTCGGTGATCATGATGATCTGGCGCATGTCCTTCTTCTGCGCCATGAGGAGTCGGCGCGCGAGCTTGAGGCCCTGCGCCGTGTTGGTGTGATACGGCCCCACTTGTGCGCGGGCGAGCTTGCCGAGCGGGATCTCCTCCGCCGAGTCGTGGAACAGCACCACCCGGAGCGAGTCACCGGGGAACTGGGTGCGAATCAGATGGGTGAGCGCCAGCGCCACCTTCTTGGCGGGGGTGAACCGGTCCTCGCCGTAGAGGATCATCGAGTGCGAGCAGTCGAGCATGAGCACGGTCGCGGCGCTGGACCGGTACTCGCTCTGGTGGACCATGAGATCGGGGTAATCCAGGTCGATGAAGGGCGGTTCGGCGGTCGCACGGTCGAGCGGTTCGGTCCGCCTGGCCGCCCAACCGCCCAGCCGCCGTATCGCGCGCTTCAGCGTCCCCGGTACGTCCAGGTTCATCGTGTCCCCGAACTCGTACTCCTTGGATGCGGCCTCCGCTTCCACGCCGGTGGCGAGGTGCGACGTGTCATGGCTGCCGAAGCTGGACTTGCCGATGGAGCCGAGCAGGTGGCGCAAGGCGCGGTAGCCCAGGAAATCGACGGCTTTGTCGGTGAGATTGAACTCGACCTGTTTCGCGGCGGAGTGCGCCTGCCCGCCCGGGCCGAACATGGATTGGTGGCCTTGGGGCATCTGCGGCGCGTCCTGGACGTTGAGGTATCCCTCGTCGAGGAGCCGCTGGACGATCTGATCGAGCAGCTCGGCGAGCTGCTGCTTGATGTCGGCGTCGCGCTGGGGGTCGCCGGTGGACTCTCCCCGCAACACCTGGAGCATGTCCGGGGTGAGCTGTCCCGACTCCATCAGCGCCGTGAGGATGGCCTCCTTGAGGGCGTCCATGGACTGTGCATCGTCGTCCCCGAACTCGCCCCAGTACGGGTGCGACATGGGCCCGCCCGCGAACCCGGACTGGAGCAGGAAGTCGCTCAGCTTGTCCAGCAGGTCCTGCAGGTTGACCGCATCCGCGAGCTGCGGGATGTACTTGCCGTAGGTCCAGAAGCGCATGGTGACCCCCGGTTCAAACCTGCGCCGGTATTATTGTTCCGGCAATGGGGGAGACGCACGGCAAACCGACGGATGGAGGGATCGACGCATCGGCGGATCGATCGGTGGATCCGTCAAACCCAGGGTCCCTCGATCCGTCGATCGATCGATCCCCCGATCCGACCATCCGCCGTCCGCCCCGCCGGCTCCCCACGTTCGGCGCCTTCCGGCACCGGAACTTCACCATCTTCTTTGCCGGGTACGTCGTGTCGCTGGTCGGCGTGTGGATGCAGCGCGTCGCCCAGTCGTGGCTGGTGCTGGACCTCACCGACTCCGCGTTCTACGTGGGGCTCGTGGACGCCCTGGACTCCCTGCCGGTCCTGGTGTTCTCGCTCTATGCGGGGGCGATCGCCGATCGGGTCTCGAAACGCCGCATGGTGCTCGTCACCCAGGCGGCCGCGATGATGGTCGCCTTCGGGTTCGCCGCGATGATGGTGACTGGGCTGGAACGCATCGGACTCGTGATTGCGCTGGTGGCCCTCCTGGGGGTCGCCACGGCGTTCGACATTCCCGCGCGCCAGTCGTTCTTCGTGGAGATCGTGGGCAAGGAAGATCTGGCGAGCGCGATCGCGCTCAACTCCTCCGCGTTCAACGCCACCCGGCTCGTCGGTCCGGCGATCGCCGGGATCTTGATCGGCGCCGTTGGGGTGGCGGCCTGCTTCTTTGCCAACGGGCTCACCTATCTCGCGGTCCTGGCGGCGCTGCTCACGATGCGTATCCCGTCATCCCGTCATCCCGGGATCCCGTCCGCGTCGGCGTGGGCGAACATCCGCGAGGGGCTGCAGTACGTGCGGTCCGATGCGCGGGTCCGCGCCCTGCTCCTCAACATCGCGGTCATGAGTATCTTCGGGTTGCCGGCGCTGGTGCTGCTGCCCGTCGTCGCGAAGACCGTGCTCGGCCGTGGCGCCCAGGAGTACGGCTGGATGATGTCCGCGGTCGGCGGCGGGGCGCTGATCGGGGCCCTCGCGGTCGCCACCTTTGCGACGGTAATGCCGAAAGGCCGGGTGCTGGGCTGGGCGGCCATCCTGTTCGGGCTCCTGGTCGCCGTCCTTGGGCTGGTGCAGTCGGTGGCGGCGGCGTTGGTGGTGCTCACGCTCCTCGGCGCGGCCCTCATCACGATGACGGCGCTCACGAACACGCTGCTGCAGACCCTCGCGCCGGACCACCTCCGGGGCCGCGTCATTTCGGTCTACACGTTCGCGTTCGTGGGCATGGCACCGTTCGGCTCGTTCGGGGCCGGCGTCGCGGCCGAGCGGCTGGGCGTGCCCATGGCACTCGCCATCGGTGGGGTGATCACGGCGGTGTTCGCCGCGCTTGGCGCGGCACGCGCCCCGGAACTGCGGGCGACGCGCTAGAGAGGGTCCTGCCGTCAGGCGTCGGCGAGCGGCTCCTGCAGATCGTCCGCGTGGCTGAGGCGGTTGCGCCCCCCCGTCTTGGACGCATACAGTGCCTGGTCCGCGCTGGTCAGCAGCTGTGATCGCCAGTTGGGTTCCAGCTCGCGCTGGCCGTCAGCGGTGCGGGCGGTGGTGGCGCCGATGCTGGCGGTGATGGCGCGTTGCGACCAGGTCTGGCGCTCGATGGCCAGCCGGAAGCGCTCTCCGAGCCGCACGGCCCCGGCTCGATCGGTCTCCGGCAGGATGACGGCAAACTCCTCGCCCCCGATACGGGCCACGTAGTCACTGCGGCGGGCCTGCTCCCGCAGCACCGCCGCGAACTGTTTGAGGACCGCATCGCCAGCGAGATGGCCGTGCTCGTCGTTGTACGCCTTGAACCAGTCCACGTCCAGCATCAGCAGGGACAAGGGCCGCGACGTGCGCAGGGCGAACTGCATCTGGATCTCGAGCTGATGGAGGAAGGCGCGGCGGTTCCAGACGCCAGTGAGGCCGTCGGTGGCGGCGATCTCCGTCAGGCGCGCGTTGGCCTCTTCGAGCCGCCGTGCCTGCTGGGCGATGCGTCTCGCCGCCAGGTTCCGCTCGGTGAGATCCACGATCGCGCTGAGCACGAGGGTCTCGTGCGCGGTGTGGATCGGGTTGAGCCCGATCTCGACGGAGATCTCGGTCCCGTCCCGCCGCCGGGCCACGAGGTCGCGCCGTGCGCCCATAAGCCGGGCGGCCGGGGCGCGCTGGAAGGCTTCCCGGAGCTTGGCATGCTGCGCGCGCTGCGCTTCGGGGACGAGGAGCTCGATCGGGCGCCCGGTGAGCTCCGCGCGCGCGTATCCGAACAGCTCCTCGGCCACCCGATTCACGAACTCGATCGTGCCCCGCCCGTCGATCAGCATCATGGCCATGGGCGACGCCTCGATGGCGGCGTGAAGCTGTTCGCGATCGAGCGTCGCCTCGGTCATGTCGTGCGCCATGGCGTAGTGAAGCTGGGTGGCGGGCTCCGCGTACGCGTGCCACGCCAGCTGCCGGTAGCTGCCGTCGGCGCAGCGGTAGCGGTTTTCGAATTGGATGCTGGTGGCCCGGCCGTCGAGGGCGCGCAGCCGCGCGACGGTGCCGTCGAGGTCCTGGGGATGTACGAAGTCGAGCAACGTGTGGTCCAGCAGGACGGACACGGGCCACCCCAGCGTGCGTTCGAACGCCGGGTTCACGCGGCGGAAATGATGGTCGATCCCGGTGACGCAGAGCAGCTCGGGCGTGAGGTCAAAGAACTTCTCGACGCCGTATTCCATGCGAGAACCCCGGGGAGGTGCGTGGACCACTTATACGACGGTTCGGCGGAACACGCCAGAGGCGCGCGACGGCTGCGTGCGCCGATTATGAAGACGGCTGGAAGGTCATCGAGGGGCGAGGTCGCGTCGCACGGCCGCCTCGACGATCACGGCTGCTGCCTGCGCATAGGTGAAGCGGCCCGTGTTGACGATCAGGTCATACCCGGAGGAGTCCTCCCACACTCGGCCGTAGTGCTCCTTCACGTACCGGCGCCGGCCGGCGTCGGTGTTGTCGACCGCCTTTTCCGCTTCCTTCCGCGACACGCCGAGCCGTTTCAGGGCGGCCTCGATCCGCGCGTCGCGCGGGGCCACGATGTAGACATGCAGCGCGTTCGCCCGTTCGGCGAGGTACGCCGGCGCCCCCCGGCCCACCAGCACGACGTTGCCCTGCTGGACGGCTTCCGTGATCACCGTCTCGGTCATCCTGACGAGGCGGTCTTCTGGCGGGAGCGCGGCCGAGGGGTCGGCCGCCGTGGCAAACATCTCCGGTGACGAGACCGAGAGCGCCCGGGCCAGGCGCTCGATGAGGCCGGGGACGCGCTCCTCGTGCACTTCGACCTCTGCGGTCGACAGCCCCGCCCGCTGCGCGACGCGATCGACGAACTCGTTGTCGATCAGCGTCCAGCCGAGCGCCTGCGCAACGAGCTTGGCGATGTCCGAGCCACCCGAGGCGTACTGCCGCGAGATCGTGATGACGGCCATGGGGAACTCCGGCGGTTGGGCGGGTGGGCGGATGGGCGGTTGGCCGTTCGCGCCGCGCCCACCCGCCCACCCGCCAGTCCGCCTATTGGAACAGGTTCGTCCCGCCGAGTCCGGGGCTGCCGCCCGGCGGCCGCTCGCGCCGCGCCCGGCCGTAGCCGGCGTCGTCCGTGCGCGAGATGCGTTTCTGCGCCACGAGCCCTTCGAGCACGAGTTCGCAGGCGGCCACCAGCCGGGCCGGATCGTTCTGGCCGGCGAGCCCGGTCTGCTGCACCACGTCGAGCAGTCCCGGCACGCCGGCGAGCCCGCGGACGAGCACATCCGCGCGTTCGTCGCCCCCCACCTTGAGGGCCCCGCCTTCGTCGAACCAGGTCACGATGGGGTCGCAGTCGGCTCCGCCGGCCCGACTCTCGAACGTGGCCAGGCAGGACCGGCGCACCAGGTCGCGTGCGACCGTCGCGGCCCCCTGCAGCTCGCCCTCGTACTCCAGCTCGATCTTCCCCGTGATGGACGGGAGCGCGGCGTAGATGTCGGACACCCGGGGCACCACGCGGCGCTCGCGCGCGACGATCGCCCGGCGCTCCGCGCTCGAGACGACGTTCTCCAGCACCGTGATCGGCAGGCGTTGGCTCACGCCCGAGCGATGATCGATGCGCTTGTCCTGACGGGCCTCGAACGCCACCCGCTCGACGATCTCCGCGATGAAGTCGGGGATGTCGAACGCGCGGTTGCTGCGCACCATCCACGCTTCCTGCGCGGTGATCGCCATGCCGTCCTCGATGCTCATCGGATAGTGCGTGACGACCTCGCTGCCGATCCGGTCCTTGAGCGGCGTGATGATCTTGCCTCGTGCCGTGTAGTCCTCGGGGTTGGCGGAGAAGACGAGCATGACGTCCAGGGCGAGACGGATGGGATAGCCTTTGATCTGGACGTCGCCTTCCTGCATGATGTTGAAGAGTCCTACCTGGATCTTGCCGGCGAGATCGGGCAGCTCGTTGAGCGCGAAGATCCCGCGGTTCGACCGCGGCAGCAGGCCGTAGTGAATCGTGAGCTCGTCGGACAGCAGGTGGCCGCCGCGGGCGGCCTTGATCGGATCGACGTCGCCGATGATGTCGGCGATCGTCACGTCCGGCGTGGCGAGCTTCTCGACGTAGCGGTACTCCCGCGTCACCCAGGCGATCGGCGTGCGATCCCCGTGCTCGTCCACCACCTGCCGTCCGTATTTCGAGATCGGCCGGAACGGATTGTCGTTCACCTCGCTACCGGCGATGATCGGGATCTCCTCGTCGAGCAGCCGGACGAGCTGACGGAGGATGCGGCTCTTTGCCTGCCCGCGCAGACCCAGCAGGATCAGGTTGTGGCGCGCCAGGATGGCGTTCACCATCTGCGGCACGACGGTGTCGTCGTAGCCCACGATGCCCGGGAAGATCGGCTCGTTGGATTCGAGCAGACAGACCAGGTTCTCGCGCATTTCGTCTTTCACCGGTCGCGCGTGCCTGGCCGGGTCGGCCCATTCCGTCTGCTTGAGATCTCCCAGGGTCTGCGGTTTCGTCATGATCTCCGTTTCTGCACGGGTGACCTGGTGTCGCCCGTCGCTTCCGTCGCTTCCATCAACCGTCCGAGATATACCCCGAACCGGCCCTAGGTCGCCAGCCGGACCCCGAGGAGTCGCACCGCCGCGTAGCCCGACGCCGCGATGGGCACGACCGCCGCGCCGTCGGGCGTCATCGTGGCGGGGGCGCGATCCCGCTCCACCAGGTCGGTCAGCACCGCGCCGTCGAATGCCAGCACGCCGGGTCGGACGGCAATGTCCCGCGCGGGACCGCCGAGGTCCATGAGATAGACGACGAGGCCCACACCGTCGTCCGCGGACTTGAGTCCGACGACCGCCACCGCGGGATCCGCGACGTCCACCAGGCGGCCGAAGCTGGGCAGCGTGCGGTCGCCCCGTCCCGCGGCGGGGACGCCGTGGAGCGGCAGGATCGTGTAGCCGAAACGCCACGGATCGTCCGGGAGCAGATGGCCTTGGTGCAGGGTGAGTCGAACCCGCGTCGCGCCGCCGGGGCTCCGGAAGACCACGTCGGCGGGGTCGGTGACCGAAACGTCGTGCGCCCCGGTCTGGCTCAGGAGCACGGTGGTGCCCTCGCCGGGGAAGGCGAGCCAGCGGAGCGGACGCGCGGAGACCAGGGGTATGGCGTCCTCGCGCTCCCCGCCCGGCACTTCGCGCCGCACGTGTGCGCCCGCCCGCGCGAGTTGGTGACGGACGTCGAGCCCGCGGTCGAACGCCTCTTCCGGGATGTTCTCGATGTCCACCCACGGCAGCGTCTCGTAGACGGTGGCGGTGGAGATGACGGCGCCTTGCGGCGTGATGCGCCGCACGCCGACCCGGGCGCCGACGCCGGCGAGCGTCTCGATCCATCCGTCGGTGACGAGTGCGTAGTCGAGCCCATTGAGTCGCCCCCCCGCGCGCACCAGGTCCTGGCCGGTGGCCGCGTGGACGAGCGATTGGATGGCACCCCCATCCCGATCCAGCTCGACGCGCCAGCGCGCCGTCGCCACGGCCTGCCCGCCGCCGCGTTCCCACCGCCGGTCGACCGTGGGGTCGTCGGGCAGGAAGGCGTAGCCCAGTCCCGGCACGTCGGTCACGATGCGGGCGGACCCGTCCGCCAGCACCACCACGTCGCTCCGCGCGAACGGCGATGGATTGAACACCACGAGACCGCTCACCGGGAATCGCATGCGCGCCACCGTGGCGTCGAGCGTAGGTTCCGACGGTGCGGCGAGCGCCAGGAAGGGCGTGAAGACCGCCTCCGCCGACGGCGGATGCATGGCGACTGCCGCGACCGGGTGCTGGGCGAGGACGGCTACCGGGCGGGGTGCCGGTACGACCGCGCGCACCACCTGGTGGGCTGCGTCGGTCCCGGTGACGATGCGCGGGTACGCGTAGGTGGCCGTCCACTCCTCGATGGCCGGCCGGACGCGCGCGGCGACGTCGGGGTCCTCCGTGCCCACCACGGCGACGTAGGTGTTCGCTTCGGCGGCCGCGAACCGCAGCCCGCGGAGCCACTCCTCGACCCGCGCCGCCATACGGGCGCGTCCCTCGGCGAACGCCAGGGCGAGTGGGTCGGTGAGCACCGTCCGCGGAATGGCTACGTCGATGCCGGCCCCGGCGAGCGCGCGGCGCAGCGGCTCGTCGGCCTCCTCCGAGGGCACCAGGGCGATCGCGCTGGTGGGGATGGCCGTGTGCGCAAAGGCGTCGGCGGCCGGCGCGGCGAGGCGGAGCAGTTCATGGTGGTCGCGGCCCCCGGGCGGTGCCGGACTCCAGGGGTTGATCCGGACGCCGGCCGTCACGAGCGCGGCGGCCGCTGCGCCGCGGGCAAGCGGTGCCACCGCGGCGAGGCGCGCCCGCGCGGTAGGCGGGTCCACGATGGCCAGCCAGACCAGGGTCCACCGCGGGGTGGGCCGCAGATCGTGGGTGGTCTGGAGCACGCCGCGCGTCGCCGGTGTTTCGAGCTGCGAGCGGACGGTCGTGGCGGTCGCGAGCGGCACCCAGAGCTCGCCCACGAGCGCATCGCCGCGACGGATCATCCCCGCGGTGCCGAGCAGTCGGCCGGCACGGTCCACCAGACGCAGACGGCCGGCCGGCGCATCGATGCCCGACGCCGCGAACCGCACCAGCGTGCGCAGCCCGTCGGGATGTCCGTGGAACAGGGTGGGCACGGCGTCGACGGCCGGTGCGGCACCGGGACCCAGCCGGGGGATCGCGCCGGCCGTGGCGGCGACCAGGGCGTGCAGGAACGTACGCCGATCGGTCACGGCGCTCCGACTCGCGACGTCGGAGCCGCGCGGCGGCCTCCGGCGTTATTCTTCGACGTCATCACTGCCACGGTTACGCGCATGCGGAATGCCGGGATCCTGTGCTGGGGACTGCTGCTTGCCGCCACCGCGCCGCTGGCCGGGCAGCAGGACGACGTAATGGTAGGACGAAACGGGACGCCGCGCGACTTCATGGCCGATCGCGGCTTTCTCATCGCAAAAGGCACGACGCTCCCGCGGGGCCGAGGGTACGTTGCCGCGCTCGCGCCCACGTTCACGCTCGGCGTCGCGTACGGGGTGACCGACCGGTTCACCGTGCAGGCGGGCACGTCGTTCTGGACCCTCCCGTCGGGTTACCCCAGCGGGTACCTGTCGATCCGCTATCGGATCATCGCCGTCCCCGGACTGGACGTCGCCGTCGGAGGACTCGGCGTTGGGGTGGCGGGCGACGGCGACCTGATCACCGGGGGATGGCCGTACGTCACGACCACCGTGGGAACGGATCGCGTGGCGCTCTCGGGCCTGATTGGGGTGGGCTCCAGCTCCCGGGTGTTCGAGAGCGACTTCGATGGGCACCTCCTCCTGCAGGGCCTGCTCGAGGCCGTGGTCGCGCCGCACGTGAAGCTCCGGGCCGAGACGGTCTATCTGGGTGAGAACAGCGACCCCGCCGGAGGGATCGGGATGCGGTACTTCACTCGCCGGATCGCGGGCGAGCTGGGCCTCGTGTACGTGTTCGAGCGCGGCGTGCCGCTGCCCTGGGCGGGCGTGGCGGTGGGGTTTTGATGGGCGGGTGGGCGGCGGGACGGTTGGGCGGGCCGGCACCACCGACGCGCGTGCGTTGGGTGGTGCTGAGCCTCGCGATGCTGCTCTCGGCCTGTCGGGCTGCCGAGCGCACGCCGGCAGCGTCGCGCGACACGGCAGCCACGGGGCGCACCGACACGGCACTGGTGACCGATACGCTCATCGCCGACACCGTGATGGCGCGGGACACGGCGCAGTAGGGACGGGCCGGTCCTTCGACCGCTCAACCGCTCAACCGCCTAAAACACCCCCACCACGGCGCGCAGCCCGAGTGCGAGCGTCAGCGCGACGACGAGGCCGCCCAGGAGATTGGCCCACCAGCGATTGACGTGTGCGCCGAGTCGGCGGCGATCGTTCATCGCGATCAGCAGGACCACGGCCACGATCGGCAGGACCAGGCCGTTGAGCACCTGGGCGGCGAGGATGAGGGGGACGGGGCGCGTGCCGAGCAGAGCGACCGCGGCGCCGATCAGCATCGTCCCGCCGAATACCGCCCGCGCGAGCGGTGCGCGGAGGTCGCGCCCGCGCCCGAGGACGTCCAGCGTGGCGTACGCGGCCGCGAGGGGTGCGGTGATGGCCGACGACAACCCGGCCGCCGCAAACCCGAGGGTGAACGCCCGGGCTGCCCATGGGCCCAGCAGCGGCTCGAGCTGGGCGGCCATGTCGGAGGCGGAGCGGATCTCGCGCGCGCCGAGGACCGCCGCCGCCGTCACCACGATGGCCGCCGACACGATCCCGCCCAGCCCGATCGCCAGCACGAGATCCAGGCGCGCCGCCGGCAAATCGTCGGCTCCCCGCCAGCGCTCGCACACGGCGGCGGCGTGGAGGAAGAGGTTGTACGGAACGATCGTCGTGCCGACGAGACCCAGGGCCGTCAGGCCGGCCCCCTCCGGCAGGCGCGGCAGTACGAGTCCGCTGAGGATGGCCGGCACGCGCGGGATGACGAGTACCGCCGTGAGCAGGAAGACGATTCCCATCACGGCGACGCACACCACGAGCGCGCGCTCGACGAGACGGTAGCGCCCCGTCCAGAGCAGCATCGCGGCGGTGAGGGCGCCCCCCGCGATCCACGCGCGCGGGGAGAAGCCAGCGGCGCCCGCGAGACCCAGGCCCGCACCGGTGAGGTTGCCGGCTTCGTACGCCGCCGCGCCGATGACGACGGCCGCGACGGCCAGCGCCGCAAGGGCGCGGCCCAGCCACCGCGGGCCGGGCGTGGCCCGCAGCGCTTGCCCCAGTCCCGCTCCCGTGGCGAGCCCGAGCCGGGCGCTCATCTCCTGCAGCACCATCGTCGCCAGGGTGGCAAACAGGAGGGCCCAGAGCAGCGCCGTGCCGAAGCTCGCGCCGGCGAGGGTGGCGGTGGTGACGGTGCCGGGGCCGATGAAGGCTGCGGTGATGATGAGCCCGGGGCCGACCCCGCGCCACCGGCTCATGCGTCGAGGGCGAACGGCAGCTCGAGCACGGAGGCCGTGGCACCAGCCGCCACGACGGGCCGCGCACGCTCCACTTCTCGTCGAATGATGCCCAGCCCGAGGTGGCGCTCGAGAGGCGCCACCCACGCAATGCTGCTCACGCGCCCGCGCGGTCGGTCGTCCTGGCTCAACTCCGTGCTGGCGAGGTCCGGCGGCTCGTCCCACGCGAGGCCCAGGAGCTGGCGGTTCGCGTGGCCCCGGAAATGGAGGCGCGCCACCGTCTCCTGACCCGTGTAACACCCCTTCGTGTACGACACGCCGCCCAGGTCGTCGAACCGCACTTCCTGTGGCAGCGTCTTGTCGTCGATCTCCGCCCCCAGTCGGGGCCAGCCCGCGAGCACGCGCGCGAGTTCCAGCGCCGCAGGCCCGGCCTCGATCATGCCGACGGCGGTGAGCCGGCTGCGCAGCGCCGCGACGTGCGCGCCGGGGACCACGAGGTCGACGGCAAACGGCGCGAGGTGCGGGCGGGCGACCACGCACGCGCACTCGCCGAGGATGGCCGGCCCGGCCCGCCCTTCTTGGGGGACGGCGAGCCCTGCCGCCGCGGCGAGCTCGAGCGCCCGCGGGCCGGCGAGCCGGACGACGCGGTGGTCTCGGCTCCGCTCGGCGTGACGCGCCAGTCGCGGTGGCAGGGACCGGGAGAAGATCTCGAGTGCCTTGGCGAGGCCGTCGCGCGGCACCGTGAGGCGCACGCCCCCGCGCTCCCGCAGGGCCCAGAGATCGGTGACGATCATGCCTTTGGGCGTGAGCACGGCGCCGTAGACGAAGGCCCCGTCGCCGGGTTTCTCGATGTCGGCGGTCAGCAGGCCCTGCATGCACGCCACCGCGCCCGGTCCGGTGACGTCGAGGATCGCGACGTCGGGCTCGACGATCACCGCGCCGTCCAACACGGCGTCGGCTTCGGCGGCGGTGAGCTGCTCCGGCCGCAGCACGAACGGGGCGGGGGCGACGCGCGTTGGGTCAGGCATCGTCGGGAGAATCTACCGCCCGGTCCCGGTAGAAGCCTGCCAGCGCGTACGACCGGTCGAGCAGTTCCACGGGGTGGACGACCGGGGTGCGGAGACCGGCCGCGCGAAGGCCGGCGCCGATCTGCATCACGCAACCCGGGTTGCCGGTCGCCACGACGTCCGGGGCGACGGCCCGGAGGGCATCGACCTTGCGGCGCAGCACCACGCGCGAAAGCTCGGGCTCGAGCAGCGAGTAGATGCCCGCGCTGCCGCAGCAGACGTCCGCCTCTTCGTGCGGTGTCACGTCGAGGTCCGGGATGGCCGCCAGCACGGTGTACGGGGGGTCGGTAATCCGCTGTGCGTGCACGAGGTGGCAGGGCGCGTCGTAGGCGACGCGCAGCGGGAGCGCCGCCCCGCGCCGGGGTCCCGTCTCGGCGAGGAGCTCGGTCACGTCCCGCACGCGGGTCGCCAGATCCTGAGCCGCGGGCGCGAGCGGATCGTCGGCCAGCAGCTCGCCGTAGCTGCGCAGCATGGCGCCGCAGCCCGCGGCGGTGACGGCGACAAGCGCATCAGGAGCGGCGGCGAACGCGCGCACGTTGGCGCGGGCGAGGGCGCGGGCGTCGTCCAGGAGCCCGGCGTGGGCGTGGAGGGCGCCGCAGCAACCCTGGGTCCCGACGGGCACGATCGGCACGCCGTTGGCGGTGAGCGTGCGAGCCGCGGCGGCGTTCACGTGGGAGAAGAGGCCAGACTGGATGCAGCCGGCGAAGATGGC
>JBFGDF010000079.1:0-14322 GCA_041580775.1 Gemmatimonadales bacterium
CGATCCCGAGCCGGAGCACCCCGGTGTAGCGCTTCGGGAACCCGACCACATACGGCATGAGGCGGGTGCCCCGCCCCACGAGCAGCGGGAGCAGGCCCGACGCAAACGGGTCCAGCGTGCCCGCGTGGCCGACCCGGCGCGTGCGCAGCCCGCGCCGGGCCGCCGCCACGACATCGTGCGACGTCGGTCCGGGCGGCTTGTCCACGAGCAGGAACCCGTCACTCGGCAGGGTCCGCGTCCCGCTTGAGCCGATGGAGGATCTGGTCGATCTTCTGCGCGTGCTCGAGGCTGCGGTCGAGCTGGAACCGTAGCTCGGGCGCGATACGCAGGGCCAAGCGTTTGGCGAGCAGCGAGCGCAGGAACCCCCGGGCACTCTCGAGGCCCTCCACCGCCCGCTGTTTGTCGGCTTCTTCCCCCAAGACGCTCACCCGCACGACCGCGTGGGCGCCGTCCGGCGTCACCTCGACGCCCGTCAGGGTCACGAAGCCGACGCGCGGGTCTTTCACTTCCCGCGCCAGCCCCTCCGCCAGCGTTTCGTGAATGAGCGCCGCTAGGCGCTCCGGCCGATGACGACTGGCGCGCCTCATACGAAGGACGTGGTGGAGTCGATGATGCGGGCGAAGCCGTCGCCGGCCACCAGCCGGTCGGCGGCTCCGAGCACCGTTTCCGCCTGCCGCCGGTCGGTGGCCATCACGCAGCAGGCCAGCTCGGCGCGCTGCCACAGCTCATGGTGCGCCGTTTCCGCGACGGAGACGTTGAACCGGCGATGCAGCCGGTCCTTGAGGCTCTTCAAGACCCGTCGCTTGTCCTTGAGCGACGCGCACCCGTTGAGATGCAGGTCCCAGGTGACGATGCCCACCACCACCGGCCCAGTCTCCCGTCCGGCCGGCCGAGCCGCCGGCCTACTCGGATACCCGCGAAGGCTCGCGGAGGTCGAGGGTCCGGGCGACTTCCTCGATCTCGAAGGACTCCAGCACGTCGCCCACCTTCACGTCATTGAAGTTCTCGACCCCGATACCGCACTCGAGTCCTTCCTTCACCTCGCGGACGTCGTCCTTGAAGCGTTTCAGGCTGGCGACCTGACCGTCGTAGACTTCCACGCCGTCGCGCACGACCCGCATCCGGGCGTTGCGTCGGATGATGCCCTGGCGGACGAAACAGCCGGCCACGGTGCCGATGCCGGAGATCTTGAACGTCTGGCGGACTTCCGCCTCGCCCAGGACCACCTCCCGCTCCTCGGGTGCGAGCAGCCCCTCGAGGGCCCGCTTCATCTCCTCGATCGCTTCGTAGATGACCCGGTAGGTCCGGACGTCGACCTTCTCCCGTTCCGCCGTGGCGCGCGCGTTCGCGTCCGGCCGCACGTGGAACCCCACCACGATCGCCTCCGACGCCTTGGCGAGCAGCACGTCGCTCTCGGTGATCGCCCCGACACCGCGGTGGATCACCTCGAGCCGCACTTCGGCGGTCGAGAGCTGCGCAAACGCGTCGGCCAGCGCTTCCGCCGGGCCCGCCTGGTCCGCCTTGATGATGAGGCGGAGCGCCCGCACGGTGCCCGCTTCGATCTGCTTGGACAGATCTTCGAGCGACACGCCGCGGGTGGTACGCCGATGCTGCGCCTCGCGATCGAGCCGCTGGCGCTTCTGGGCGATGTCCCGCGCCTGCCCCGCATCGGCCACGACCGAGAAATGATCGCCCGCCTGCGGGACGCCGTCGAACCCGAGTACCTGCACGGGATTGGAGGGACCCGCCTCCTCGACCCGATTGCCACGCTCGTCGAGCAGCGCGCGCACCCGACCGGCGAGGTTCCCGCAGATGAAGTCCTGGCCCACCTTGAGCGTGCCGTTCTGCACGAGGACGGTGGCGACCGGTCCCTTACCGGCATCGAGCGTGCTCTCGACGACCGTCCCACGCGCCGCCCGTTGGGGATTGGCCTGCTTGTCGAGCAGATCCGCCTGCAGGAGGATCTTCTCGAGCAGCTCGTCGACGCCGGTACCTGCCTTGGCGGAGATGGCGGATGAGAGGGTGTCGCCCCCGAACTCCTCGAGCACGACGCCGTGCTGGAGCAGGTCCTGTTTGACCTTCGCCACGTTCGCGGTGGGCAGGTCGATCTTGTTGATCGCGACGATCATCGGCACGCCCGCGTTCTTCGCGTGCGAGATCGCCTCGACGGTCTGCGGCATCACCTGGTCGTCCGCGGCGACCACCAGGACGACAATGTCCGTGACCTGCGCGCCGCGGGCCCGCATGGCGGTGAACGCCTCGTGGCCGGGCGTGTCGAGGAACGTGATGCCCTTGCCGGGCGCCACCTCCACATGATACGCGCCGATGTGCTGCGTGATGCCCCCCGCCTCGCCCGCGATCACGTTGGTCTTGCGCACGTGGTCGAGCAATGACGTCTTGCCGTGGTCCACGTGCCCCATCACCGTGACGACCGGCGGGCGCGGCACGAGGTCTTCCGGCTTGTCCGCCTCCTCCTCAACGGCCTCGGACGGCGCGTACTCCTCTTCGCGCGCGGCCTGGAACCCGAACGCCCCGGCGATGAGCTCGATCTGATCGAAATCCAGCCGCTGGTTCACCGTGACCATCATCCCGAGCTCCTTGAAGCAGAACGAGACGATGTCCGTGCGGCTCACATTCAGGATCTCGGCGAGCTCGCTGACGGTGATGAACTCGTTGACCCGCACGAGCGTCTTCTCGCGCTCGCGCTCCTCCTGCTTGCGCTGTTCCTCCCGCTCGCGGAACGACGGCTCGTCGTCGCGCCGCCGCGTGCCCTTGCGACCCGTTGGCCCCTTGATGGACGCGAGGGTGCGACTGATGTTGGCCTGCACCGCTTCCTGGTCCACCTGCGACCGGCGGCCCTTCTTGCGCTTCTTCCCCTTCTCGCGGCGCGTGTCGAGGGCCTCGCCCGGCGCGGCCGACGCCACGGGCCGCGGGGTGGCCGACGCCACCGGCTTGATGCGGGGGACGCCCGCGGCCGGACGCGGGATGCGGAGCGGCTTGGCGGTCTCGGGCTTCGGCCGCGACGGCCGGGCTTCGGCGGGCGCGGCGACCTCGGGTTCCGCGGTCTCCACGACCGCGGCGGCTTCCTCGACCGCCTCGACCTCCTCGGACACCGCCTCTTCGGGCTCGACGGATTCGGGGGGCAGGTCGCGGAACAGGGCCGCGGCGCGCTCCTCGAAGGACGGCTTCGCCTCGGGCTCGGCTTCGAGCCGTTCGGCCTCAGCCGCGGCCTCCGCCTCCTCCTTGGCGCGCAGCAGCTCCTCTTCCTCCGCCGCCTTGGCCGCGACTTCGGCGGCGGTGCGCCGCCGCCGCTTGGGGCGCTCCGCCGGCGCGGGCTCGACCGGCTCGGCCGCCTTCCGGGTCCGCCGCCGGGTCTTCTTCGCCGCATCCGGCACCGCCTTGCGCCGCTTCTCCCGCTCCCAGCGGGCACGCACGATCGCCACCTGCCCCGCGTCGAGCGAGGAGAGGTGGCTGCGCACGTGCATGTCGAGCTCCGCCAGCAGCCGAATCAGCCGCTCGCTTTCGATCCCGAACTCGGCCGCGAGATCGTGGACCCGCGTCTTCGTCCCCACGTCGCTATCCTCCTACTGCCCACTGCTGAGCTTGGCCAGCAGCCCCTCGGCCACTGACCGGTCCGTCACTCCTACCGCCTGCACGGCGGCATGTCCGACGCGCGCGCCGAGGGCCGCGGCCGGGGGACCCAGCACCACTGGCACGCCCTTCCCCCGAGCCAATCTCTCCACCTTGTCGGCGGTGCGGGCGCTTCGATCGGCCGCCAGCACCACCATCCGCACCACCCCCCGCTGCAGACCTTCCCTCACCGCCGCCGTCCCCACCGCGAGGGACCGGGCGCGGGCCGCGAGTCCCAGCAGCCCGAGCGCCGATTCGGACATCACGCGACGGGCGTGTTCTCCGCCGCCGCGTCATCCGCGTCGCTCGCGTCGCCGGCCTCTGCCGCAGTCGCGTCCGCCGGGGACGCATCCGCCGACGGTGCCTCGCCCGTGCCCGCGTCGGTCGGCGCCGCCGCACCGGCGGCAGCCTCCGCCGGCCGCGCCTCGGCGGCCTCTTCCGTGAGCTCGGCAATGAACGCCTGCAGCATCTCCAGCTGCTCGGGCGCGAGCCCGGGAATGTGCTGCAGCTCCTCGACGTCCAGATCGAGGAGGTCGCCGAGCTCCACCAACCCGCCGGCCTCGAGCGTTGCCACCAGGTCGGGCGGGAGCCCCTTCAACTCCCGGAGCGACACGTGCGAGGCTTCTTCGTCCTCCGGCTCCACCGGCAGCGGCGCGAACAACGGTCCCTCGCCCCCCCGCTCAAGCCACTCGCGGCTCGAGTAGAGGTCGATCTTCCAGCCCGTGAGCTCCGAAGCCAGCCGCACATTCTGCCCGTTCCGGCCGATGGCCAGGGACAGCTGATCCTCGTCCACGATCGCCTGGATGATCCGGTTGTCCGGGTCGGCAAACACGCGGGCGACCCGTGCCGGTGCGAGGGCGAGCTTGGCGAACCGCTCCGGGTCCGGCGACCACGGCACGATGTCGATGCGCTCGCCGCCGAGCTCGTTGACGACCGCCTGCACGCGGCTTCCCTTGAGCCCCACGCAGGCCCCCACCGGATCGATGGCGTCGTCCCGACTCGCCACGGCGACCTTGGTCCGGCTACCCACTTCCCGGGCGGCCGTCTTGATCTGGACGATGCCTTGCTGCAGCTCGGGCACTTCGAGCTCGAACAGCGCGGCGACGAACAGGGGGTCGGCGCGGGACAGAATCAGGCGCGGCCCCTTCGGCGTCTCTTCGAGCCGCTTGAGCACGGCGCGAATCGTGTCGCCCTGATGGAAGTGCTCCCGGTGGTTCTGCTCCCGGTACGGAATGATGGCCTCTGCCTCGCGGTAGCGGTTCAGCATGATGACGAGCTTGCCCCGCTCGATCTGCTGAATCTCCCCGGACAGCAGCTCGCCGATCCGGTCGCTGAATTCCTCGCGCACGCGGGTCCGCTCCCCTTCGCGCACCCGCTGGATGATCCGCTGCTTGGCCGCCTGCACGGCGATCCGTCCGAAGTCCTGAAACGGCACGTCTTCCTCGAGCACGTCCCCCACCTCGAACTCCGGGTCTTCCCAGCGCGCCTCCTCCAGGGAGACCTGCGCGGCGGGGTCCTCCACGGCCGACACGACCGTCCGCAGCACCGCCACCCGCATGTGCCCCTTCGCCTCGTCGATCTCGATCTCGGACCGGACCGTCGGGCCGTACTTCTTCACCAGGGCGGCGTGGATGCCGTCCTTCAGCAAGTCCAGGAGGCTCTCGCGATCGAGCTGTTTGCTGGTGGCCAGCTCGCGGATGGCCGAGAGCACCTCGGCTGAAGTCGCCATGCAATCTCCTTGCGTCCTACGTCAGGTCCTACGTCGTTCCGTCATTCGTGTCGCCCCGCAGGTGCAACCCCGTATCGTCCCATTCGACGACCAACGTGGCGTCGCGCGCCTCGACCACCGGCACGGTCACCGCGTCATCCCCCGCGGTGGGCTGGAGGGTGACCGTCTCCGCCTGCGTCCCCACGGCCACGATCGTCGCGCGCAGCCGGCCGCGGCCCGGCAGCCGCACGTGCACGTCCCGTCCCACGAAGCGCGCCCAGTGCTCCGGCCACCGGACGGGGCGCTCGATGCCGGGGGAGGAGACCTCCAGCACGTAGCGCGCGCCGAGCAGACCGCTCGCGTCGAGCCACGCTTCGAGCGCCCGGCTCACCGTCGAACAGTCGTCGACGGTCACGCCGCGCCCCGGCGCAGCGTCCGCCCGGTCCACCCGCACTTGCAGGCGCACGCGGTGCGCGGTCCCGCCGCGGCGAAGGTCGACCAACTCGAACCCCAGGTCGGCCAGCCGCTTCCGGACCTCAGCGATGAGCACGTCGAGCGTGGGCTGCATAGCGGAGGCGAACGGAAAAAAAAGTGCGGGCCAACTACGCCCGCTCACACGATCAAAATATACGGGCCCCCTCTTCGGGGGTCAACTCAGGGGACGCCCCAGGTAGGCCACCATCCGCCCATCCAGCCCACCCGACCCCCGGTGGGAGAAGAACCGGTCGCGGTGGTGGGCGGTGCACCAGCCGCTCGCCGTCGCCTGGCCAAGGCCCAGGCGCCGGGCCCGCGCCAGCAACTCCCCCCGCAGGTCGAGCGGTCCGCGCCCGGCGTCGTCCACTTGGCGAACCGCGGCATGCACTTCAGAACCTACTTCATAGCATCTGCCACAAATTGCTACGCCACAATGCATTACAATGTCACGTTCGACCGACCTGGCCAGATCGCACAGCGCCGCCACCCCGGTCTCCAAGATCCCGGCGGCAATCCCGCGCCAGCCCGCATGTACCAGGGCGACGGCTCCGGTTGCGGGGTGGGCGAGGTAGACCGGGACGCAGTCCGCCACGGTCACGAACAGCAGCACCCCGGGCTCGGCGGTGAGGTGGCCGTCGACACCTTCCAGCACCTGCCAGCCCTCGAGGGCCGGGCCGTGGCTGGCCAGCCGGCGGGCGTGCACCTGCCGGCCGACCGCGAAGCCCCGGAACGCCGGCCGCATCTCGCCGAGCAGGGTTTCCCACCGGGCGGCCACCTGTGCGCGGGGCTCGCCGGCGTTCAGCCCGAGGTTGAAGCCCGCGCCGCGCCCGGTGACCCCGGCCACCAGGCCGTAGACGGTGCGCCAGGACGCGAGTTCGAAACGGGGAATCGGGCCTGCCCGGGGCGCCTCGTCGAGCCGCGTGGCGATCATCGCACGCGGTCCGGCTCTCCCACCCGCTCGATGCGGGCGCCGAGGGCTCGCAGCCGCTCGTCGATCTGCTCGTATCCGCGGTCGATCTGTCCGATGTTGTGAATCGTGCTTTGCCCTTCCGCGGCCAGCGCG
The DNA here is from genome assembly GCA_041580775.1 of Gemmatimonadales bacterium. Taxonomy (GTDB): domain Bacteria; phylum Gemmatimonadota; class Gemmatimonadetes; order Gemmatimonadales; family GWC2-71-9; genus JAOTWJ01. The sequence continues at coordinate 6,876 of JBFGDF010000079.1, forward strand.
GCAATCAGCATGGCCATGCCCGCCCGGATATCGGGACTCTCGACCACTCCGCCCCGGAGCCGGCTCGGACCGGCGATCACCACCCGATGCGGATCGCACAGCACGGCGCGGGCACCGAGCCCGATGAGCTTGTCCACGAAGTAGAGCCGCGACTCGAACATCTTCTCGAACACGAGCACAAGGCCGTCGCACTGGGTCGCCACGACCACCGCGATGGACGTGAGGTCTGCCGGGAAGGCCGGCCACGGGCCATCCTCGATCTTGGGCACGTGGCCGCCCATGTCCGGACGGATACGGAGCTCCTGTGACGGCTCGACCCGGAGGTCGAGACCATCCAGCCGCGGCCGCACCCCCAACCGATCGAACTGAAGCAGGATGGGGTGCAGGTCCTCGGCCCGGACCCCCGCGATCGTGAGATCGCCGTCGGTCACGGCCGCGAGCCCGATGAAGCTGCCGATCTCGATGTGGTCGGGCCCGACCTCGAGGGTGGTGCCGTGGAGCTGGTCGACGCCCTCGATGACAAGCACGTTGGTGCCCACCCCGGCGATCTGGGCTCCCAAGGCGGTGAGGGCGCGCGCGAGGTCCTGTACGTGCGGCTCCGCCGCCGCATTGCGCAGCACGGTGCGACCGCGCGCGCGGACGGCCGCCATCAGGGCGTTCTCCGTGGCCGTCACGCTTGGCTCGTCCAGGAAGATGTCGGTCCCGACGAGCTCGCGGCTCGTGAGCTGATACTGGTGCCCCACGTCCACCTCCGCCCCGAGACGCTCGAACGCGAGGAAGTGCGTGTCCACGCGGCGGCGCCCGATCACGTCCCCCCCGGGCGGGGGCAGCGTGACGCGACCGAACCGGGCCAGCAGTGGGCCGGCGAGCAAAATCGACGCGCGCAGACGCGCGCAGAGGTCGGCATCGAGCGGTTTGGCCGTCACCGCCGTGGGGTCGATCCGCACCGTGTTCGGGCCGGTCCAGGCAACCGCCGCGCCGAGATCCTGGAGCAGCAGGAGCTGCACCTCGACGTCGCGAATCCGCGGCACGTTGGTCAGTTCGGACGGACCGTCGCCGAGCAGCGCGGCGGCAATCATCGGGAGCGCGGCGTTCTTGTTGCCGGCCGGACGGACGGTGCCGCGCAGCGGCTGGCCGCCCTCCACGACGAAGCGTTGAGACATGGTGCGGGAACCATACGGGCCCGCCGTGTCCAGCGTCAAGCAGAGCGTTGACACCTGACCGTGACGGACAAACTATTCAGGGACAGCCGTTTGGACTTGACGGCGGGGCCTGTGCTTGGCGCGGGCCCCGCAGCCTGACGAGGAGGTCGCGTGACGGGGTGGCCAGCCGTGGTGACGGCGTTGGCAACGGCGGTGCTGGCGGGGTCGGTTCTGGTCCTGATGGTCGGACTCGTGGCGGCCCTGCACCGGATGAACACACTGACCGAGCGGCTCACGCGCCTGATGGAGAACCTCGACCGCGACGCCCGCCCGACGCTCGACGCGGTGCGCCGCACCGTCGATGACGCCGGCCGGGTGGCCGTGGTCGTCCGCGACGAGGTCGCGGCGGTGGTCGGCACGTCCAAGCGACTGCGCGAGCGTGCCGAACGCACCGCCACGGCGCTGGAAGAGCGGTTCCTCGAGCTCGAGACCCTGCTCGACGTGCTCCAGGAAGAACTGGAGGAAACGGTGCTGGATGTCGCCGCACTGCTGCGCACGACGCGGCGGGGGTCCGGGCTGTTCCGGGCCGCCAAGCGCGCCTTCCTGGGTCGCCGTTGACGCGACCGCCACGCTGGGCCACGGTACTCGGAGGCGTGATGGCGGGGGTGGCGCTGGTGGCGCTGCTGCCCGACGTCGCCGTGGCGTGGTCCCCGGGGACGCACATCTACTTGGGCGAGTCGGTCCTGGCCAATCTCGCGCAGCTGCCCGGGATGGTCGCCGACCTGCTACGCGCGTACCCCTACGACTACCTGTACGGCTCGATTGCCGCCGACACGTCCATCGCCAAGAAGTACGCCCCGATCGGCCGACACTGCCATCACTGGCACGTGGGGCAGGAGATCGCGGATCGGGCAGACTCGGACGCGCTCTGCAGCTTCGGCTTGGGTTACCTCTCGCACCTGGCGGCGGACGCGGTGGCGCATAACTACTTCGTCCCGCGCCAGCTTGTCCTCACGTCCACCACGATTGCCATCGGCCACTCCTACTGGGAAAGCCGGTTCGAAACGCACCTCGGTGAGCACTACGCCCGCGAGGCCATGGACGTGATCCGCATGAACCATCTCGACGCGGATTCCCATCTGGACCGGATCCTGGCCCCCACGATCTTCTCCGTGCGCACCAGCCGGCGGCTGTTCCGGGGCATGGTGGGGCTCACGGAGACGCAGAGCTGGCAGCGCGCGTTCCGCGTGGTTGCCGAACGGAGCCGCTGGGACCTCACCGACGAGCTCGTGGAACGGCAGATGGCGGTCGCGTTCCAGTTCGTGATGGAGGTGCTGGCCCAGGGCGACGAGGCTCGGCCGCGGCGGCTGGATCCGGCGGGCGCGGCCTCGCTGACGCTCGCGAAGCGGATGCGGCTGGACGTGATGCGCAACCGGATTCCCAGCGACAGCTGGCGGCTCGCGAAGCTGGCGGACGAGCGGTTTGGCGGGCTCCCCGGCGAGCTCCCGTTCTGGGAGGCGTCTGCGTCGCAGCGTCCCTGGCGGGACCGCGACCGGCGCGTCGCCGGCCTCGACTAGCGGCCCCGCGGTTCGGCGGTCACGCGCCGTCCCACGCGCGTTCCAGCCCGGCGTACGCCACGAGGAGCTGCTTCGTGCCGACCTCGGGATCGTCGAACTCGACATCCACCTTGAGCTCTCGCCCGCGCCCCGCCAGCCCGCGGATCGTCCCCGGTCCGAACCGGCGGTGGCGCACGCGCTCGCCCTTCACGTACCGGGGCGCGTCTTGCGATTCGTCTTCGACGGCGAACGTCACCCCGAGCGGCACGTCCGGCACGCCGCCAAACCACGCGTCGGTGCTCGGCCGTCCCCGGCGGCGCAGCGCTTCGACGCCGAAGACGCTGCTGCTGCGGTGTTCCTCGACGACCCCCGGGGGCAGCGCCTCGAGGAAGCGTGACGCCAAGCCCGGCAGCAGTTGGCCGCCGCGCCGTCGGGCCCGGGCCCACGTGAGGTAGAGCCGGTCCCGGGCCCGCGTGATCGCCACGTAGGCGAGCCGCCGCTCCTCCTCGGCGCCCTCGACGGTCTCCAAGGCGCGGCTCAGTGGAAACAGCCCATCCTCGAGCCCCGACACCGCCACCACCGGCCATTCCAGCCCCTTGGCCGTGTGCACGGTCATCAGCGTGATCCCGTCCGGATCGCCGCCCACCTGCTCGTCCGACGTGGTGAGGGCGGCGGTGGCGAGGAAGCGCTCCAGCGGCGTGCCCCCCTCGTCCTCGTCGCCGCCGTCGGCCTCCTCCGACCACTCGGCCGCCGCCGCGAGGAGTTCGCGCACGTTCTCGATGCGGTCGCGGCCCTCCGGCCCCTCCGTTTCGAGGTGGGCTTCGTACTGCACCGTCTCGATCACCCGTTCGAGCAGCCGCGCCGGGGGCGCCGTCGTCGCCTCGGCGCGCAACTGCCCGCACAGGGCGGCGAACTCCTGCAGCGCGCGCTTCGCCTGCGGCCGCAGATCGGGGAGACGGTCGGCGATGGCGGCCGTGTCGAGCAGCGACCGGCGCCACTGGCCGGCCGCCGCCTGCAGGCTCGCCAGGCTCGCGAGCCCGAGCCCACGCCGCGGCACCTGGACGGCGCGCAGAAACGCCTCGTCGTCGGCCGGATTCACGCTCAGCCGCAGATACGCGATCAGGTCCTTGACCTCCCGCCGGTTGTAGAAGCTCACCGCTCCCACGATCTGATACGGCAGGCCGGCGCGGCGCAGCGCCTCCTCCAGCGCGCGCGACTGCGCGTTGGTGCGGTACAGCACCGCGAAGTCGCGCGGCGCGTAGTGATCCTGCGCCGTGCGGGCCGCGAACTCGCGGATGAGCCACTCCGCCTCGTCGCGCTCGTCGGCGGTGGCCACCACCTGGATCGGCGTCCCACCGGCGCGCGCCGTGAACAGGGTCTTGCCCAGCCGCTGCGTGTTCCCGGCAATCAGCGCGTTGGCGGCGTCCAGGATGATCGACGTCGATCGGTAGTTCTCCTCCAGCCGCACGACCGTCGCCGTGGGGAAGTCGCGCTGGAAGTCGAGCATGTTCCGCACATCCGCGCCGCGCCACGAGTAGATCGACTGGTCGTCGTCACCCACGGCGCAGATGTTGGTGTGCCGGCTCGCGAGCGACCGGACCAGCAGGTACTGCGCGCGGTTCGTGTCCTGGAACTCGTCCACCAAGACTGCCCGGAACCGCTCCTGGTAGGCCGCCAGCCGGTCGGGATGTTCGCGGAACAGCGTGAGCGGATGGAGCAAGAGGTCGTCGAAGTCCATCGCGTTGGCGGCGCGGAGCGCGGCCGCCAGCGCATGGTAGATCTCGGCCGCGACGCGCTCCAGCGGTTCGGCCGCGGCGGCCGCCAGCTCCTCGGGGGGCACGAGCCGGTTCTTCGCCCCGGAGATGATGGCCTGCACGAGTTTCGGCGGATACGCCTTGGGGGCGTAGCCGCCCTGCTCGAGCAGCCGCTTGATCAGGGCCAGACGGTCGGCTTCGTCGTAAATCGTGAACTGCCGGGTGAATCCCAGCCGCGGGGCCTCGCGCCGCAGGAGCCGCGCCGAGAGCGAGTGAAACGTGCCAATCCACAGCCCGACGGGCTCCCGTCCGAGCAGCGTGGCCACGCGGTGCCGCATCTCTCGCGACGCCCGATTCGTGAAGGTGGTCGCGAAGATGCGGTCGGCCGGGATGCCCTGCTCGGCCACGAGGTGCGCGAGGCGCGCGGTGAGCACGCGGGTCTTGCCCGAGCCCGCCCCCGCGAGCACCAGCAGCGGACCGCGCGCGTGCTCGACGGCGGCGCGCTGTGGGGCATTCAGGGCGAGCGTCGTCATCCCGTCGCCAGAGGGAGCTCGAGCACGAACTCCGTTCCCGCCGCGGGCGTCGCAAGCGTGAGCCGGCCGTCGTGCATGTCCTCCGCGATCCGGCGGGCGAGGGCCAACCCGATGCCCCACCCTCCCTGTTTGGTGGTGACGCCGGGTTCGAACAGTCGCGTCCGCACTTCCGGGGCGATCCCCGGCCCGTCATCGTGGACCGCGAGGTACGCCCGGGTCGCGCTGCACTCGAGCCGCAGCGTGATGGTGCCCCCGCGTCCACGCAGCGCGTCGATCGCATTGCGTACGAGGGCCTCCAGCGCCCACTCGAGCAGCACGGGATCGCCGGTCACGAACGGTCCGGCGCCCGGCACCCGCACCGCGAAGTGCACCTGATGCGCGTGCTTCGGCAGGCGCGGCTCGAAGTACGTGACCGTGCGCTCGACCAGGGTCCCGAGGGCCACCCGGTCGCGATGCGCCGGCCGGCCGATGCGCTCGAACCGCTGGGCCACCCGATGCAGTCGGTCGAGGTCGGCCAGGAGATGTCCGGCGATCTCCCCCGTGTAGCCGTCCCGCTCCAGCAACCGATCCACCCACGCGGCCGCGCTCATCAACGGGGTCCCCAGTTGATGCGCCGATTCCCGGGCCATGGCGACCCACAACCGATCCCGGTCGCGGTCCACCGCCGTCCGGTAGGCCCAGATCCCGGCGGCGACGGCGCTCACCAGTAACGCGAGCTGCAGGATGCCCAGGAGCCGCAACCGCTGCCCGATGGGCAGCCGCCCGTAGTGCACCTCCCCGAGCCCGGCCACGACGATCGGCGGGTTCGACTGATCGAGGCGCCGGACGTAGGCGACCACCCGCGGATCTTCCGGGGGCGCGTCGAACGGCAGATTGACGGTCTGGGTTGGTCGGCCGGCCGTGTCGGTGATCACCACGGGCAGCTCCGTCTGGCGGATCTCGGTCACGATGTCGAGCAGGGCCTCGGTCTGCGCCGTCGCCGCGGTGTCGTTCAGCGCGGCGATGACCCGACCGTAGATCCGGGAGGCCTGCTGCGCCTCGCTCTGGAGATGGCGCGACAGATTCCACGCTTGCCAGAGCGAGACCGCGCTCAACAGGATGACCAGGCCGAGCACGACCTCGGGACCGAGCTGGCGGAGCCGCCGGGGAAGCCTAGGGGGCACGGGGCGCGAGCCGGTCGGTCCCCAGGTAGGGGACCAGCGCCGTCGGGACCTCCACCGTGCCGTCCTCGCGCTGGTAGTTCTCGAGCAACGCGATGATCGTGCGCGGGAAGGCGAGTCCCGACGCGTTGAGCGTATGGACGAACTCGGGCTTCGCACCGGGCGCGGGCCGGTAGCGGATGTTCGCACGCCGCGCCTGGAAATCCGTGAACGAGCTCGCGCTCGACACCTCGAGCCAGGTCCCGACCCCGGCCGCCCACACCTCGAGGTCGTAGGTCTTGGCGCTCGCAAATCCGATGTCCCCACTCGCCAGCAACACCACCCGATACGGCAGCCCCAACCGTCGCAGGACGGCTTCGGCATGCCCGAGCAACGCGTCGTGCTCCGCCGCCGAGACCTCCGGGCGACAGAACCGCACCAGCTCGACCTTGTCGAACTGGTGCACCCGGATCAGGCCGCGCGTGTCCTTCCCGTGGGCCCCCGCCTCGCGGCGGAAACACGGGGTGTACGCGGCGTACGCCAACGGCAACACCTCGGCGGCCAGCACGTCGCCCCGATGAATGTTGGTGACGGGCACTTCGGCGGTCGGGATCAGGTACAGGCCGTCCGCGGTCACGTACATGTTGCCTTCGTGATCGGGCAGCTGCCCCGTGCCCCGTGCCGTGTCGGCGTTGACGAGGTACGGTGGCTGGACTTCGACGTATCCGTGTTCGGTGGTGTGGAGATCGAGCATGAGGTTCGCCAGCGCGCGCACGAGGCGGGCCCCGGTGCCCGTGAAGAGCGGAAACCCGGAGCCGGCGATCTTGGCGCCGGTGGGCAGGTCGAGCAGCCCGAGGGTCTCCCCCAGTTCCCAGTGCGGACGCGGCGTGAACGCGAACTCCGGCGGGTCGCCCCACGTGCGGAGCACCGTGTTGGCACCGGCGTCGCCGCTCGGCACGTCCGGCAGCGGCAGGTTGGGCAGCTGGAGGAGCAGCTCCTCGAGCTGCGCGTCGACCGCCCGCACGTCGTCGTCGAGCGCCTTGATGCGATCGCTCAGCGTCTTGAGGCCGGCCAGCACGCCGGTCGCGTCGTCCCCGGCCTTCTTCCGCCGCCCCACGTCGATCGACTGCTCGTTCCGCGCGGCCTTGAGCCCCTCGACTTCCACCAGCAGCTCGCGGCGCCGACGGTCGAGGGTGAGCGCCTCGTCGACGCGCGCCGGGAGCGCGGCGGCGCGACGCGCGAGCGCCGCCCGTACGCGGTCGGGCGCTTCGCGAATCTGGCGGATGTCGATCACGGTCTAGTCGGCGGGCAGACCCGGTTCGA
>JBFGDF010000080.1:0-14292 GCA_041580775.1 Gemmatimonadales bacterium
ATCCCGTAGAAGGCGTCGTCCACCGCGTAGGCGAGGCGCCGCGACACCGTGGACCCGTAGTTGACGGAAAAGTTGTGCAGGAACTGCTTGGTGGCCGCGAGGGTGCTGTCCGTCATCCCGTCGTCCACCAGCCGCTGCAGCGCCCGCCACGCCGCTCGGGTGGCAAACAGCGCGCGGTCATGCAGATCGTCCGGGCCGGTCCGCGCAATGGGGCGGATCCAGATTTCGAACAGCTGCCGGCGGCGCGCGACGTTCACCGGAGGCTGCTGCGTCGTGTACCCCAGCGGAAACGCCTCGATGTAGCTGTAGTTCCCGTAGTTCATCCCGCGCGTCTCGCGGATGACCTGGTAGAGGTGACTGAACGAGTTCCGGTGCTCGCCGAACCATGAGTTCGCGGCCATGAGGGCGAAGAAGTCGGCGTGTCCCCGCACGAGGTCCGTGGGGAAGCCGAGCGAGATCGCCGTCGCGTCGGTCGGCTTCTCGACGATGAGCACCTTGATCCCCGACAGGGACGCCGGGCGCGGAGCGGGTATGGCCGCGACCCGGCCGGCCGGCAACGCATCGAAATCCCGTCGCACGCGCCGTGCGAACCCCTCGGGATAGCCGCCGCCGACCGCGACCACGACGCTGCCCCGGCGGTAGTGACTGGCGTAGAACTGCTTGACGTCTTCCAGCGTAATCGAGCGAACCGAGGCGACGTATCCCTCCTCCGGATGGGCGTACGGGGTGCCGCGATACGCCATCCAGAACAGCAACTCCTTGGACAGCTCCTCGTCCCGCGCGTAGCGCCGGCTCCGCTCGAGGAAGTTCAGCGTCTGCGTCTTGACCCGCTCGAAATCCTCCGCGGCAAAGGCAGGGGCGAGCACGGCGTTGCGGAAGAGTGGGTAGTACGCCTCGAGATTGTCGCGGTGGACGCGCCCACGGAAGACGGTCATCTCCTTGTCCACGGACGCGTCGTATCCGGCGGCCATGGGATAGAGCTTCGTGAGAATCTGGTCGTATGCGTCCGCCGTCGTCGATCCATCGGCGAGCAGCGCCGCGGTCAGAGCCGCGAGACCCTCCTTGCCCGCGGGATCGTGTTGCGAGCCCACCTGCACCCAGAGGCTGAACGCCACGAACGGGGAGCCCGGCTCGGGCACGGTGATCAGTCCCTCGGGTCGGGCGGCCTGCGCGGCGAGCGACGTGGTGCTCATGGCCACGAGCAATCCCGGCAGCAACCCGGTGCGCCTCATCGTGCCCCCTCTCGCTGGATCATCGTCACGATCGTACGGCCGTCCGCGACGAGATAGCGCCGGGCGGCGGTCCGCACGTCCTCGGCGGTCACGGCGTCCAGGGTCCGGTAGTAGTCGTTGACGGCCTCGATGCCGCCGGTATTGATCACGAAGGGAATCATGGCGAACGCCACGTTCTGCGCGGTCTCCAGGCCCATGAGGAAGCCATACTTCATATTGCGCTTCGTGTCGGCGAGCAGCGTCGCATCCGTGACGTCGCGCTGGAAACGCGCGACGGTCTCGTCGATGGCCTGCTGCACGGCGTCCAGGTCGTCCGGGTTGATGATCGTGGCCGCGACGGTGAGCAGGCTCGGATCGCGCAGCAGCGAGAACCCGTTGTTGAGCGACTGGACACGCCGTTCCTGGATGACCAGGCGGCGGTAGAGATCCGAATTGGGCCCGAAGGCGACGCGGCCCAGCACTTCCGCCGCCGCGGCCAGCCGGTCGGTCGCACTCCATGCGGGTCCCTTGTAGTTGACGGTCAGCACCGGCAGGGTGCGGCCGGGGTACTCGACCGTACGCTGCCGCGCTCCCGCCTGCGGGGGCTCGGCGGGCACCGCGGGCGGAACGTACCCGCGCGCCCAACCGGCGTAGTACTGATGAATCAGACGCTCGGCTGCCTGCGGATCGAAATCGCCGGCGAGCACCAGGACGACGTTCTCCGGCCGGTAAAAGCGCTTGTGGAACTCGAGGCTGTAGGCGTAGCCCGCCGGCATGGCGCGCACGTCTGCCTCGAACCCGATCGTCGTGTGGCGGTACGTGTGCCGGTCGAATGCCGTCTCGCGAATCTTCTCGTTGAGAAAGCCGAACGGCGTCGTGGCGCTTTGCTGGTACTCCCCGAGCACGGCGCCAGCCTCGGTGCGAAACTCCGGCTCCGCGTACCGCAGGTTCATGAACCGGTCGGACTCCAGATCCATGATCTGCTCGAGGTACTCGCTCGCCGCCACGAGATAGTACACCGTCATGTCACTGCTCGTGAACGCGTTCCGCGCCGCGCCCATGGCGGCGGTCACGCCGTCGTAGTCGGGGTACTTCTCGGTGCCGCGGAACATCATGTGCTCGAAGAAGTGGGCGAACCCGCTCTTGCCCTCTTCCACCTCGTCGCGGCTGCCCGTGCGGACCATGGAGACGTAGGCGATCTGTCCCGGCGCGCCGGCCTGGATCAGGTAGGCGGTGAACCCGTTGTCGAGCCGGAGTAGCTGATAGTCGAATGGGAAGATACGGTCACGCTGCGCGTCGGTGGTCCCGGCAGCGGCGAGCAGGATCGTCAGTGCCATCGTCAGCCTCATGTGCACCTCGATGCGGACGGTCGGGGGAACGCGGTGCCGAAATGTAGCCCCACGAGCAGCCCGAGGTTCCCCGACGCTCGCGCTCGATCCTGATGGGTAGGGGGCGAGGCGTCAGAGCAGGCCGGACTTCGCCGCCGACCAGAGGCGATACAGCCGGTCGAACCCATCCTGCAGAATGTCCACCTGCTGCGGGGTGGGCTGGGCGCGGAGCGCGGTGAGCAGCTCGTCGCAGAGCTTCGGCATCTCCCTCCGGCCCTGCTTGGCGGAGCGGTCCTTGATCACCTCCAGCACTTCCTGGAGCCGCGTGCGCGTGGCCGCGTCGTCGGGTACCTGCCAGAGATAGGCGGTGGCGTCCTTGCCCTCGACGATTGCCCGGCCCAGATCGTCGAGCAGCGGCTGGGTGGTACGACGGCGGGGCGGCAGGTCGTTGGGGGTCGTCATGCGGCACTCCTGGTCAGGGGGGCGGCGTTCACGCGAGCGGCGGCCCGGGAACGTCGCGGCATGGTCCGGTCGTACACGCCGGCCCGATGATCGGTCATGTCCGGCGATCCTCGACGGCCGCGAGCCAGCGCAGCACCGCGGCGACGTCGGCGAGGCGAAACCCGGCGGCGGAGGCACGCTCCATGCCGACGGCGACGCTGACTCCGCCGAGGGCGTTGACGGCGCTGAACCCCGCCTCGTCGGTGACGTCGTCACCGACGAACACCGGCCGCCGGCCGGCGAACGGCGGGTTGGCCAACAGCTGTCGAATTCCGCTTCCCTTGTCCGTCCCCGGTGGTTTGAGCTCGAGCATGCACTTGCCTTCCAACAGCTCGAGGCGCCCGCCGGAGGCGCGTGCAACACGCTCGGCGACGCTCCGCGCCCGGGTACCGAGATCGGGGCGTGCGCGGTAGTGAAGCACGACGGTGAGTTCCTTGTCCTCGAGCAGCAACCCGTCATGTGCCGTGACGAAGACCTGCAACTGATCGCGGGCCTGCGCCAGGGCGCCCGCCGCGTTGGCCGGCCGCTGAATCGCCCCGTCGGCCGTCCGCCATTCCAGGCCGTGCACCCCTACGGCGGGCAAAACGGTGGGGTGGAGCATGCGGTCCAGGGTAGCGATCGACCGCCCGCTCACCAGCGCCACGGCGCCACCGAGGCGCCGGTGCAGCTGCTCGAGCAAGGCCGGCACCTGCGGGCCCGCACGGGCCTCGTCCGGTGTGGGGGCGAGTTCCACGAGGGTGCCGTCCACGTCGAGGAACAGGGCCACATCGGATTGCAGCGGTGGTGGAGCGGTCGGAGCCACTCCGGAAGATAGCGTAACGTCACTGTGATGGGGCGGTGGCCTGCGCGCCGCGCGGCGTGCTAGGTTCAGAGAGTGGGAAGCGACGAGTCGAGGAAGAAGGGCATCATGCCGAGGCCGAACCGCAGTCGCCGCCAGTGGCCGATCCTCATCGTGGCCAACACGCTGCCGGTCCGTCGTGCCAAGGCTCGCTGGGTCCCGAGCCCGGGTGGGCTCGTGACCGCCTTGGGTCCCGTCGTCGCCAACGCGGACGGGGCCTGGGTGGGCTGGACCGGCGTGGCGGGCCGCGCGCCACGACCGTTCACCCTCGACGGCATCACGAACGTGCCCGTCAGCGTGACCGCCGATCAGGTGGAGGAATCGTACGAAGGGTTCTGCAACCGGACCCTGTGGCCCCTGTATCACCACGCGGTCCGCCAGCCGGAGTATCACCGGCGCTGGTGGCGGGCCTACGTCGCGCTGAACGAGCGGTTTGCCGACGCGGCCGCGCGGGTTGCGGCGCGCGGCGCGCGCGTGTGGGTGCAGGACTACCACCTGCAACTGGTGCCGGCACTACTGCGCGCGCGCCGTCCCGATCTGCGCATCGGGTTCTTCCTCCACATTCCGTTCCCCCCAAGCGAACTGTTCCTGCACCTGCCGTGGCGTCGGCAGGTGCTCGAGGGACTGCTGGGGGCGGACGTGATCGGGTTTCAGACGCGGACCGCCGCGACGAATTTCCGACGCCTCGCATGTGCACTGACGGACGCGCGGCGTGCGGGCACCGCGCTGCAGCTCGCCGGGCGCCGCGTGGCCGTGGGGGCGTTCCCCATCTCGATCGACGTGGCGGGCTACGAGGCCTCGGCGCGCTCCCCCGAGGTCCGGCGGCGGGTGGAGGCCCTGCATGCCTCGGTCGGGCGGGGCCGACGCGTCCTGCTGGGCGTGGACCGCATGGACTACACGAAGGGGATCCCCCAGCGGCTCCAGGCCTTCGGCGAGTTGCTCACCCGCGGGCGGCGGTACGCGCGCGAGTCGGTGCTGATCCAGGTCGCCGTCCCGAGCCGCGAACGGATTGCCGAGTACCGAACGCTGCGGCGCGAGGTCGATGCCCTGGTGGGCCGGATCAACGGACAGTTCGGGCAGGTGGGCCTCACGCCGATCACCTACCTGCGGCGGAGCCTCGACCGCCAGGAACTGGTCGCCATGTATCAGCTGGCGGACGTGATGGTGGTGACCCCGTTGGCCGACGGCATGAACCTCGTCGCGAAGGAGTACGTGGCGTCGCGGGTGGACGGGGACGGCGTCCTGGTGCTGAGCCAGTTTGCCGGCGCGGCCACGGGGTTCCGGGCGGCTCTGTCGGTGAACCCGCACGATGTGGATGGCATGGCCGACGCGTTACAGCGGGGGCTGGAGATGCCGCGGGCGGAGCGGCGCCGCCGGATGCGGTCGCTCCGGAGCGCGGTGCGGCGTCACACGGTGCAGGACTGGGCGGCCGCCTTCCTGCGGGCGCTCGACCGGGGTCCGTCGAGGGACTGACCATCTGGCGCCCTGTGCCGGAGGACCATAGCTTGACGTACGATATGGCTACCTACCGCCTCGTCGTGTCGAATCCCCCGCAGAACGGCGTCAACGCCGACGAAGCTGCTCGCCATCTTGGCTTGACCCCCGAACAGTTCCGTGGCAAGGCTGCCTATTCGGTGCCCGAGGTCTGGTTTGCGCATCCCGACTTGGAGCGGGCCGCCGACACGGCGCAGGCGCTCCTCGCGGCCGGGTGCAAGGTCGTCGTCCTTTCGTCCGATCAACTCGCCGCGACGCCGGCGCGCCACCGGGTCCGCGCCTTCTCGTTTGCGGAAGACGGGTTTGTGGCGCACCTCGACGGCTCGGACATTCCGGTGCCTTACGACTATCCGGTCGTCGCGGTGTTCTGCCGTCCCCGGGAGCCGGCACCGGATCTCACGGCCGCGGTCGGCCGTCCCCGCCGGTCGAGCGGCTACCTGTCCTACCGCGATCGCATCCTCGAGACCGCGCCCGCGACGGGGTTGCACGACGACGCCGGGACCGAAGTCGTTCCGTTCTTCGATCTGTGGCTGATGCACGGCGAGCAGGCGACTCGCCTCACGATCTCCCAGAACGCGGTCAGCTTCGCCGGCCTCGGACGGGTCCAGCCACGGGCGGCGAGCAACATGGAAGCGCTCGTCGGCAGCTGCGAAGATCGCTTCGGGCCGTCGCGTGTCGATCGCCGACTGGTAGGCATGCGGCTCCGGTACAGAGGCGGCGGTCCGCGGCCTGCGGGATCGGAGCACCGCCGGGGCTTCTCGTATGCGAGCCCGGGGCTGCACGCGTTGCTCGCCGCCGTGGCGCCGGGGTTCGAAGCGGTCTCGCAACCGGAGCTCTCGACTCGGCTCGCCGTGCTGACGCGCCAGCCCACCGCCTGACGGCCGGGCGGTTCCGCCCGGCCGGTTTGCCATGACCGAGCAGGTGATCCTCGTCGACGAGCACGATCGCGCGCACGGCACCGCGCCGAAACTCGAGGCGCACCGTCGCGGCGTCCTGCACCGCGCGTTCTCCGTGTTCGTCGTGGATCGCGCCGGACGGCTGCTTCTCCAGCAACGCGCCCGGCACAAGTACCACAGCGGGGGACGCTGGACGAACACGTGCTGCGGCCACCCCCGTCCCGGCGAGGGGGTGGGCGCGGCCGCCGAGCGGCGGTTACGGGAGGAGATGGGGTTCGTGTGTGCGCTGCGTCCCGTGGGCCGGTTCGTGTATCGGGCCGCGGTCGGCGCGGACCTGATCGAGCACGAGCTCGATCACGTGTTCGTCGGCCGGTTCGATGGACAACCGCGACCGGCCGTGGCCGAGGCGCGTGGCTGGCGCTGGGTGCGGCTGGAGGACGTCCGCCGGGAACTGGTGAATCGGCCGTCGCAGTTCACCGTCTGGTTCGGGCCGGCCTTGGCCGTCGCGACCCCGCACCTGCACGCCGAGCGCGCTGCCGACCGGGAGGAGGACACATGAAGGCCGTGGCCGAGGTTCAGGTGATTCCCATCGGCGTGGGCGTTTCGGTGCGCCGCGAAGTGCAGCGCGCGCACGAGCTGCTCCAGGCAGCCGGGCTCCGTGTCGAGCTGCACGCGTACGGGTCGAACGTGGAAGGTGAGCTCGCGCAGATTCTCGAGGCCGTGCGGACCGTCCACGAGACGTTGCACGCCGAGGGGACGGTGCGCCTGTCCACGTTCCTCAAGCTCGGGACGCGGACCGACAAGGCGCCGACGCTGGCCGCCAAACTCTTCTGACGGGGCTGCCGGACGGTCAGTCGAAGCCGAGCCGGCGGGCCAGTGGCGCGATCGCCGTCCAGTTGGCGTCGGTGCGGACTCGCTGAAACGCGGTCTGCGCGTCGAACGGGATCGGGTGGCCGAGCAGCTCCACCAGATCGCTGAGGTCGAGGGCCTGAGCCACCGCCAGCGGGGAGGCATCGTCGGCCAGCGCGACGACGGCCCGGAGCAGGGCCCCGGCGGCGACCTCGGCGAGCAGGACGCCGCGGCTGAGCTGGGCCGCCTCCTCTTCGATCAGCCACAAATCCACGATCTCGTGCACGAGCTGCGGCGTGGTGGCGCGGCGGGCGCGCTCCGGGAGGTCGCCGAGGCCGAAGACCCGACCGGCGCCCGGGCCCGCGGTGATGCGGGCGCGAATCTGAGCCGGACGCGGGCGCTCCACGACGACGGTGCACCGCGCCTGCGCCCCCGTGCGACGCCGCCGCACGACGACGATGTCGGCGTCGGCCGCTACGTCGAACGCGGGTGGCACGCTCTCCCGGGCGGCCGCGGCCACCGTGCCGGCGACCGCGAACCCGGCGGCCACGGCCGGCACCACGTCCGCCCCACGTGCCGCCTCGTGCCGAAACAGGTCGGCGGCGGTACCGTCGGCGCGGTCATTGGCCACGGCCTCGGCCAAGCGGGGCCGGAGCGCCGACGCGAGTTGCTCGGCGGTCGGGCCGGCCAGCTCCACGGCGCGCGCGGCGTAGCGCAGCACCTGGCGGCTTTCGAGGCCAGCGAGATCGTCGAAGAACCAGCCGCACGACGTGAACATGCCGAGGGTGTGGCGCTCCAGCTCGAGTAACTCCGCCGCCCGCTGGCGGGGGCCCTCGCCGCCAGCGCGACAATGCTCGGCCAGGAAGTCCTCCAGATCGCGGAGGCCCGCCAGCACGTCGCCGTACGCGTCGCGGGTGGTCCACGGATCCGCGAACAACTCGGTGGCCTCGGCTTCGTAGCGGTCGTGCAGTTCGCCCCCGAGCCAGTCGAGCGCGGCCCGCAGGGGGGCACGCCACCGCTGATGCAGGCCACCGTTCGGATCCATGCGGCAGCCGCAGTCGGCGCGCCAGCGCTCCACTCCGTGCGCACAGCTCCAGGAACTCGGCGCGCGCAGCCGCACGGGGTCGTGCGCGGGATGCCGTGCCAGCCAGGCGGCCACGTTCTCGATCCGGACGTCCGCACGCGCTCCCGTCTGCGCCAGCATGGCCGCCAGCGCCATTTCGCCGAACCGATGGTGGTGTCCGAAGGTCTCGCCGTCGGTGGCCACGGCGATCAACTCGGCCGGTCCCGCCGCCGTCAGGGCGGCCGTCCAGCGCGCCGCATCACGGACGAACGGACCGAAGGCGACGTCATGCGAGATCCCGCCATCGTAGACGCAGACCGCGATCGTGCGCCCCGTGGCCGTGCGGTAGAGCCCCGGGCGCCCGTGCGGCGGTGCGTGTTCGACCTGGTGAGGCGCCAGGATGGTGAACCGGATGCCCGCCTCCGCCAGCACGTCCAGCGTCTCGTCATCCACGGCCGTTTCCGGCAGCCACAGCCCCTCGGGCACGCGGCCGAAGCGCCGACGGAAGTCGGCCATGCCCCAACGCACTTCGGTGAGTTTGTCGCGGCGCGGGGCGAGGGGGAGAATGACGTGGTGGAACGGGGCGGCCAGCGCGTTCCCGTGGCCCGCGAACGCGCGGCAACTGGCCCGATCGGCCTCGAGCATCGCCGCGTAGGTCGCCGGCGCGGCGGTCTCGAGCCACGACAGCAGCGTCGGCCCGACGTCGAAGCTCACCTGCTCGAGCGTGTTCACGATCTTGGCGATGCGGCCGTCCGCCCCGGCGATCCGCGCGGCGACGACGGCTCGATAGCATTCTCGCTCGATGCGCTCGTTCCAGTCGTGAAACGGGGCCGCCGACGGCTGGGCCGGAATCTCCTCCAGCCAGGGGTCTTCGCGCGGCGGCTGGTAGAAATGTGCGTGGATGACGACGCTGCGGGGTTCGGACATGGAAAACCTAGCGGGGATTGGCGCGCACGCGGATCACGCCGCCCGCGCCCGGCAGGCCCGGCGATAGAGCCGCTGATAGATGTCGGCCGACGGACCCCATCCGTAGTCGAGCCGCATCGCCTCCCGCACGAGACGGAGCCACGCTTCGCGATCCGCGTAGGCCGTCAGCGCCCGTTCGAGAGCCTCGTGGAAGGCCGCCGCCGTGTACGCGTCGAAGAGAAACCCGGTCACGTCGTCGACGATCGTGTCGTTCAGGCCGCCGACGCGGCGCGCGACGGGCAGGGCGCCGTAGCGCTGCGCACGCATCTGCGTCAGCCCACACGGCTCGAACAGCGACGGCATCAACAGCAGATCGGCCCCGGCGAGGAGCCGGTGTTCCGCGCGCTCGCCGAACATCAGGGGGACCGCCACGCGATGCGGGTCCCGCTGGGCCAGATCGCGGAGAGCGACTTCGTAACGCGGCTCCCCACGCCCGAGAAAGACGAACTGTGCATCCAACTCGAGGAGCGCATCGTCGGCCAGCACGAGGTCGAGGCCCTTCTGCTCCACGAGCCGTGCACTCATCACGACGACCGGCGTGCGCGCCCGCAGCGGGAGCCCGTACGTGCGCTGCAGCGCCCGCTTGCACCGGTCCTTGGGATCGAGGTCCTCCGGTCCGTAGGTCGCGGTGAGGAACGCGTCGGTTGCGGGATCCCAGAACACATCGTCGATGCCGTTGCGCACACCCACGAGCCGGTCGCCCATCTGGAGGTAATGGCCGTGCAGTCCGAAGCCGCCCTCGGGCGTGCGGAGCTCGGCGGCATGGGTGGGACTCACGGTGGTGGCGATGTCGCAGAAGGTCAGCCCACCCTTGAGCACGTTGGCCCGGCCGTACCACTCCAGCACGCGCCAGTCGTACAGGCCGGGCGGCAACCCGACGTCCGCCAGCATCGTTTCCGGGAAGTGGCCCTGAAAGGCCGCGTTGTGCACCGTCACCGTCGTGCCGATCCGATCGTAGTACGGCCGGTTGGCGAAGATGGTCCGCAGATAGATCACGGAGAAGACGGTGTGCCAGTCATGCGCGTGAATGACGGCCACATCCGGGACGAGATGGGGGAGGGCCTCCAGGGCCGCGCGCGAGAAGAAGGCAAAGCGGCGGGCGTTGTCGGCGTAGTCGCCGCCTTCGCCGTAGATCTCGGGGCGGTCGAAGTAGCCCGGGTGCTCCACGAAGTAGACGGTCGGCCCGGATTCCTTGGTCGTGGCGCGCCAGATGAGCGCGCGCTCGGAGACGCCACCCAGCGGGAACTCGACCGGCTCCCCGACGGGCTCCAGGGCGGTTCCGCGCTCGCGCACGGAGCGGTGCAGCGGGAGCACGATCGTCACCGCCTGGTCGGCCGCCGCCTGGTATTCCGCCAGTCCGCGGACGGCTTCGGCGAGGCCGCCGGTGCGGGCGAACGGCCAGTATTCCGCCACCAGGTGCACGATGCCGGCCCCGCGCGGGAGGGGTGGGAGAGGACGCGCCCGGTCCCGGGGATAGCCGTGCAGCGGGGGGTCGCTCACGCCGTCGGGGCGGCGGCCGGCGCGTCGCCGCGCATCGCCGGTACGTAGTAGTCCCGGGCGTAGCGCTGGACCATGTGACGCGCGGTGAAATGCTGCGCGCCCTGGCGGATGGCGTGCTTCATCCGCTCCACCCATCCCACGGGCACCCCCCGCGCGTCACGCCGGTAGAACAACGGCACCACCTCGGTCTCGAGCAACCGGTACACGTGTTCGGCGTCCTCCGCGTCCGGGTCGCTCCCGCTGGCGCGCGGGATCGCCCAGCCGTTCTGCCCGGTGTAGCCTTCGGCCCACCAGCCGTCGAGCGTGCCCAACTGCGGAACGCCATTCAACGCCGCCTTCATCCCGCTTGTGCCGCAGGCCTCCATCGGGACCCGCGGCATGTTGAGCCAGAGGTCCACGCTCTGCACCAGCCGATGCGCCAGGTGCATCTCGTAGTCCTCGAGAAACGTGATCCGGCCCTCGAACGCCTGGTCGCGGGCGAAGCCGTACACCCGCTGCAGCACGTGCTTGGCCGGCTCGTCCGCCGGGTGGGCCTTGCCGGCGAAGATGATCTGGACTGGTCGGTGCGCGTCGACGACCAGCCGCCGCAGCCGCTCGGGATCGCGGAACAGGAGGTCGGCGCGCTTGTACGTCGCAAAGCGCCGCGCAAACCCGATTGTGAGCGCCCGAGTGCTCAGCAGTGTCCCGGCGGCGACCAGGTGGCCCGGTTCCTTCCACTGGTCGCGCCAGCGACGGCGTGCTTCGTCCTTGATGAACTCGATGAGCCCCGCCTTCAGGGTCCAGTGCGCGTCCCAGAGCCGAAGGTCGTCAATCCCCAGCACGTCGTCCCACAAGTCCGGTCGATCGAGCTGCGCCCCCCAGTGGGGCCCGAGCTGGGCCTCCACCAGGTCCATCACCTGACGGGCCATCCAGGTCGCCAGGTGCACGCCATTCGTGACATGCCCGATCGGGACCGCGCCTTGCTCCCGGTCGGGCCACATGCTGTGCCAGATGCGCCGCGTTTCGTTGCCGTGGAGCGCCGACACGCCGTTGATACGGCCGGAGAGGCGAATCGCCAACGCCGTCATGTGAAAGAGGCCGTGGTCCTCGGTGGGATGATGTCCCAAGGCGAACAGGCGCTCCCGATCCTCCCCGAGCTCGTCGAGGTAGGGGCCCAGGCAGTGGATGACCTGATCGCGGCTGAACTTGTCGTGGCCGGCCGGCACCGGTGTGTGCGTGGTGAACACGCTACTCGACCGGATCTCCCGGGCCGCCTGAGCGAAGGGGACGCCTGCCGCCAGCCGTTCCCGCAACCGCTCCACGAACATGAACGCCGCGTGCCCTTCGTTGGCGTGCCACACCGTGGGCTGGATCTTCAAGTGCCGGAGCAACCGCACCCCGGCGACCGCGAGCACCCACTCCTGCCGCAGGCGCATCTCGGCCCCCCCGGCGTACAGCTTGTGCGACAACGCCCGATCGGCCGGGTCGTTCCGTTCCAGGTTGGTGTCCAGCAGGTAGACCGGAACGGAGCCGATCTGGATACGCCAGGCGCCGACGTGAATGATCCGTTCGGCGCAGGGGACGGTGACCAGGTACGGACTACCCGTCTCGTCGAGCACCGGCATGAGGGCGGTCTGACTCGGATCCACCGGATCGTCGGTGTCTTCCTGCCAGCCGTCGAGGCGGATGCGTTGGTCGAAGTACCCGCGCGTGTACATCAGGCCGACACCGACGAGCGGCACGCCGAGATCCGAGGCGGCTTTGCAGTGATCGCCCGCCAAGACCCCGAGGCCGCCGGAGTAGATCGGCACGGAGTTGTGCAGCGCGAACTCGGCGCAGAAGTAGGCGATCCGCGCGGCATCGTGTTCCGGGAATTGCGTCCGGAACCAGGAGCCCTCGCGCGTCAGGGCGCGGTCGAGCTCCCCGACGACCTGGTTATGGAGGGCCACGAAGGTGGGCTCGGCGGCGCACTCGCGCAGCCGTGCCGGATCCACCTGTTGCAACAGGGCGATCGGGTTGTGCCGGGTCTGCCGCCACAGGACGACGTCCAGGTCGCGGAACAGGATCCGCGCTTCCCGGCTCCACGTCCACCACAGATTCGTCGCCACGCCGGCGAGGCGCGCGATCCGCTCGGGGAGGTTCGGAATGCGTTGGTCGGATGCGGTCATGGTGGGGAGGAAGCTAGCGAGTGGCGGAGGGGATGCCAGTCGGCCACGCCCGCGCCCTCATGGAACTTTCAGCCCATCTTCAGCATTCTTACACAGGAGGGCCCTTAAGATACAAGGCGGTGAGGGGAGGTGACCATGGCCGACAGGGATCACCGCGTACGGGCCTCCGGCGGCTTCTCCTTGGACGATGCCGCGCGGCTGTACCGCTCGAGTGCGACGACCACCCGGCTCGCGTGCCCGACGTGCGGGGGGCGGATGCGCGATGTTCTGGGGCAGCAGCCGGCTGGGCGCGTATCGATGCTGCGTTGCGAGGCCTGCGGCCGGGGGCTGGTGTTCGACCGACCGCCGGACCGCTAGACCGCCCGTTTGCTCTTTGGACGCGCCCTTGCGGCCACGCAGGGGCGCGCGTTGTTTTGCGCCCATGTCGTTGCTTGCCCGGGTTCGTGCTTTGTTCACCCTCGGCCAAGGCGTCGCGCGCGGCCTCCCCGACGCGAGCGACGCCGCCGACCCGATCGCCCTGTTTCAGGAGTGGTTCGCCGCGGCCACCCGTGCGGGGATCTTCCTCCCTGAAGCCATGACCTTGGCCACCGCGTCGCCGCAGGGGGCGCCGTCGGCGCGCATGATGCTGCTCAAGGGCGTGGACACCCGGGGGTTCGTGTTCTACACCAATTACGAGAGTCGGAAGGGCGAAGAGCTCGCGGCCAATGCGCGCGCCGCCCTGGTGTTCCACTGGGCCGTGCTCGAACGTCAGGTGCGGGTGGAGGGACGGGTCGCGCGCCTTGCCACCGAGGAGTCCGCGGCCTACTTCGCCACCCGCCCGCGCGGGAGCCGGATCGGCGCGTGGGCCTCGCGCCAGAGCCGGGCGCTGCCCGCCCGGAAGGAATTGCAGGATCGCGTGGTGCAGTACGAGCGGGAGTTTCGGGGCGACATTCCGCTGCCGCCGTTCTGGGGCGGGTTCCGACTGGTGCCGGAGCGGATCGAATTCTGGCAGGGACGCCTGAACCGACTGCACGACCGACTCCGATTCGTGCGTGACGGCGCCGGCTGGCGGACGGAACGGCTCTACCCCTGAGCTACCCGGTTCGCGCCACGACCCGCTGCAGGGCTTGCTGGGCGGACTCGAGCCACGGGGCGACTTCGGGTCCTCCCCGGTCCCACAGCCGGACCGCGCCCAAGTAGTAGCGTGCGGCGTCGGCGAAATCGCCGCGGCGCTCGGCCAGCCGGCCGAGTTCATAGGACGCGCGGGCCGTCAAAAAGCCCATCCAGGTCGTCGGGGGCACGAGCGAGCGTAACAGGGCGGCCGCGCTGTCGGGCTCGCCGGTGGCTTCGAGCAGCATCCCCAGATGAAACCGCATGGCCGGGGACGCGAGGGCCTCCCAGTCGTTCCCCGTGTGGATCGACCACAGGCGCACGGCGTCCTTGGCCCCCAGGAGCGCTGCAGCGAGGTCGCCGCGGCGCGCGGCGATCCGCGCATCGAGATCGCGCTGCAACCCACCCCG
>JBFGDF010000081.1:0-14151 GCA_041580775.1 Gemmatimonadales bacterium
ACCGGATGGGTTGGGGGTGACCGTCAGGGTGGTAACGAAATCGAGCTCCGGCGGTTCGACGTCGACGGGAGTGTCGCAGCCGGCCAGCAGCAGGAGACAAATCAAGGCGGGGGCGACGACCGGAGCCCGGGACATACGACGTCGCATACAGGCAGACCTCATGGCCAAGTGATTCCGACGACGGCGATCGGGCGCAGGGCTGGTGCCGCCCGCATTCGCCTTCTCCGGCTTGCTCCACCCACGCGTGCTACGACCTCGGCGCCGCGGGTTTGGCGGCGTAGATGAACTCGTAATAGTCGCGCATGGTCAGCTGCGCGGCCGCCTCTTGGTCGGTGATCACGATCGCGCTGCGGTGCAGCTGGATGGCGCTGGCCGTCACCATGCTGGTGACCGGTCCCTCGACCGCCTGGGCGATCGCTCTGGCCTTGGCCTTCCCGCTCGCCACGAGGACCAGCTTGCGGGCATCGAGAATCGTCCCGACGCCCATGGTAATCGCATAGATCGGCACATCCTCGCGACGCTCGAAGAACCGGGCGTTGTCGTCGATGGTCTGCTTGGACAGCGTCTTGAGCCGCGTCCGTGAGCTCAACGAGCTGCCCGGCTCATTGAAGGCGATGTGACCATCGGAGCCGATGCCCAGAATCTGCAGGTCGATGCCGCCGCATTCCGCAATGCGCTGCTCGTACCACTGGCAGAAGGCCGGGTAGTTGCTGGTCGTGCCCGAGGGGATGTTGATGTTGTGCGGCGGGATGTTCACGTGCTGGAAGAAGTGCTCGCGCATGAAGTAGTGGTAGCTCTGCGGGTGGTTCACGGGCAGGCCCACATACTCGTCGAGGTTGAACGTCGTCACGCGCGAAAAGTCCAATTGCTCCGCTTGGTGCAGCCGCACCAACTCCTGATACAGGCCGAGCGGGGTGGACCCGGTTGCCATGCCAAGGACGGCATTGGGCTTGGTGTTGAGCACTTCGACGACGATCTGCGCCGCGGCGCTGCTCATCTGCCCGTAGTCTCGTTGAATGATGACTTCCATCGAGCGCCTCCGTCTCGGTGCTCACTGTGCGCGCAGTACCCAGGCTACGTCCTGAGGGTCGGTCAGCGTCATGCTGCTGCCGGCGACGATCCCGTTCCACACTTGGTCCAAGAACACGATGGCGATGGCTCGTTGTTCCGAGGTCACGGTGTACGCACACGCGTCGTAGGTCGCCGTGACGCCATCGACGAGTTGCGTGAGCGTGCATTGTCCCCCGTCATAGAACGTCCAGCGCACATACTGGGTGTCGTAGGGGATCCCTTCGTAGATCACCGTGCCCGGCACGGCATGACCGTTGATGGTCTGGGTGCTCCAGACGCCGAGCACGTCGTCGACGCCGAACGCGTCACTGCAGGCGGGGACGACAAGCAGGACGCATACACCGCACATAAGCCCCCGTGTCATCCGTCGCATGGGATGGCTCCTGCCGCTCAGCGGCCGTGAACGGGATCGGAGGCGGAATCGCCGCACAGCCGGTCGGTCCCGCGCTAGGTGTACGCCAGCTTCTGGGAATCCCACGTGACGATCCGGTTGCCGAAGTAGCTCGCATTGGCCGCCAGAGACGGGCCGGCGGCTTTGAGGCCGTACGTGGCATCTTCGACGATGGTCTTCCCGTCACGGATCGCCGCGATCAGGTTCGCCCAGTGATCGTCACGGTCATCGTATCCCTCCGGTGGGGAATAGACCATTTCACTGGGCTCGTTGATGTTGGGGGGCAGATCGTAGTACTTGAACCCGTACTGCTTGACGAATTCATCCTGGACCCTCTGCGGGAACGTCGACAGCGAGTCATACCCGCCATAGCCCGGGCGGGCGGCGAACGGCGTGCGGCGCAAGATCAACGAATCTCCCGCAAATGTGAGCGTTCCCTCCGAACCGACCAACCGCAGGAGACTCCCCCCGGCGCCGCCGGCCACGAAATTCACCCCGATCTGCAGATTGAAGGCTGGATGGGTGGCCGCCCGAGGGTAGTCCACCACACACGTCAGGACGTCCGGCACGTCTCGGCCGTCCTTCCAGTAGCGCAAGCCGCCGGACCCATAGATCCTGGTCGGCCCGTCCGAGCCGATGATCCAGTGCAGCCAGGAGAAGAGATGCACGAACAGGTCGCCGGCGATGCCGGTTCCATACGCCTGGTAATTGCGCCAGCGGAAGAACCGCACGGGATCGAACGGCACCTTGGGCGTGTCCCCGAGGAACGTGTCGAAATCGATCGTCTCCGGTGACGCGTCAGGGGGGATGGAGTATTGCCAGGCGCCGAGGGAGGAGTGCCGCTCGTTCGCCGCCTGCACGAGGATGAGGTCCCCGATCTCCCCGGCGCGATACAGATCCTGGGCCTTCTTCATGACGATGGAGCTGACGCCCTGACTGCCGACCTGGAGCTTCGCCTTGTACCGCTTCTCGGCCTCGATCACCCGACGCCCCTCGGCCACCTCCTGCACCATGGGCTTTTCGCAGTAGACCGCTTTCCCGGCTTTCATGGCGTCGATGCTGATGATGTCGTGCCAGTGATCCGGCGTGGCAACCAGCACCACGTCGATGTCATCCCGGGCCAAGACCTCCCGGTAGTCCCTGGTGGTCGCGAGCCCCTGGCCAAAGACCTCCTTCGCCCGCATCAGCCTGCCGTCGTACAGATCGCACACGGCCGCCAGCTCGACTCCTGGAACGGTCAGCGCCGACCTGATGTTGTAGAACCCGATGATCCCCGTCCCGATCACGCCCAGCCGGATCGTGTCGTTTGCCGCAAACCTGCGGGTTCGGTCCGGGTGAGGCTCCTGCTCCAGGATCACCCGTTCCTGGGACGATCTCCGCGTCAGCACGTACGGGAATGCGGCAGCGGCCAAGGATCCCTGCGCAAGGTCCCGCAGGAATCGCCTTCTCGACGGTCCGTCTTCTTGTTGCATGGCGAGTGCTCACCTTCCAGGCAACGAGCCCTGTGCAGTGTGAATGACCCCAGCGCTGTCCCCGACCGGGTTCCTCAGTAGCCACCTGGCCACGTTCAGCGTGATCGGCTGCGGCGTCCTCCCGCGCGAAGTTGCTGCGCGCAACGCGCGCAGCAGGATCCGCCCACGCCGATCGCGACGAGCCGCGCATCCGTGGCGCCCTGCCGTGCCCAGAAACTGCTGCCCACCACCGACGTGCACAAGCGACGGCGGCTGGGAGTCACGCCCGATCGGCGGCCTCTCCCGAGCCCCCGAAAAGGCCGCCGTTCAGCTTGGGATCATAATGCAGCGCCGCCGCTCCCAGGATCGCGACGTGCTCGAGCTCCGAGACGGCGATCCGCAACGTCTTGACGGAGGGTGAAAAGGCAAAGGAGCGTATCGACTCCCACATGGCCTGCTCGAAGAAGCGCAGGGCCTTGCGCACGGATCCGCCCAAGATGATCGTGTCCGGATCGTACGCATAGAGGATCGTCTTGACGGCCTGGCCCAGGTGATGACCGAACTCGGCGAACACCTCCATCGCCTTCGGGTCACCGTCGGCCGCCCTGCGGTACAGCTCCGCGCCCGTCCGCCCCACATGACGGGTGAAGAACTGACCCGAACAGTAGTGCTCGTAGATGCTCTCCAAGTACGGGATCATGCCGAACTCCCCGGCGCCACAGTTCCTTCCGGGATAGAGCCGGCCATCGATGACGATGCCTCCGGCGAATCCCGTCCCCAGGATGAGTCCGATCAGGGATTGACAGCCGATCCCCTTGCCGAAGTGCCTTTCGCCGAGGGCAAAGCAGTTCGCGTCATTGTTGACCAGCACCGGAATGGCGTACCGGTCTTCGAGGATGGACTTGAGAGGTACCTCCCGCCAGGACGGGATGTTCTGTACGTCGTAAACGATGCCTTGTGCGATGTCCACCACGCTGGGCACACCGATCCCGATCCCGTCCACATCCGGGGACTTGGTCCGGTCGATGACGCCGCAGACCTGGTCGAGGACGTCGTCCGCCGATCCCGCCGCATTGATACGTACTGACGAGACTTCGGCGAGCGCCTGATTGCGCACCACTCCGGCGCGCGCATTGGTCCCGCCCAGGTCCACGCCCAGGATGGTTCGTGCCATGGCCTCCCCGTCGGCAGGCGACCGCTACCAGGCCTCGCTCACCCGCCGTCTTTCTTCCGGGAGTGGATGGTGACATTGCTGATCAGCGGCTTGGCCCAGAATCCGATGCTCAAGATGTAGCCCAGCGCCAGGTAGAGGAAGAGCATGCCGGTGCGCAGCCCAACGACATCACCGAGTCCCCCCACGATCAGCGGCACGATGGCGCCCCCGATGATGCCGGTCACGAGGATCCCCGAGAAGCTGCCATGGTGCTCTGCAACGGAGTTGAGCGCCAGCGAGAAGACCACCGGCCACATGACCGCCGCAAAGAAGCCAACCAGGGGAAACGCAAGGCGGGCCATGGGACCGGATCCCAGCAGGGCCGCGCTGAGGCTGAGGATCGCCGCACTCGTGAAGAGCACCAGCACGACCTTGCTGTCGAGCACCTTCAGGAGCACGATCCCCGCGACACCGCCAAGGGTCATGAGGCCCCAGAACCAGGCCACCGCCCGGGCCCCGGTGGTCTGCGGATCGAAGCCGTGGTATGTGCTGAGGAACTCCGAAATCCAATTCGCGATCCCCTGCTCGAGCCCCACGTAGGCGAAGATCCCGAAGAAGAACAGCACGACGGTGGGATTCCGCAGCAGTGCCAGGTGCGTTGAGAACGCACCCACTCGCTCGTCCGCTCTTCGTTCGACCTTCGGGATTCTCGAGACGGCCACGACGCCGATCATGAGCAGGGCGATCCCGGCGAAGAGCCAGTAGAGCGATATCCAGGCGAGGTCCTCGGGGACGACCCGCGCCAGTGCGGTAATGAGCACGTTCGTGTCGGCCGATCCGCGCTCGAGGTTGAGCACCAGATAGGAGTAGACCAGGGGACTGAGAAAGGACGCGGCCCCGAAGATCAACTGCGCCACGGTGGCATTGAACGCGAAGTGTTCCTCGCCCCCGGCCTCCCGTAGCAGCGGGTTGATGGCCACCTGCAGCATGGCCATGCCGGAGCCGATGAGGAACAGCGACCCGATGGCAGTCAGGTAGTTCGGAACCAGGGCCAACATCAGGGAGCCCGCGAACGCCACGCCAAAAGCGGCGACCATGACCGGCTTCTCCTGGAATCGCTCGATCAGCAGCCCCGCCGGAATCGACATCACGCCGTAGGCGATGAAGAACGCGAACGGCAGCACGGCCACGAGTGTGAGGCTCAACTGGAAGTCGTCGATGATCTCGGGGACAAGCGGGCCGATGATGTTCGTGAGAAAGGAGATGACGAAGAAGATCAGGAAGAGGAGGCCGACGACATAAGGGCTTCGACGAATTGGCGCACCCTCCACTCCGTGGTGTGCTGCCTCGTGCTCCGTGGCCGTCATCCCGCGTCAACCGGGGTCGAGCTTAGTTATCACACTCTTCCCGAGCGGGCGCCAGGCCAGGGTCGGAACGCCCCGACGGCCGACGCGGAACCCCGCGGAGCACGACGGGGACGTTCCTCGGGGCTCACAGCTCAGGCCGCGGCGTCTCGCTCCGCACGCCCATCCGCGGATTCTGCGCCCACACCTCCTGCACCGTGGTGGTCGGCGCCCGGCACACGAGCACGGGGACGTCGTTCTCCTCCACCGTCCATGCGGCGGTGACCCGCGTGGCCAGCTCCAGCGAGCCGCACAGTTCCTCGACCGACGCGGGCTCCACGCCCACGAACAGCATCACCTTCCCCGGCCTCGTGCCCGGGCCGAAGAAGTAGAAGCTCCCCGCCATGCTCACCACCGGTGGGAGACCCAGCGGCGGGCCGTAGAGGTCCAGCGCGCCGGCCTCGCCGTAGTTGGCGCCGTAGACGACCGTGCGCTCCCGGTCGCCCTCCGGCAGGGCGTGAAACACCCGCGCCACCGCCTGCACCAGCTCCCGCCAGGCGAGCATGTCGCCGTAGTCCTGCGGCAGCCGCAGCACCTCCCCCTTGTTGGTGGTGACGGCCGAGGTGATCCCGGTGGCCGCCGCGTAGCGCGCCATCGGCTCGGGCGGCAGGATCGGGAGACCGAAGGGAAGCGTGAACACGCCGTACAGCACCACGAGGGTCGCGATCCCCCACTGGGCCACCTGGCGCACGCCGGCGCGCGCGACATGCTGCAGCGTCACGGCACCAGCGGCGTAGAGCACCGGGTAGATCGGTCCCACGTAGTACGCCTTTCCCTTGAGGGCCGCGAGCACGGCGAACGCGGCGACCGCGACCCAGCCGGCCACGCGGTGGCGGCGCAGCTCCGGATGCCCGAGGAGCCCCGCCACGCCGATCAGGGCCAGCAGGAACGACGGGCCGAGCAGGATCTGGCCGCCGACGAACTCGCCGAACGTGGTGCGCTGGAGCTGCACGCTGCGGAGATCCTGCATCTGCCCCACCACCGGGAAGCCCAGGTTCACCTGACCCGCGATGCTCGGCAGGCCGATCACGACGGCCAGGAGGATGGCGATCCACGGCCAGGGACCGAGCAGCGACTTCCGCAGGTCGGTGAGCAGCAACCCGATCAGGACGGCGAGGCCGAAGAACAGAATGCTGAACTTGGTGAGCAGGCCCAGTCCGCCGGCCGCCCCGAGCACGAGCCACCAGCGCGGGTCCTGGGTGTTGCGCAGTCTGACGAGCGCGTAGAACCCGAGCGTCCACCAGAGCTGATCCAGCGCCACCGGCTGGAACAGATTGGCGGTCCGCAGGAACAGCGGGTTCAGGACCAGCGCCGCCGCCGCGAGCGGCATCGCCCCTTTCCTGCCACCCAATTCCCGCACGATGAGGAGCATCAGCAATAGGATGACCGTCCCAACGAGTGCCGGTACCAGGCGCACCGCGAACAGCGAAGTCTCGCCGAACACCCGCGCGGCGTTCCCGAGCAACGCCATCAGGGGCGGGAAGTCCATGTGCAGGGGCCGGAAGTGGGTGCCCATCGCGAGGTACAGCAGTTCATCGCGGTGAAACTCATAGGGCGTCACGAGGTTGGTCACCACGTGGGCGCCGAGCTTCACGGCCAGGAGGGTCGCGACGGTGCCGAGCGCCAGAGGTAGGCGGAGGGTGAGCGACTGGGGGGAAACCATGCGCGTCATCTCCTCGTGCGGCACAAGATACACGTCCGGGCTCGAACCGGCGTCTGCGCTGGCTGGCGGCCCCCACTCCCGCGGCCCAGCTTAGCCGGTTCTCATGAGCCCGTACGCCGGACGCCGTGTGTTTCGCAGCGCTCCGTGGCTGCTCGGGGTGCTCACGGCGGTCGAGGTGCTGTTCACGGCGGGCGCCTGGTGGCTGTACCGTCTCCAGGGCCTCGCCCTGCCGACGGTGATCCTGGCCGGCCTCGCGGTGTTCGGCATCGTGGCGCTAATGGACACCGCCACCCGTCGCGTGGTGCTCGGGTCTGATGCGGTCCACGTGACGGGACTCTGGGGGCGCCGCCGTTATGCGAAGCGCGAGATCGTGGGGGTGAGCGAGGAGAAGGGGGGGCCGCCGGCCCTCAAGCTGGCTGACGGCCGTTGGGCGAAACTCCCCCCAGACGTCGGTCACCACGTCGCCAATTCGATTCGAGCGTGGCTGACCACGGACTCGTGAGCGCGCGCGGTTGCGCGACCCCCCCTAGCCTGCCGCCCGCGCCGCCTCCCACCCAAGGATCGCCATCTTGCGCTCCGCCCCCCAGCGGTACCCGCCGAACCGGCCCGTCTCCCGCAGCACGCGGTGACACGGGATGAGGTACGCGATCGGGTTCTTCCCCACCGCGCTCCCCACCGCACGGGCCGCGCGGGGCCTGTCGAGCGCTTCGGCGAGCGCGCCGTAGCTGGTGGCCGCGCCCGCGGGAATCCGCAGCAGCGCCTGCCACACCTGGAGCTGGAAGTTCGTGCCCTGCACGAGGAGCGTGATGGGCGCATGCCGATCTTCGGCCGGCGCGAAGATCCGCCGCGCGTACTCCTCGGCCCGCTTCGTATCCCGCACCAGCCGCGCGCCCGGCCACGCGTGGTGCAACCGGTCGACCACCGCCCCCCGGTCCTCCTCCCCCAGGAACTCCAGCCCGCAAACCCCGCGGTCCGTCACGGCGAGAAAGACCTCACCGAACGGGCTGAGCGCGGTGCCGTAGCGGATCTCCAGCGACCGCCCCAGCGCCTTGTACTCGCCCGGCGTCACCGCCTCGACGGCCACGAACAGGTCGTGCAGCCGGCCCGGCCCCGACAGCCCGGTCTCGTAGGTCGCCGCCAGCACGGAGAGTCCGTCGCGCAGCGCGCCCTTGGCGTGCTCGACCGTCAGATACTGCAGAAACCGTTTGGGGCTCACGCCGGCCCAGCGCCGGAACAGCCGCTGAAGGTGAAACTCACTCAACCCTACGGCGGCCGCTGCTTCTGCGAGCGACGGCTGCTCATCGGCCTTCGCCTCGAGGAACCGGATGACGGCCTCGACGCGGTGATAGTCGCGCAACACCTGCGGGCCGGTGGTCATCTCCCTGCGTGCCTCGAGGAAACGGATCTGTGACGTGACCCGGTGATAGTCCCGCAACACGTCCGTGTCGGAC
The DNA here is from genome assembly GCA_041580775.1 of Gemmatimonadales bacterium. Taxonomy (GTDB): domain Bacteria; phylum Gemmatimonadota; class Gemmatimonadetes; order Gemmatimonadales; family GWC2-71-9; genus JAOTWJ01. Next base: position 8,584 of record JBFGDF010000081.1, read on the forward strand.
CTCATGAGATGCTCCCGTGGCGGACAGGAGGCAAGATCGCCACGGGGGGGCGGCAGAACCACCCGATTCTTGCGGTGTCTTGGCGTCGGCTGCGGATGCGCGGCGTTACCGCCGCGTTAGGTCTTCCATCCGCCGTCGCCGGGCCGCGAACAGGCCGTCCGCCTTGTGCCAGGCGTCGACCACCCTCGCCGCGTGCGCGGCGGCGCTGTCCGGCCGCCCCGCGGCCGCGAACAGCTCCGCCAGCTGCTCACGAATCTCGGTGAGCGGGAGATAGCTGTTCGACCCGTCGAGTGGCCCACCCAGCAGCGGCCGCAGCACCGCGATCGCCTCGTCGTGCCGGCCCAGCGCGGCGAGGGCCCGGGCAAGCGCCTGCTGCGTCCGGCTGTAGCCGACCGTGGGCATGTAGACGGCGCGCCGGAATGCCTCCGCCGCCTCCGCGGGCCGGCCGCGCGCCTGATCCAGCAGTCCGCGCACGTGGTGGTGCAGTCGCTGGTCCCGGACGTACGCCGACTGTCGCCCGAGCACCTCGACCGTGTCGGCGCGCGCCGCGAGCCCCGCGGTGTCGCCCGCCGCTGCGTGGGCCGTGGCCGCCAGCGTCAGGAACCACGCGCGGTGCCGTGCGTGCCGTGACGTGATGATGCCGGGCGTCCGGAGCTGCGCGATCGAATCCCAGAGGGCCGCCGCCGCCCTGTATCGCCCCTGCTCGTAGAGCGTGGCCGCCATGGCCGTGGCAATGTAGGGCGCCGCGCCCCGTTGACCCCACGTGGAGTCGCCCGCGCGCAGCGTGCGTGAGACTTCCAGCGCGTCGTCCAGCCGGCCCTGCGCGCGCCACAGGAAGTTCAGCCACCACGCGGCTTCACCGCGCTCGCGCGCGTTGGTGGAGCGCATCCGCCGGAGAAGCTCGTCCCCGGCCGACGCAAACGCGCCCGTCCGGATGTCGAACATCGCTCTGGTGAGTGCCGCATCGTACGCCGCGTTTCGGGCGTTGGCCCGCGCGACGGCGTCGAGCGCGTCCTCGCGCCGCCCTTGCGCCATCAGCGCCTCTGCCAGCGCGTGCCACGCGTGGTGCGAGTCGTCCTGCCGGACCAACGCGCGCCTCGCGCTCGGCCGCGCGCAGCGAGTCGAGCCCACGGAGCAGCGCGGCCAACTCCCCGCGCGCCTCGCAGCCGACGCAGCGACCCGGCGCCAGCGTCAGCTCGGCCCCCCGGTCCAGCGCGATGGCCGTGCGCAGCGACACCAGCGCTTCGCTGAATCGACCCGCCGCGACCATTGCCCGTCCGTACTGGAGATGCGCGAACGGTTCGGACGCATAGCGCGTGACCAGCGTCTCAGCCAGCGGAATCCGCGCCGGATCGTCCTGCTCCTCCGCCCACATGGAACGGATGAGCAGCCGCTCGCGGTCGCCCGCGTGCTCGGCCAGCCGCAGGGCGCGCGCCAGCCGGTCGAAGAAGACGCGTCGCGAGCCCTCGCCGCTGAGTGCGGCGTAGTACGCCGCCATCGCGAACGTGGAATCCTCGGCGAGCGCCGAGGAGAACAGGCGGAACGCCGCCGCACCCTGCCCTTCGTGGAACGCGCGCAGACCCTCGACGTACAGGCGGTACGCCACCAAGCTCGACGTCGTGACGTCGGCCAGGGGCCGGCCCGGCCCGGACCCGCCGAGGCGCTGGCGCAGGTGCGCGGTACCGCTGTCCACCGCAGCGAACACATCGGGCGCCGTGACGCTCACCGCGTGCGTCACCTCGCCGGACACCAGGCTGCTGCGCCGCAGGTCGAGGCGCACGCCGCCGTCCACGCGGTACACCGCGCCGTCGATCAGGTCCGTCGCCCCGGCCGCCCGTGCCGCCTTGAGCAGGGCCCGCGCCGTGTCCCCGTCCGCCCGGGCGGCCAGCTCGTAGATCCGCGACGAGCTCACCACGTTGAGCCCGGGCACCTGCGCGAGACTCGTGGCCACCATGTCCGTGAGCGCGCGCGCCGCGGGCTCGAGTTCCGCACCGAAGGCGCCAAACGCGCCGACGGCCACCAGCGGCGCGCCACCGGCACGCACCGCGGGCACCCGTGACATGCCGAGGAGCGCCCAACCTCCCACACTGGCCAAGAGCGCCACCCCCACGGCGCCCGCGAGCCACGGGACGCGCCGGCGCGCCGACGTCGGCACGAGGTCGGCAGCCCGCGCGTCAGGGATCGGGATTGATGCAGGGGCCGGTGCGGCTTGCGGCGGGGTCACCGCGGCCTCAGGGGGCACCCCGCCCCTCACACCCTCGAGTGGCGCGGTCGGCGCGGGCGCCGGGGCTGCCGGGTCCGCGCGCAGGCGTTCCGCCAACGCCACCACGGCGGGGTCGGGCGGAAGGTCCAGCTGGGCGGTGACCAGTCCTTCATACAGACGAGCGTGGCGGAGCGCCGCCGCGCGGTCGCCCGCGGCCGCCAGCGCTTCCATCAGCCCTACCGCGCCAGCCGCCGCCAAGGGATCGGCCGCGGCGCGGCGCTGCCACCAGCGCACCGCCCCCGCATCGTCGCCGGCGGTCTGGGCCTCCCGCGCCAAGCGCTCGAGACACTCGACCGCCTCGCGGGTCAACACCGTCCGCTCATGCTCGGCCCACCGCTCGAACTCGTCCAACCCGGGCAACACGACGCCGTCCAGGAAGGGCCCGGTCCAGCACTCGGCCGCGTCGGCCCACCGCCGCCCGGCAAGGGCGCGCCGGAAGCGGCCCACGTCACTGGCCAGGACGGCATCGTTCAGCCGCAGCGACGCGGTGCCCAGCACGATCTCGTTCGAGCCGAGCCCCTGCTTGAGCGCATAAAGCGCCTGCGCAAGCGCCGCGCGCGCCCGCTCCTCTTCCAGGTCCGGCCAGAACAGGCCGAGCAGCTTCTCCCGGGTGACGCCCGCTTCCCCCCCCGCCGCCAGCACCGCCAGCAGCGCCAGCCGACGCCGCTGAGTGGCGGCGCCCGCAGGGCCGGTCCCGTCTGGTGCGACGATCGCGAGGCCCCCGAAGGTCTTGAGTAGCAACACGTTCCGCGCTGGTGAGATGGTGGTGATACGGGAGTGAAGGACTCCCGTAAACTAGGCGTCACCGAAACCGGCAGCAAGACGACGGCGGGCAGAACCCAGCCTCGGACCATGAACGGAAGGGACTCACCATGTACTCGACCAGGCGCCACTCGGCGCTCGCCTTGTCCGCCGCGATCGCGGCCTGCGCACCGGCCGGTGCCGACGGGCCCGCAGCCCCGGCGGTCGTCGAGGTGACCGCCACCGACTACGCCTACCGCGCGCCCGACACGGTGCACAGCGGGCTGGTCACCATCCGGCTGCGCAACGACGGCCGCGAGATCCATCACGGGCAGCTCGTGCGACTCGACTCCGGCCGGACCGTGGGAGATCTCCTGGCGCTCCACGGCCACGCATTCCCCGGCTGGGTCCGGTCGGTAGGTGGCCCCGGGGTCGCGGCGCCCGGCGACTCGACGGACGTCACGCTGGTCCTCGGCCCCGGCCGCTACGCGCTCATCTGTTTCATCCCGAGCCCGGACGGCGTGCTGCATGTCGCCAAGGGCATGCTGCACCAGCTCGAGGTGCTGCCCGGCGATCTCCCGGCCACGCCCGCCCGCGCTGACCTGGTGATGGTGCTCGACGACTACCGCTTCGAGCTGTCGGGCGCCCTGCGCGCCGGGCGGCAGACCCTCGAGGTCACCAACGTCGCGCCGCAACCGCACGAGGTGGTGCTGGTCAAGCTCGAGCCTGGTCGCACCGCCGGCGAGTTCCTCGAGTGGTTCTTCAGCGGCGCGCAGGGACCCACCCGGGGTCGCTGGATCGGCGGCGTGGTGGGGCTCGACCGCGGCGAGCGCAACTGGCTCCCGCTCACGCTCGAGCGCGGCACGTATGCGTTGCTGTGCTTCCTGCCCGACGCGGGGGACGGACGGATGCACCTGGAGCACGGCATGCTCCGGGAAATCGTGGTGAACTGATGACGCGGAGGCGCGGCGCCACGGGATCGGGCCACGGCCTGCTGTGGCTGCTCGAGCCGCGGCGGATCCATGCGGACCCGCGTCGCACGATCTGGGAGAAACGGACGATGAGCGCGAACGAACGGACGAGCGGCATGGTGCCCCTGTGGAATCCGCGCCTGCAGCCGACGCGGTACATGCCGAGCCCGGTGGCGCCCGACGCGCTGGGGCGGCCCTGCACCGGCTGTCCGAACGCCCTGACGTCGGGCGAAACCGCCGCCGCACCCGGGACCAGGTGTTCCGGCCCCTGCGCGGTCCTGTAGGCAACCACGCCGGGCGGTGACGCCCGCACACGACTTTCGAGGAGGATTGGTTATGCGACGATGCAGCGGATTCCTTTCGCGGCGTACTCCGACGGTACTGGGGCTGTCGCTGGCGGCGCTCGTGGCGGGCGCGTGTGGCGACGCCACCACCGACCCAGGCGGCGGGGGACCCCGGCCGGTGGCGCACGTGGCGGTACTGCCATCCGCGGCGCAGCTCCTGCCCGGTGAGACGCTGCAGCTTCGCGCCGTGGCGCGCGCGGCAGACGACTCGGAACTGACCGGCCGCACGGTCGGCTGGCAGAGCTTCAACACCTCGGTGGCCAGCGTGTCCGCCACCGGCCTGCTGACCGCCATGAGCTCGGGCAACGCCGTCGTGCGCGCCACCATCGAAGGCGTCTCGGCCAACGTGACTGTGCAGGTGGCGAAGGTCAACGCCGTGCCGGCGGTGTCGTCGGTCTCGCCGGACGTGGTGGAGACCACGACGCCGGTCGCGGTGCTCACCGTGGCGGGCACCGGGTTCGCCGTGGGCGCCGTGATCCTGTGGGACGGCACGCCGCGGCCAGCGGAGTACATCGGCCCCACCGAACTGCGGCTGGTGCTCGGCCCCAGCGATCTGCGGGTGCCCGGCACGCGCACGCTCGCCGTGCGGAACCCGGCCCCCGGCGGCGGCACGTCCGGGACCGTGTCGCTCACCATTGCGGTCGGCGTCTCATCGGTGGTGGTGACACCAACCGAGTTGACGCTGAGCGTGGGGCAGTCGGCCACGCTCGAGGCAAAGGCGCTGGACGCCAATGGCATGGAGTTGCTTGGCCGGACGTTCACGTTCACCAGCAGCAGTCCGGGCGCGGTGACCGTGAATGCAAACGGCGTGGTGACTGCCCGCAACGTGGGCCCCGCGATCATCACCGCCGCGAGCGGTGGGCGCAGTGCCGACGTGTCGGTCACGGTTGTCGCGCCGGTACAGTTCGTGTGGGTAACCCCCAATCCCGCGGCGGTGCTCCTGGGTTCGAGCACGCAGCTCACCGCCCGGACGTTCACCGCTGGCATGGTGGAGGTGATGGGCCGGACCGTGACGTGGAGCAGTGCCAACACCGACATCGCCACCGTGGATGCCACGGGGCGCGTGGTCGGCGTCGCCAAGGGAGCGACCCGTATCCGCGCCGAGAGCGAAGGCGTGGTCGCGTGGGTGGACCTCGAGGTGCGGCAGTGGACGTCCGTCAGCACGCTGGCGTTGCGAGGGTTCACCGAGACCCTGGTCTGGCCCGACGTGGGGACGACGACGTACGTGGACAGTCAGGGCAATACGCAT
>JBFGDF010000082.1:0-14010 GCA_041580775.1 Gemmatimonadales bacterium
CCGAGGCCAGCAGCGTGCTGAGGACGCCGACCGAGCGGGAGGCATCGAGCACGTGGACCGTCGGTCCGGCGTACGCGGGAGCGACCTTCACTGCCGTGTGGGCACGGGAGGTCGTCGCGCCCCCGATGAGCAGCGGCACCTCGAACCCCTGCCGGGTCATTTCCCGGGCGACGTGCACCATCTCGTCGAGCGAGGGGGTGATCAGACCCGAGAGGCCGATGGCATCGGCCCCCGCGGTCCGCGCCGTCTCGAGGATCTTCTGCGCCGGTACCATCACGCCGAGGTCCACCACCTCGAAGCCGTTGCACCCGAGCACCACGCCCACGATGTTCTTGCCGATATCGTGGACGTCGCCCTTCACCGTGGCCAGCACGATCGTGCCGGCGCGGTGGGTGCCCGCCCCGTCGCCGCGCTCGGCTTCCAGATAGGGGGTGAGGTAGGCGACGGCCTTCTTCATCACCCGCGCGCTCTTCACGACCTGTGGCAGGAACATCTTGCCGGCGCCGAATAGGTCGCCGACGACGTTCATGCCATCCATGAGCGGTCCCTCGATGACGGCAATCGGCCGCCCCAGCCGCTGGCGTGCTTCCTCGACGTCGGCCTCGATGTGGTCCTGCACCCCCTCCACGAGCGCGTGCTTGAGCCGCTCGGCCACGGGCAGGGCGCGCCATTCGGCGTCGGCCTTGGCCTCCACGTGCTCACCGCGGAAGCGCCCGGCCAGGGATAGGAGACGCTCGGTCGCATCCGGCCGGCGGTCGAACAGGACGTCCTCCACCGCCGTGAGCAGCTCGGGGGGAATGTCCTCGTAGATGGCCAGCTGCCCGGGGTTCACGATCCCCATGTCCATGCCGGCATGGACCGCGTGGTCCAGGAACGCGGAGTGCATCGCTTCGCGGATCGCCGGACTCCCACGGAACGCGAAGGAGAGGTTGCTCACGCCGCCGCTCACGTGCACGCCGGGCAGGTCACGCTTGATGCGACGCACCGCCTCGAGATATGCCAGCGCGTAGGTGTTGTGCTCCTCGATGCCCGTGGCCACCGCGAAGATGTTCGGATCGAAGATGATATCCTCGGCTGGCAACCCGACCCGCCGGGTGAGGATCTCGTACGCGCGCGTGCAGATCTCGACCTTGCGCTCCGCCGTGTCGGCCTGCCCGCGCTCGTCGAACGCCATCACGACCACGGCGGCGCCGTACCGGCGGATGGTGCGGGCCTTGGCGATGAAATCCGCTTCGCCCTCCTTGAGACTGATGGAGTTGACGATGCCCTTGCCCTGGAGGTTCTGGAGACCCGTTTCCAACACTTCCCAGCGGGAGGAGTCCACCATCACCGGCACCTTGGCGATGTCGGGTTCGCCGGCGATGAGCCGGAGGAACCGTTCCATGGCGGCCCGGGAATCGAGCATTCCCTCGTCCATGTTGACGTCGATGACCTGGGCGCCGTTCTCGACCTGCTGACGGGCGACCTCGAGGGCGCCCTCGTAGTCGTCGTCCTTGATGAGCCGCGCAAACCGCGCCGAGCCGGTGACGTTGGTCCGCTCCCCGACGTTCACGAACAGCGAGTCCGGTCGGACCGTGAGCGGTTCGAGTCCGCTCAGCCGGAGCCGGGGAACGATCGCCGGCACGGCGCGCGGCGGCAGCCCGGCGACGGCGTCGGCAATGGCGCGGATGTGCCGGGGGGTCGTGCCGCAGCATCCGCCGACGATGTTCAGGAACCCGGCCTCGGCGAATTCCCGCAGCTGCGTCGCCATCGTGTCGGGGGCCTCGTCGTAGCCGCCGAACGCGTTGGGCAGGCCGGCGTTGGGGTGGCACGACACTCGGGTCCCCGCGATGCCGGCCAGCTCCTCGACATACGGCCGCAGTTGCCCGGCGCCGAGGGCGCAGTTGAGCCCGACGCTCAGGAGCTCCGCGTGCCCGACCGAGTGCCAGAAGGCCTCCACCGTCTGCCCGGACAGCGTCCGGCCGCTCAAATCGGTGATCGTGCCCGACACCATGAGCGGGACGTCGGTCCCGCGTTCCGCGAGCAACGTGCGGACCGCGACCAGCGCGGCCTTGGCGTTGAGCGTGTCGAACACGGTCTCGATCATCAGCACGTCCACGCCGCCATCGAGCAGCGCCGCGGCCTGCTCGCGATAGGCGGAGGCCAACTGGTCGAACGTCACGTTGCGGAAGGCCGGATCGCTCACGTCGGGCGAGATCGAGGCGGTGCGATTGGTGGGTCCGAGGACGCCCGCCACGAAGCGCGGTCGCTCGGGGGTCGCCGCCGTGGCGGCATCGGCCGCGCGACGGGCGATCTGTGCCGCCGCGAGGTTGAGGTCGCGCACCAGGTGCTCGAGCCCGTAGTCGGCCTGCGAAATGGCCTGGGCGTTGAACGTATTCGTCTCGGCCAGATCCGCGCCGGCGTCGAAGTAGGCGCGGTGGATCGCCTCGATGACATCCGGCCGCGTCAACGCGAGGAGGTCGTTGTTGCCGCGCAGCTCCCTGGGATGGTCGCGCAGACGCTCCCCGCGGAAGTCGTCCTCGGTGAGGTCGTACGACTGGATCATCGTCCCCATCGCGCCGTCGAGGACGAGGATGCGCTGTGCGAGCAGCGACTGGAGCTGGGCGATTCGGTCGGTCGTCGTTGTCATTCCTCACGGCGTGAAACGTGACGCGCGGTCCATTGCCAGACGCAAAACCCCGGGTCGCCAAAGCAGGCCCGGGGGTCTGGCTTTTTAGCGACTTGTTTAACGTGGCCGCAATATGCCGCAACTCACCACGTGCTTCGATTGTGTCCGACAATGTACGCTGGTTGCATGCTTCATGCCACTGCCGGGGTCCGGGAGCGGCGCCCCGCGCGCCGGCCGTCTAGCCGTCGGCGTCGAGCAGGCGCCGCATGGCCGTGAAGCGCGCGCGCTCCTCCCGTGACACCTTGGGGTAGCGGAGCTCGAGCCCCTGGAGGGTGTCGTGGAGAATCCCCGCCACCGCCACCCGCATGTAGGCCTTGTCGTCGGCGGGGATGGCGTACCACGGTGCCCACGGCCGCGACGTGGCGTTGAGGGCGTCCTGGTACGCCGCCATGTAGGCGTCCCAGTGGGCCCGCTCCCGCACGTCACCCGCGGCGAACTTCCAGTGCTTCTCCGGCTCGTCGAGCCGGGCAAGGAACCGCTGCCGCTGCTCCTCCTGCGACACATGGAGCCAGAACTTGAGGATGACCATGCCGTTGCGGGCCAGGTGCTCCTCGTGCGTCCCGATGGAGGCGTACCGCTCGGCCCAGAGGTCGCCCAGTGAGCGCGGGCGCCGGGGAAGACGCTGGGCCTCGAGGAACTCGGGATGCACCCGGACGACGAGTACCTCCTCGTAGTAGCTCCGATTGAACACGCCGATCCGCCCGCGCTCGGGCAGGCGCCGCGCCGTGCGCCAGAGGAAGTCGTGGTCGAGCTCTTCGGCGCTCGGCTGCTTGAAGGAGAACACCTGACACCCCGCCGGGTTCACCCCGCTCAACACCGCCCGGATCGTGCCGTCCTTCCCCGCCGCGTCCATCGCCTGGAACACGAGCAGGACGGCGTGACGGTCCTGCGCATACAGCATGCGCTGGAGGTCGGCGAGCTCGTCCCGCAGCTCCGCGAGCTGCTGCTTGAGGGCCTTCTTCTTGGGAGTGCCGTCCGGCGGCGTGGTCGGGGTGTCGGCGATCCGAAACGTGCCGTCGAAGGGGACGAGGTGGGGGTGTGGCGGGGCATGGAGCATGACGGAACTCGGAGGTTCGAGATGGGCGGATTGGGAATGGGGGTCCGAGCGGTGATTATACTAGGCGGAGTGGGCGAGCGGCGACGGGCGAGTGGACTGGCCTTTGATCTAGGGAGACGCATGACACCGCGCAGCGTGGTGGGGACGCTACTGGTGGCCGCAGCGCTGGCCTGCGGCGGCGAGCCCGATGTCGCCGTCATCGGTTATGCGTTCCCGAGCGGTGGTGCGGCGTCCGTGGCCGTCGCGCGCGACGAGATCGCCGGCTGGCCGGCGGGGCTCCCCATCGAGATCGTCTATGACAGTGGGGGCGTCTCGGATCTGCCGGACGTGGAGGTCGAGCGGGCCCTCCGCCTGGTGACGGTGCCGGATCTCGTGGCGGTGGTCGGCCACGGCGGGAGCCGGGCGTCGCTCGCCGCCGCCCCGGTCTATCACGATGCGGGTGTGCCCCAGGTGGTGCCGACCAGCACCAGCAGGCTGATTGCCCACGCCGGCCCCTGGACGTTCCCGCTGGCCCCCAACGACTCCCTCGAAGGGGCGTTCATTGCCGACTTCGTGGCCGACCGGCTCGGGGCGCGGCGGGTGCTGCTGTTCTACGTCAATGACGAATACGGCGAAGGGCTGCGCGAGGGGACGCGCGCGGGGCTCGCCCACCGGGGCCTCGCGGTGATCGACGAGATGCCGGTGGATCCGCAGAGTGACTTCCCAACGCTCGTGGACGCGGCGCTGCTGAAGGGCACGCCCGACGCCGTGATCGTCGCGGCCCGCTGGGAGGAGACCGGCCGCATCGCCCGGCACCTGACCGCGCGGGCCGCGAACGTGCCGGTGGTCGCGGGGGATGGCGCCATGCTCCTTCCGGCCCTGCTGCAGCATGCCGGCCCGGCCATCTCCTCCATCTGCGTCGTGACGTTCTGGCTGCCAGACAGCCCCGATTCCGTCTCGCAGGCCTACGCGGATCGGTTCCGGCGCCTGAACGGCAGAGAGCCTACCGGGCCGGACGCCATGACCCACGATGCGCTGATGGTGGTGGCCCAGGCCGTCCGCACGGTCGGGGCCGACCGGGTAGCGATTGCCCGCTTTCTTCGGGCTCTGGGCCGGACGCGGCCGCCGTATCGCGGGGTCACCGGACCGATCACGTTCCTGCCGGATCGTGCGGTGGAGTTCGTGATGGCCCGATTCGAGGATGGCCGCGCGGTGCGGGTCGCGCCATGACTCGACGCTGGGTCGCCTGATGGCGGGAGCCCGGTCGATTCGGCTGCGGACGATCCTCGCGTTCGTGTTCTTCAGCATGGCGCTGTACGTGGGCGTCCTCTGGGCCTATCTCGCCGTCGGTGTTGCCCGCCGTGCCAGCGCCGTGACGGCGCGGACGACGCCGATCGTGCAGCTCATGGCGGCGGTCCAGGCGCGGTCGGCAGACCTGGCCTCGGCCGTGGCGCTCACGGTACGTCCCATCGGTGCGGACTCCGCGTCGCTGGTGGGGCGGGCGATCAGTGTGCGCGTGCTTGTCGACGCCCTCGATCAGCGACCGGCTGCCGCGCCGTTCGCCGACGTGCCGCCGGAAATGCGCGTCCCGCTTGCGCGCGCGGACCAGCAGATCTCCCGCCTCAAGAACCTCCTCGTCGAGTACGCCGCGCTGGTCGAGTTGGGACGCCTCGCGGAGGTGGAGGCGCGCCACCATGCGGCGGACGCCCTGCTCGGCGAGCTGCAGTCGTCGCTGGCGGCCGCGCAGCTCGCCGGGCTCAGCAGCCAAGTGGAAGGCGAGCGGGCTTTTAGCACTGCGCTGGACCGCGCGCTCGTGGTGGTGGCCGTGTGGCTCGTGGTCGGCCTGGTGATGTTGTCCCTGCTGGCCGCGTACCTCTGGCGTCGCGTCGACCGGCACCTGCACGCTCTGGATGTCGGCCTGCAGCGGGTGGCCGCCGGCGAGCTGCATACGCGGCTGCCGGAGACCGGGGCCCACGAGCTGCGCCATTTGGCGGAGTTGTTCAACGAGATGACGCGCGTGCTGCGGGAGCGGGCCGAGCAGCAGGGGCGGTTTGCCGCCGCGGGCGAACTGCTCGCGGGGGTGGCCCACGAGGTCAACAACCCGCTGATGGCCATCGCCGCGCTCGCGGAGATCCGCCTGGGCGAGCCGAACGTGGATCCCGAGCTGCGCCACGAGCTCGAGCAGATTCGGGAGCAGGCGGCTCGGGCGGGGCGCCTGTTGACGGGCCTGCTGCGTTTCGTGCGCGCGGAGGCGCCCCGTCCCGGCCCCGTGGACCTCAACGCCGCGCTCGCGCGCAGTCTCGACCTTCTGTCGTATCGGTTCCCGCTGGAGGAGGTCGACGTCATGCGCCGGTTGGCGCCCGCGCTCGCGCCCGCGTTGTGCGACGCCATGCGGGTCGAACAGGTCTTCGTGAATCTGCTGAGTAACGCGCTGGACGCGCTCCGCACCGCGGCACCGCCACGCCGGATCACGGTGGAGACGTGGGTCGATGAGGACCGTGTGTGTGCCGCCATCGCCGACACCGGGCCCGGCGTGCCTGCCGATATCCGGCACCGGCTGTTCCGGCCGTTCGTGTCGACGAAGGGGACCGGCGGGACCGGTCTCGGGCTGTACATCTCCCGGGAAATCGCCCGGGCGGCCGGCGGCGATCTGGGGCTTGTCTCGTCCGAGACGGGGGGCGCCCGGTTCCTGCTCAGCTTGCCGCGGACGGAGGGCCGTCCCGAGTCGATCGACGGGGGGGGAGCCCACCGCGAGGCCGGGCGGGCGCTGGCCCCGCTGGCGGGCCTGCGGGTGCTCGTGGCGGATGACGAAGAGGCGATCCGGCGTCCCGTGGCCCTGTACCTCACCCGCCGCGGGGCGCAGGTGATGTCCGCCGCCGACGGGCAGGCGGCGCTCGAGCTGCTCACCGCCGATCCTCCAGACGTCGTCGTGGCCGACCTGCGCATGCCGGGCATGAGCGGCATTGCCCTCTACGAGGCCATTTGTGACCGGGCGCCTCTGCTGGCGGAGCGGGTGGTCTTCCTCTCGGGTGACCTTTCCCAGCTTGCCGAGCTCGGCGGTGACGAGCGGTTCCCGTCCGATCGCGTGCTGGCCAAGCCGGTCGACCTGGCCGAGCTCGAGATCTGCGTCCGCGCCGTGGCCAGCCTGGACCCGAGCGGCGCCGGGACCTGAGCGCCACGGGCCTCCTCTGGCCCGGGTCTTCTCCGGACGACAGGTTTGATGGTGGGAGCCGGTCTGCGGGGATGCGTGACCGCCGGGTCTCGCCACCCGTGTCCTGCGAGGAGACGGCGGATGTTCGAGGCAGCAGAAGTCGGCAACAAACTCGACAAGGCAACGTTCAAACGCGAGGCGCCCGGGGTGCGGGCGGCACTGCTCGCCGCGCAGCGGCGCATCGCCGGGTCGGCGTTGGCCCCGGTGATCCTGATCTCGGGGGCCGAGGGCGCGGGCAAAGGGGAAACGGTCGGGCTGCTGCACGCGTGGATGGACGCCCGCGGCCTGGAGACGCACGTGCTGTGGGACGAGACCGACGAGGAGCGTGAACGGCCCGAGTACTGGCGGTACTGGCGTACGCTCCCGCCGCGGGGCAAGATCGGGATCTTCTTCGGTTCGTGGTACACGCGTCCCATCGTGGACCGCGTGTTCGAACGGATCGACGACGCCACCTTCGAGCGCACGATGCGGCGCGTGCGCGACTTCGAGCGGATGCTCACGCTCGAGGGCTATCCCATCCTCAAGTACTGGCTGCACCTCAGCAAGAAGGCGGAACGGAAACGGATCAAGGAGCTGAGCGCCGATCCCCGCATGAAATGGCGGCTGAGCAAGGACGCAAAGAAGTTCCTCAAACACTACGACGACTTCCGCCGGGTGTCGGAGGGGTGCGTCCGGTTGACGAGCACCGGCTTCGCGCCGTGGACCGTGGTGGAGGCGACGGACGACGAGTACCGCAATCTCACGGTGACGACGTCCGTGCTGCACGCGCTCGAGGAAGCGCTCGACGAGATGGCCGAGCGCGGCCGTGCCAAGGCGCGGAAGGCGCGCCTGCCGAAGCCGAAGAAGGCGAACATCCTCCGCCGGCTCGACCTGACCCAGTCGCTGACGGGCAAGGCCTACGACCGACGGTTGGCGACGGCGCAGGCCGGCGTCGGGCGGCTCTCGCGCAAGCTCCGCAAGGCGGAGCGGTCGTTGATTCTGGTGTTCGAGGGCCCGGACGCCGGGGGCAAGGGCGGCGCCATCCGGCGCGTGACGGCGGCCATGAATCCGTATCTCTACCGCGTGATCGGGATCGCCGCGCCCACGGACGAGGAGGGGGCGCACCCGTATCTGTGGCGGTTCTGGCGCCACTTGCCGCGACGCGGGCGCGTGACGATCTACGACCGGTCGTGGTACGGGCGCGTGCTGGTGGAGCGGATCGAGGGGTTCGCGCGGCCCGACGAGTGGCGCCGCGCGTATACCGAGATCAATGATTTCGAGCAGCAGCTCGCCGAGGCGGGCACGCTCACGCTCAAGTTCTGGCTGGCGATCTCCGCCAAGGAACAGCTGCGCCGCTTCAAGGACCGCCAGGGCACGCCGTACAAACAGTACAAGATCACGGCCGACGATTGGCGCAACCGGGCCAAGTGGAACGCGTACGAGGCGGCCGCCTGCGACATGATCGAGCGGACCAGCACGGACGTCGCTCCCTGGGTGCTGGTGGAAGCCGATGACAAGAAGTGGGCGCGGGTGAAGGTGCTGGAGACCATCCACGATCACCTGCGCGCGGCCCTGTGAAATGGCCTGTCCGTCCCGACTGCTGACCTGGGGGGTCGTATGCGTCGTGGGTTCCTCGCGCTCGTCCCGGCGTCCTGTCTGGTCGTCGCCTGCGTCTACACCATCCATCCGGTGGTCCCGGCGGGTGGACACGGGCGGCTTCCCGCGCTCGCGGGCACATGGGCCGGCGAAGCGGCGACCCTGCGCCTGACGATCGTCGAGCAGGCGGACTCCTCGTATCTCATCATCTACACCGACGAAGAGGGACAGACCGGTCGGTTCGTCGGGCGGGTGGCCGAGCTCGGTGGCGTCACGGTGCTCGATGTCACGCCCGAGGAGCGCGATCTCGGGTACGGCGAGTCCTACCAGTCCCTGCTGCTCCCCCTGCATGCCGTGTTCGTGGTGCGCCAGGCCGACCGCGAGCTGCGGCTCGCGCAGCTGCAGCCGGACTCGGTGCGGGCACATCTCACCCGGATGCCGCCCGCGTCGGCGTGGGTGGACCACGACGGGACGCTCGTACTCACGGCCGACACGCCCATACTGCGCCAGCTCATCGCCGGGTTCGCGACGCAGCCGGGGTTCCTCGAAGAGGCCGAGCCCCTGCGGCGCCTCGCGCCGGGCCGTGGCCGCTGAGCGCGGGAGGTCGAGCGACAGCTATCGCCGCATCTACGGCACGGTGCGACGCATCCCGCGGGGCCGGGTCGCCACGTACGGGCAGGTGGCGGCCCTGAGCGATCTGCCCGCCCAGGCGCGGCTGGTCGGGTACGCGCTGGCAGCGCTCGACACGGACAGCGACGTTCCGTGGCATCGCGTGATCAACGCCCGCGGGGAGATCAGCGTGCGGGGCATCGGCGGCATCGACCGGCTGCAGCGGGCGCTGCTCGAGGCCGAGGGCGTCACGTTCCGCGACGGCCGGGTTCCCCTGGCAGAGTTCCGCTGGCAGCCTCGGGGGCGGGCGGGCTAGCGGTTTGCCGTGTGGCGGCGCTCGGCCTCGAGCTCCAACACGCGCCGCGCGATGGCCGATGTGAAATCGATGGCCAGCTCAAAGTGGTCTTCCAGGAGGTCGAGGAAGGGGTCGACCTCCAGGCGGAGGACCGTCGTCTCGATCTCGGCTACGGCATCGAACCAGCGCGGGATGCCCGCCAGCGCCTCGTGCAGCCCCACGGTGAAGGCCGGCCCGGCGAACAGGCGCAAGCCGTTCGCGCCGGACGTGCAGGCGAGCGACCCGGCGGTGAGCAGGGCGAAGTGCGTCGCGGGTTCGCGCTGCCGCCAGAGGGTCTCGCCGACCGCGAGGGTGCGCTCCTGCGCATGGCGCGCGAGTTCGACGAGGGCGTCGAGATTGCAGTCCGAGAACGCCCGGGCGTGCGCGACGGCGATCAGTCGCTGCACCAGATCGAGGTTCCGCGTTCCCGCGGCGGCCTGGGCCGAGGGCCGGCCCAGGCGGGATCCGGCGGGCAGCCGGCGCATTTCGTGGATGAACCGCAGGGCGAGCACGCGCAGGTACTGCTGCAGGATGGTGAAATAGTCCTCGCAGACGCCCACCTGGGCTTCCCAGTCCAGTTCGAGCGTCAGCGTGTCGGTGGCGGCGACGGCGGAGAGTCCACCGTGCTGGCGGGCCAGCAGTTCGAGGATGCCCACGGCGTCGCTCGGCCCCGCCGTGCCCGGCAGCGTGTCCCCGCGGGCGATCGTCACGTGACCGTCGATGATGACATAGGCCGCCTCGACGGGCCGGGCGGGGTCGAGCAGCACGGCGCCGCGACGGAAGGAGCGCTCGCGGGCGTGCTGCGCGATCGCACCGAGTTCCGCCGGGCCGAGGCGCTCGAACGTGGGCAGGGTGCGCAGGTACAGCACCCGGTCCAGCGGACTGATGAAGGTGACGGGATCAGGCACCGGACGACCGTTCCACGGTGAGGGCGTGGCGTGCCCGCTCGACGACGGCCCGGTGCTGCGGCGAGGTCGACTCGCGGCGGGCCAGCACGTCGGCCAGCGAGCGGAGTCCGAGCTCGCCCGCATGGGCGGCGGCGAGGCAGCTCACGGATTCGATGGGGCTCTCGATCAGCTGACGCAGCGTGGTGGCGAAGGCCTCCGGGTCGTCGACCCGCGGGCCGGGCCGGGCCGGGCCCCCGTCCTCGAGATCGTCGACCAGCGCCAGCACGGGATCCCGGACGGTGGCGGGGGCGAGATGCTCGAGCAGTTCCCGACTGCCCGCGCGGGATGCCGGCCGCGGGCTGCGCAGCCCGTGGTGGATGCGCGCGTACTCCTCGTCGTTCAGCAAGAGGTTGAGCAGCCGGAACACGCGTTCCAGACTGTGCCCCTGTTTGTGACGCAACAGGCCGACGAGCAGGGTATGGACCACGGTCGTGCGGGCCGGCTCCCGCCGGGCCCCGTCCTCGAGAGCCTGCCGCCAACGGCGGAAATCGAACCCGAGGGCGAGCGTCTGTTCCATGGCGCGGTGGAGCACCACCGGATCGATCGGGATCCCCGGGTGCTGCGAACGCAGCCGCCCCAGGGCGCGCAACACCTGGAACCGCACGAGGCCGTCGCCGCCGCCGATCAGATGCCGGGCAAGGAGCTCCCCCGCCTCGACCGTGCCGAAGGCGGCGATCGCGTGCGGCACGTGGCGTCGCACGCCGGCCGGCTGGCCGGGGTCTTCGAGCGCGTCCTCCAGACGCGCGAGCGCGATCGGCCCCATCGCGACCAGCGCCGCGCGCGCTTCGCCGCGCAGCTCGCGGCGCGCGAGGGCCGCCACCAGGGGGGCGAGGCTCGCCGGGCTGCGCAGGTCGCGCATGGCGCGCACGGCTTCGATGCGCACGCGCCGGTCGGGCGCGTCGACGAGCCGGATCGCGAGGTCCGCAAGGGTCGCGATCGGCTGGGCGCGGAGCGCCTCGAGCAGCGCGAGACGCGTGCCCGCGGGACCAGTCTCGACGACGGGCTCGAGGCGCGCCCGCACGGCGGCGTCGTCGAGCCAGCCGCCGGCCGCGAGTCCCACCGCCGCCGTCACCGCGACTTCGGCGGCGGGGTGGTCGAGGCCGCGCCGCAGCACGTCTTCCCGGGGGCTCCGCACCGACAGCGTCCGCAGCGCCGCCGCGGCGACCCGCGGGTCGTCGTGGGTCACCAGCCGGTCCGCGATCGGGAGGAAATCGTCGCGCCCGCCCCGCAGAAACAGCTCGAGCGCACGGAGCACGACACGGGCCGACGGATGGTACAGCACGAGGGCCGGCACCACGCGGATCTTGCCCTGCTCGGCCAGCAGGTCCAACGCCGCGACGACCTTGCGGTCGTCCCGGTCGTTCAGCGTCGCGAGCAGGGTCTCGAGGGACGCCACGTCGAGGGCGGGAAACGCGATCCGCGTCTCCGAGAGATCCTCCCGCAGCGTCTCGCGGAACACATCCAGGTAGTGCCGACGGAGGCCCACCGCCACGAGGATCCACGCCGCCGCGGTGGCGACCGCGAGCAGCGCGACGGGCAGCTCGGTGCGCGACACCGCCAGAATCGCGAGCAGCGCGAGCGAGCCCAGGGCCTGCCCGCCGCGCTGCCCGAGGACGTCGATCACCGCCTTCGCCCGGCCGCGGACCTCTTCGGACATCGGGACGAACAGCAACTCCGTGCCCGTGCGGTAGAGCGAGTAACGGAGGCTGCCGTCGACGCCCTTGAGCACCAGGGCCAGGGCGAGCCCGCCCAGCGCGGCATATCCGGTCGCCCCCAGGAGGAGCAGCGCCGGGACGAGGGCCTGCACGCTGTTGACTCCGAGCCGGCGCACGATCCAGCCGGTGAAGCCGATCTGCACGACCAGCGAGAGGAGGTTGAGGGTGAGGTAGACGCTGGCGAAGAACTCCCCGAGTTCGCCGACAGGGACGTGACGATCGACGACGCTCTTGAAGACGTAATCGACGAGCGTGAACGTCACGGCGGCGAGGAGAATGAGCAGGGCCACGCGGCGCAGGTAGGGGCGATCCCAGATCAGCCGCGCGACGTCCGGCAGCGCCCACTGGTCGCGGGCGACGGCCGGGCGAGCGGCCGTGGGTGTGGTCAGCAGCGTCGGGGCGAGTGCGCTCACCAGGAAGACGATGGCCGAGGCCAGCACCAGATGCCGGGCGGGCAGGGCGGCGCTCAGCAGCCTGGCGGCGGCCGAGCCGAGGATGGCGCCTGCCACACTGCCGGAGCCGATGACGGCAAACAGGCGCTTGGCCTGCGTGAGCGCGAAGAGGTTGCCCAAGGCCGTCCAGAACCGGACGACCAGCAGCGTGGCCAGCACGCCCGACCAGATGTAGACGGCGGACGCGACCCATCGGCCCTGCGTGATCGCGAGCGCCCAGAATCCGGCGGTCACGGCCGCCGCAAAGACGAGCCACGCACTCAGCTCGTGCTGGGTGCGCACCCGTTCGAGCACGCGTGGGGGACGGCGCGTCAGGGTGAGGGCGACCAGCGCGATGGCGAGGTAGAGCCACGGCAAACTGCGCGCGGGCCAGCTCGACAGGAACAGCGCGTCGCGCGCCGTCTCGAGCAGGGCGTGTCCGGCCATGAACCCGAGCAGCGTGAGAAACGCACCCGCGACCTGGCGGCGCTCGTCCGGGCGCACGCGGGCTACCACCGAGAAAAGGCGGATCGCCGGGAGGCGCTTGGGGAACCGAACGCGGGGGGTCGTCATGGGGATGGACTCACCCGCCAATATAGACGCGACGCGACCGCGGGCACGACGGGGATCCCTCCCCGGGGTTCCCGGTGTACAATTCGTGAGTCCCCCTGACATCTGTGGAGTTGCCGTGCCCCGTACGACCCGGACGTGTTCCCGGACCGCCCCGCTGCTCGCTCTCGCCCTGCTGGTCGGGGGGCCGCGCACCGCGTCGACCCAAGGTGTGCTGCCTCCCCTCACCGATCGTGACGTCAGCGAGGTGCGCGCCGCCCTCGCCGCGATGCAGACGGATCCGCGGGGGCCCTTCCTGCGGATCCGGTGGTTCTGCGCCGACAGCACGGTCCACCCGCCGCAGGGGACTCCCTGCCGGGAACGCGGAGGCGGCGTGCAGTACGCCGAGCGCAACGCCGCGGCCGTCCGGCTCGACCGCCTCTTCTTCCACACCGGCACGATCCTCCAGGCGACCCCGTTCGACAGTCTCGTGGACGCCGCGCACGATCACCATCGGCTGAAGGAACTCGTGCTCCAGCAATACCTGTTCGAGGTGGACGACGGGTGGGTGTACCGCCGCGCGCGGTACTATCGCGGCGCCCGCCAGATCGAGGATGAAGAAGCACGCGGCCAGGACTACCTGGTCCGCCTGCTGGGTGATACCGCCTGGGCGACGCGGCAGTACCTGCTCGCCGTCCGGCTCGTCGCCACGATGCCACACCAGGCGGTGACGGGCGACGATCTGGTGAGCCGCATCCGGAATCTGGCGACCGACCTGGCGACGCTCGACTCGTCGTTCATGGCGCTCCGCATCAAGATCCACTCCTATCCGTCACGTGACGATCTCGCGGCGGTGGACCGGCGGCTGGGCGCACGGACGCTCGGACCCGAGGTGCGCGCCCGCTTGAGCGAGCTGCGCGAGCTGCTGCGGCAGC
>JBFGDF010000083.1:0-13466 GCA_041580775.1 Gemmatimonadales bacterium
CATGTCCCTCCGCTTCACCACCATCCGCTCGTCCGGCGCCGTCGCTCCCGACGTGGAGCTGGATGCCCGCGTGTGCGACTGCTGTCAGACGGCGATCGCGCGCACCCGGCATGGGCTGCTCGTGGCGTATCGCGATCGCTCGCCGGAAGAGATCCGCGACATCGCCGTCACCCGCATGGTGGACGACCAGTGGACCGCGCCGCGGCCCGTGGCCGACGACGGCTGGTACTATCCCGGCTGTCCGGTGAACGGCCCCGCCGTCGCCAGCGCCGGTGACACCGTCGTGGTCGTGTGGTTCACCGCCGCGCACGACACCGCGCGCGTGTTCGCCGCAGTCTCGTACGATGGCGGGGCGCAGTTCGGCCCGCGCGTGCGGATCGACGACGGACGTTCCGTGGGACGCGTGGACGTCGTGTGGTGGCAGGGTGCTCCCCTCGTGGCCTGGCTCGAGGAAACCGCCACCGCCGGGGTGGTGCGGGTGCGCCGGCTCGCCACCGACGGGCGGCCCGGGCCCGCGGTGACCGTGGCTCCCACCACCGTCGCGCGCGCGGCCGGGTTCCCGCGCCTCGCGCCGGGGGGGGACGCCGTGCTCGTCGCCTGGACCGATCCCGACGCCGCCGGTGGCGTGCGCCTGGCCCGCGTGCGCGACGGCTCCTGATGGCTCCTCGCCGCCGTCGCCTGTCTCCCGGCGTGCGCCACGGACTCCGCATCGGCACGGCCGCCGTGCTGCTCGGCGCCGGCCTCGTCGTCGGGTTCCGGCGCATCGGGCCGCTCCCGCCCCTCGGCCCGTTCCTCGATCCCGTGCACGGCGTCTGGGCGGTGGCCGCGCAGCCGGACTTCCCCGCGCGGATCGCCGTGCCCACGCTCGCCGACACCGTGCGCGTCGTGTTCGACGACCGGGCCGTGCCGCACGTGTTCGCGCGCAACGAGGTGGATGCCGCCCGCGTGCTGGGCTACCTCCACGCCTGGTTCCGGTTGTTCCAGCTCGAATTGCAGACCCGCGTCGCCGCCGGTCGCCTGGCGGAATGGCTGGGGCCGTCGCTGCTCGGGTTCGATCGGCAGCAGCGGGCCCTCGGCCTGGCGTGGAGCGCGGAGCGGGAGTACGAGCGGCTCGCGCCCGGGTCGACCCTCGCCACCGTGCTCGAGGCCTACGCCGAGGGCGTCAACGCGCGGATCGCGGAGCTCGGGCCGGGCGACCTGCCGCTCGAGTACCGTCTGCTCGCCGCCCGGCCCGCTGCGTGGATGCCGGTGCACACGCTCTACCTCATGAAACGGATGGGCTACACGCTCGCCTATCTGCCCGACGAGCTCACCTACGAACGGCTGGTGCAGGCCGTCGGGCCCGCGGCGGCGGCGGCGCTGCTCCCCGTCAACAGCCCCATCCAGCAGCCCATCGTGCCCAGCCCGCGCACGCCGCGCATCGATACGCTCGTCCTGCCGCCCCCCGTGCTGCCGCTCCCCGCGGCGGCCGACAGCACCGTGGCGTGGCACGCCGACCCGGAGCGGCGCGACGCGAGCAACAACTGGGTCGTCGCCCCGTGGCGCACCGCCGACGGCCACGCGCTGCTCGCCGGCGACCCGCATCTCGATCTCAGCCTGCCGTCCATCTGGTTCGAGGCGCATCTCGTGGTGCCCGACACGTTCGACCTGTACGGCGTCACGTTCCCCGGCGCGCCGCTGGTGGCCATCGGGTTCAACCGGGACGTGGCCTGGAGCTTCACCAACACCGGCGCCGACGTCCTCGACTTCTACGAGGAAGAGCTCGACGATCCCGTGCGGCCCAGCCGCTACCGCGTGGACGGCGCGTGGCGCCCGCTCGAGAGCCGCATCGAGCGCTACCGCGGGCCGGACGGCCGGGTCCTGGCCGAAGACACGCTGTACGTCACGCATCGCGGACCGCTGCGCCGCAGCGAGGGGCACGCCCGCTCGATGCGGTGGACCGTGCTCGACGCCCAGAACGTGGAGGCCCTGCGCAACGCCGGTCGCGCGCGCACCGTGGTGGACTGGCTCACCGCCATGGAGCCGTACCGGTCGCCCATCCAGAACGGCCTCGTGGCCGACCGCGGCGGCGACATCGCGGTGCTGGCGGCGGGGGCGTACCCCATCCGGCCGCCCGGCGGCAGCGGCCTCTCGATCTGGGACGGGCGCACCAGCGCGAGCGACTGGCTGGGCACGTTGCCCCCCACGCGCTACCCGTATGCCCGGAACCCCACGCAGGGGTTCCTCGCGTCGGCCAACCAGCAGCCGCTCGATCCCAAGGTCGATCCGGCGTACCTCGGCGCCGGCTGGCCGTCGCCCTGGCGCGCCATGCGCATCAACCAGCTGCTGCGCAGCGACTCCAGCATCACGCCCGACGCCATGCGCCGCTTCCAGACCGACCCGGGGAGCGCGCGCGCCGACTGGTTCGCGCCGGAGTTCCTGGCCGCGGTCGAGCGCGAAGCCGCCGCGGGCCACGCGTCGGAGGACGCGCGGACGGCCGCCCGGCTGCTCGCCGAGTGGGATCGCCGCTATACGCTCACGAACGAGCGCGCGGTGCTGTTCGAGTACGCCATGGAGGCGCTCGACGACCACACGTGGGACGAGTTCGCCGCCGGCCCGGCCCGCGGCTACTCGCCCTCCAGCACCATCCTCGCGATTCTGCTGCGGCAGCCGGGCAATCGCTGGTGGGACGACCGGCGCACGACGGACGTCGTCGAGACGCGCGACCGCGTGCTCACCCAGAGCCTGGCCGAAGGCTACCGTCGGGCCGTGACGGCGCTCGGCCCGCCTGACGGCGGCGGCTGGCGCTGGGACCGCGTGCGGCATCAGAACATCTGGCATCCCCTGCGGTTCCGTGCGCTCTCGGCGCTCGAGATCCCCGTGCAGGGGGGGCCGGGGCTGCTCAATCCGTCGGCGGGGTCCGGCACGCACGGCGCCAGCTGGCGCATGGTGGTCGAGCTGGGCCCCGAAGTGCGCGCCTGGGGCGTGTATCCCGGCGGGCAGTCCGGCAACCCGCTCAGCGCCTGGTACACCGACCGGCTGCCGCGCTGGACGGCGGGCGAGCTCGACCCGCTGCCGTTCCCGGCCACGCCGGACGCGCTGCCGGCCGACCGGCGAATCGCCGAGGCGGTGGCGGTGCCGGCACCGGGAGGTGGCCCGTGAGGCGCCATCTCCTGCTGCTCGTGGTGCTGGCGCTCGCCGTGGGCATCGCCACCTGGTGGCTGGGGTGGTGGAGCGTGCCGGTGGTGGGTGGGGCGTGGGGGGCCGCCCGCCGCGGCGAGGGGCGGCCGGCGGCCACCGCGGCGGTCGCCGCGGCGCTCGCCTGGGTGGTGCTGCTCGCCCGGGTGGCGGAGCGCGGGCCCGTGGGCGAGTTGTCCCGCACGCTGGGCGGGGTGATGGAGGCCCCGGGATGGGTCCCGCTGCTGCTGGCGCTGCTGTTTCCGGCGCTGCTGGCCGGCTCGGCGGCCGCCCTCGCCGGGGCGCTCCAGCGCCGGGGCCCGGCGACATGACGCGCCATCCCCGATTCGGCTTGACAGGCCGCTCGACCGCTCCAAACGTACAGGTTATGCCCTTGCGAACCCCATTGCTGCTCGTCGTTGCCGTCGCCCTCTCGCTCACCTGCGTCGTGCCCACGGACAAATCGGGCGACCTGCGGGTCGAGCTGAGCCCGCTTCCCACCCTGCTGGTCAAGGACAGCCTGCGGCTCAGGGCCGTGCTGATGGACGCCGCGGGCGACACGGTGCCCGCCGTGATCGCGTATGCGTCGAGCGACGCCACCGTGCTCAACGTCGATTCCACCGGGCTGCTGCGGGCCGTCGGGACGGGCACCGCCACCCTCACCATCCGGGCGGTGGCGTTCGAATCGGCCGCCCCCGCCGTGCAGGTCCTGCGCGTGCGCGGCAAGCTGGAGGTGGACAGTGTCCGGCCCGCGACCGTGCGGTTCGGCGACTCGCTCGAGATCTTCGGCGTGGGCCTGCTGCCCGACTCCCTGTTCTCGATCACCGTGGGCGGGGTGACCGCGCAGATCTCCGGCTTCTTCCCCGCCGACAGCACCCAGCCGGAGCGCGAGGGCATGCTGCGCGTCTGGGTGCCGCCGCCGGCGCCGCGCCGCTCCACGCTGGCGCTGCTGGGCTTCGCGGGCGGGCTGTTCCTGCCCGACTCGCTCGACGTGCTCCAGCGCGACCTCTACGAGTTCAACGACACGGTGCCGTGGGCGCTGGGCCCGCTCCCCAACGGGATTCGCAATCCCGCGCTGGCGCTCGAGCCGCGGTTCCGCGAAGACGGGGTCGCCACCATTCAGCGCGATCCCACCGACTGGTACACGTTCACCAACGCCGCGGCCCGCGACCGCACCATCGTGTTCTTCTCCTCCGGGGCCGGGGCGCAGGCGTTCGGCGTGTTCCTCACGGACTCGCTGTGGTGGTCGAGCCCGCTGCGCGACTTCCGGGTGGGGAGCAATGCGTGGACGGTGGGGCTCCAGACGTACCTCTGCAGCGGCCGGTCGATCACCAGCAACGGCGAGCCGGTGCAGATCGAGGAAGTGCTGTTCCCGCTCTCGATCATCGCCATCCGCGGCCTGCCGGCGGGTACGTACCACATCCTCGCCCCGTACGTGCCGTTCGGGACGCCGAGTCCGTACGAGCTGCTGATCGCCAACTCGTATCTGTCGGTGCTTCCGCCGGACGTGGCGGAGGAGAACGACTACTGCGACGTCGCGACGCCCATTCTGGGGGCGCCGCCGAGTCCGCTCACGATCGACAACCCGCACGACATCGACTGGTTCTCGTTCACCATCGCGCCGGCGAGCCTGTTCGGCGCGCGGGTCGTGGCGACGCACCCCGACGCGGATCTCGATCTCTACCTCGTGCGGGATTTCCGGCCCGATTCGCTGCCGCTGATTCGCGCGTCCTCCCTCTCGGGCCAGGCCGACTCGCTTTCGGCGCTGCTGCCGGCGGGGAACTACTTCCTGATCGTGGTGGATTTCCCCGGGCAGTCCACGCAGTACTCGCTCACTACCTCGGTGAACGCGGCGGGGGCGGCCCTGCGGGCCGAGCCGGCGGGGGCGGCGGCGGCCGAGCGCGACGCCGACGTCGCGCGGCTCAAGGCCAAGCGGGCGGCGGCGACGGCGCGGCCCGCGCTCTCGCCCGAACTTCGTGCCCTGCTGGAGCGCGCGCGGCGGTGACGGTCGCGACCTGCGTCCATTGCCAGACGCCGCTGCCGGATGGGAGTCGGTTCTGTCCCACCTGCGGCGCCGACTCGACCAACCCCGGCAGCGGGCCGCGCACCAGTACGGGGGTGACCGACCTGCTGGCCCAGTTGCGCAGCGCCGTGAGCGACCAGTACGAGATCACGCGCATGCTGGGCCGCGGCGGCATGGGGGCGGTGTTCCTCGCGCTCGACCGGAAGCTCGACCGCGAGGTGGCGCTCAAGGTGCTGCCGCCCGATCTGGCGCACGACGAGCAGTTCGTGGGCCGGTTCGAGCACGAAGCCCGCACGGCCGCCAAGCTCGACCACCCCGGCATCATCCCCATCTACGCCGTCGAGGCCGAGGACGACCTGCACTACTTCGTGATGAAGTACGTGCGCGGCCGTTCGCTCGACAGCCTCATCGCCGCGGGTCCCATGCCGGTGGACCTGGTGCAGAAGCTGCTGTGGGAATCGGCCTGCGCGCTCGGGCACGCGCATCAGCGCGGCGTGGTGCATCGGGACATCAAGCCGGCCAACATCATGCTCGACGAGCAGAGCCGCGCGCTGCTCACCGATTTCGGCATCTCCAAGGCGCTCCAGTCGGCGTCGTCGTTCACGGCCACCGGCCAGGTGATCGGCACGCCGCACTACATGAGCCCCGAGCAGGCCAAGGGCGAGGACGTGGGCGGCGCCAGTGACCAGTACTCGCTCGCGGTGGTGGGCTACCGCATGCTCGCCGGCCGGCTGCCGTTCGAAGACGACTCCATCCACACGGTCATCTACAAGCAGGTGTTCCAGGAGCCGCCGCCGCTGCGCGGGTTCCGGGCCGAGGTGCCGGAGTTCCTGGCCAAGGCGCTGCACCGCGCGATGAGCAAGAAACCGTCCGACCGGTTTCCCACCATGGAGGAGTTCGCCACGGCCGTCTGGCCGGAGAACCCCGTGGCGCCGCGCGCCGCGGGTGCCACGCTCGTGCGCCGCGCCTCGTACACGTCCACCGAGGCGCCCACCGAGATCTCGCATCCGGCCGTGCCGACCCGCGTCACCAGTCCGGGCTCGCGTCCCAGGAAGAAGACCGGTGCGCGCTGGGCGATGGCTCTGGCGGTGCTGGTGGTGCTGGGGGGCGGGGGCACGTCCATGCTGTTCCTCACTCCGGCGGGGGCGCGCCTGCTCGAGCGCACGGGGCTCCGTGCCCTGGATGCCTCGCGCACCCAGCCACCCGAAATGCGGGCCGGCGACCTGGGCCCCACGGGAACGGCGGCCGCGGCGGGCGCCCCCGTCGAGTCCACCACCGTCGCCGCCGCCGCGCCCGATACGGCGCCGCCGGCCGCGCCCGTGCAGCGGCCGGATCCCCGGCCGCCCGTGCAGCAGCCGGTCACCCGCACGACGCCGGTGCCGCGCCCCGCGGCCCCGGTCACCGGGTTCCTGTCGATCAACTCGACGCCGTCGGGCCTGGTGGTCGTCAACGGCCGCGAGTACGACAACACGCCGCAACGCATCGAGCTGCCGGTGGGGCAGTATCTGGTGGAAGTGCGGCGGGAAGGATGTGAGACGTGGCGCGAGACGCTCAGCATCACGGCCGGCAATCCCACGCGCAAGGCCCCCACCCTCCGGTGCGAGGGACCGTGACGCGGAGCGCCGTGCTCCTGCTGGGGCTGCTCGGGCCGGCGCTCGCCGCCGCGCAGGACCATCCCGACGCGCGCGCCGCCGCCCGCGCCTACCGCGAGGCCGATTTCGGCGGAGCGGTGACGGCGGCCCGGCGCGCGCTCCGCGCCACGCTCTCCGCCGCCGATCGGGCCGCCGTCTACGAAGTGCTCGGCTACGCCTATGCCGCGCTCGATTCCAGCCGCCAGGCCACCGACGCGTTCAAGGAGCTCATCTTCATCGCCCCCGACCGGGAGCCCGATCCCAACGTCGTCTCGCCGCGCATCACGTCGCTCTACGCCTCCGCCCTGGGCCAGGTGCTGGTCGTGCGCCACGTCGCGGTGGACAGCGCCACGTTCGTGGCGGGGCAGGGCGCCGTGCCCCTCCGGTTCCAGGTCTCCCGCGCCGCCCGCGTGATCGTCCGGGCGGAAGGCCAGGGCGTGGACCTTCGCATCGACTCGCTCCTCGCCGCGGGCACCACCCGCACCACGTGGGACGCGCTGCTGCCCGACGGCAGCCCCGCGCCCGCCGGCGAGTACCGCGTGATCGTCACCGCCACCGAAGGCCGCACCGAGTACGCCGTGCCGCTCCGCGTGCAGATCGGGCACGGCGCCGTGGACACGGTGCCGCACCTCACGCGGCTCGAGGGCTACGACGAGCAGGAGGAGTACGTGCGGCCGCCGCGGGACTGGCGCCCGCTCGGCATCGCCGCGATCATCGCCGGCATCGGGGTGGGCGCGTCGCTGGCGCTCGAGAACCAGGACCTGGGCTCCTCGCCGCGGCGCGAGATCGGCGGCGCCTCCCTGCTCACGCTCGGCATCGGGCTCGTCATGAGCATCCGGCGGCCGGATCCCGAGCCCGTCGAGGCCAATATCCGCTACAACCGGCTGCTGCGCGAGCAGCTCGCCCAGCAGAACGCGCAGATCGCCGCCGAAAACGTGCTGCGGCGCCGGCAGGTGCAGCTCACGATCACGCCGGGTGGCGCGCCGTGAGGGCGCTCCCGCTGGTCGGCGCCGCGCTGGCGCTCGCCGCGCCGCCCCTCGCCGCGCAGCACGTCCGGATCGGCGTCCACGCCGTCGGCATCACGCATACCGAGATTTCCGAGGCCAGCCAGGCCCAAGGCGCCGGCATCGGCGGGCTGATCAGCGTGCGGGTGGGCCGGTTCGGGCTGGATCTGAGCGGCCACACGGCCAAGCTCGATTCGGCCGACGGCGGGCCCGCGTTCGATCTGCTCCAGGGCGACGTCCGGGCCAGCGTGCGCATCGCCACCGGGTTCTCGTTCGAGGTGGGTGGCGGCCGCCGCGCCGTGGACCCGGAGTTCACCGCCCAGGACGTCGGGTTCGGGCGGGCCGGCGTCCTGAGCGAGTTCCAGCTCGCGAGCATCGGCAGCGTGTGGGGACGCGGCGCCTATCTCATCGCCCCCAAGTTCAGCGGCGGCGGCACGGCCGGCTTCAGCCTCGAGCTGGGCTTCGGCGCCGGGATCGGCACCAGCAACGGCCGGTTCCGCGGGCGCGTGGAATACGAGTTCCAGCGGCTCGACCGCACCGTGAACCAGGTGGACGTCCCCATCCAGCAGAGCGTCGCCAAGCTGGGCGTGGACGTGGGGTTCTAGCGACGCACGCGTCGCTCCCGCCCCTGCCGCCGTTGCACGGCGAAACTCCCCGGACGGGAGGCCCGTAGGTACACGCGCCATGCCGATCGTGCTCGAAGGCCTCATTCCGCTCATCGCGATCATCGTCATCGCCAGCAGCGTGACGACCATCGCCAAGGCGTTCATCACCTCCCGGAACCGTCAGGGCGGCACGCCCGTGGCGCAGCTGCGCCGGGTCGAGGAGCTCATGACCGGACTGCAGGACGAGGTCCGGCTGCTGCGGGACGACGTGGCCGAGCTCAACGAGCGCGTGGACTTCACCGAGCGCCTCCTCGCGCGCGGGCGCGACGAGAGCGGCCGGCTCGGCGCGCGGAGGACGCCGTGAGCGGACACGAGTTCGAGCTGATGACCCTCTTCTTCGGAGGGATGGGGTTGCTCGGTGGTGGGCTGCTCGGGCTGCGGATGCTGCTCAATTATCGCGTCCGCCGGCTCGAAGCGTCTTCGCGCGGCGGCGACCCCGGTCCTCTGGAAGAGGCGGTGCAGGCGCTCCGGGAGGAAGTGTACGTGCTGCGGAACGACCTGGGCGAAGTGCAGGAACGCCTCGACTTCACCGAACGGTTGCTCACCCGCGGCAGCGGGTCGGCCGACCGGGTGGCGGGTTCCTGATGGAAGATTTCCTCGCCGCCATGATCTTCGTCACCACCGTCGGATCGTTCACGCTGGTGGGTCTCAAGATGTTCCTCAAGTACCGCCTCGAGCGCTTGAAGGGCGGCGGCGGGGGCGAGGACACCAAACGGCTCGAGGAAGCGGTCACCCAGCTGCGCGACGAGGTCTATCTGCTGCGCAACGACCTGGGCGACATGCACGAACGCATCGAGTTCACCGAGCGCCTGATGGCCCGTGGGGCGCAGCCGCAAAATCTGCCGTCCGGCTCCTGAAACGATTCACCCCGTCATCCCATGAATCCGTGATGACGCGATAGAGGGCCCCATGCCCGATCGGAACTCCTTGCTGGAAGAGGCGCTCGACGCCTGGCGGGACGCGCGCGAGGGCGTGATCGACGAGGTGCGCAACATCCCGGCGCGGCACTTCGACTTCCGGCCCACGCCCGAGATGCGGAGCGTGCGGGAGCAGGTGCAGCACATCCTCGAAGTGGCGATGATGATGACCGGCGAGCTGACCCGGCCCGACACCGATCTCCACCGCGCCCCGTGGCCCAAGCTCCTGGCGCAGTACGCCAGGCCCGCGTGGCAGGCCAAGACGAAAGCCGAGTTGTTACGTCTGCTTCGTTCGCAGTTGAAGGATGGCGAGCGCCGTTTCCGGGCCGCGGGGGAGCTGGCCCTGTTCCAGTACCTCACCCGGTTCGACGGCGAGCCCGGCACCAAGTTCACGTGGTTCCACCACGGCATCGCCCAGGAGGAGTACCACCGCGCTCAGCTCACGGTGTACGCCCGCCTGCTGGGGCTCGAGCCGGCCCTGACGAGGAAGATCCGGGGAGGCTGAGCCCCTCAACCCGTGAAGCAACGGGAGACAGGGACCCCTTTCACGCCTCTTTCACGAACCGTTCACCTTCCCGCGGGCAGTTTGCCTACTGGACCCCTCGGGAGCGGACCGTGGCCGACTGCATCACGATCAAGCTGACCACCGAACAGCAGAACCAGCTGCGCCGGCTCACCGGCATGGAGGGCGACGCGCTGTCGATTCCCACCGAGCTGCTCGACGAGCTGCTCACGTCGGAAGAGCACGAGTCGCCCGGCGAGTTCGAGGAACTCGTGTGGGAGTGCTTGAACCCCTACCCTTAGCGCGGGCGGCGGCTCCGGCGAGCTGCTGCCCGAACGGACGGAAGGGCGGAACGATGGAAGGACGGAAAGTCGCAAGGGCGGGATGACGGAGATGGTCATTCCGCCCTTCTTGCACCCTGCACCCTGCACCCTCACCCCTCACCTTCCGTCTTTCCGTCTTTCCATCCGTCCGCCCGATTTCACCCCCACTTCACCACCCATTCACTCGGCCGCGTGCAGATTGTGCGTGCAGTGTTCCCAGTAGCGCGATCGCCGTGCGTCGAGCGAACGCTCGTTCGATTCCGTCGGCGACGCTGGAGTGATACAGGGCGGACGGGATGACGGAAGGGCGGGATGACGGAGGATCGTCGTCCCGCCCTTTCCTGCACCCTGACACCTCACCCCTCACCTTCCGTCTTTCCGTCTTTCCGTCCGTCCGACGATCCCTCGACCGCTCTAGACTTTCCCCCTGCTCCCCAATAGCATCCTCCACGTAGTCCCCGTCGGGAGCGACCCGGACCTTCCCGGGTCAAGGCGTTTCCCAACCGGCCCCTCGGCGGGTGCACCGCACACCAATGGGAGACACCCATGCCCCCAGCCACCACGAGCGCCCTCGTCGTCATCGATCTGGCCAACGATTTCGTCTATCCGGGCGGCGTGATTGCGGACGCCGGCGGACCGGAGTACCAGCGGCGCGCGCAGGCCATCCTGCCCAATCTCGAGCGCCTGATCGAGGGCGCGCGGGAGGCCGGCGTCCTCGTCGTCTATGCGACCGACGCGCACACGCCGGACGACAGCGAGCTCGCCAAGTGGCCGCCCCACGCCATGAAGGGCACGCGTTGGGCCGAGATCGTGGCGGACCTGGCCCCGCGCTCGGGCGACCTGGTGCTCGAAAAGACCACCTACAGCCCGTTCGTGAGTACGGCCATTCACGAGGAGCTCAAGCGTCGCAGCATCACGCGGCTCTACATCACGGGATTGCACACCGACTGCTGCGCCCGCCACACCTCGGGCGACGCGTTCCAGCGGGGCTACGACCTCGTGTGGGTGACCGACGCGATGCAGGCCTTCACCGACGAGGCACACCAGACGGGCCTGGAGTACTTCCGTGCGTGGTACGCGACCAACGCCGACCGACAGCTCCGCACGGTGGATGAGGTGCTGGCGGATTGGGGGGCGTTAGTGGCGAAGTGAAGGACGGAAGGACGGAAAGACGGAAGGTGAGGGATTAGGCGTCGGCGGGTGGGAAGCAGGCGCGACGGACATTCCGTCTTTCCGTCTGTCCGCCCTTCCGTCCTTCCGTCTTTCCGCCCTATCTCCCCCACCCGTCCTGCAACACCCGCTCCGCGTTCCCGCCGAGGATCTGCTCCACTTCGCCGGTCGAGAATCCGGCGGTGAGGAGTGCCTCGGTGAGCCGGGGCAGGGCCGCGTGGTCGGGCAGATCGTCGGGCGGATCGGTGAAGCCGTCGAAGTCGGTGCCGAGTGCCACGACGTCCACGCCGCCCTGATTGGCGAGTGCGCGGGCCGTGCGGACCATCAGCTCGATGCCTTCGACCACGCGGAACGGGCTGAGCCAGTGGTTCATGGCGATCACGCCGATCGCGCCGCCCGTGTCCGCGATGTGGCGCACCTCGGTCGGGTCCGGGTTCATCGGCACGTCCTGCAGCGTGTGCGCGCCCACGTGGGTCATCACCACCGGTCGGCGCGTGCCGACGAGCGCCAGCACGTCGCGTCGCGCGGGCGGCGTGCTGTGCGTCAGGTCCACCACCATGCCGAGGCGCACCATCTCTTCGACGACGCTGCTCCCGATGGGTGTGAGGCCGGCGCCGAGGTCTTTGGGCTGCTGGAAGCAGCCCAGGATCTTCATGTCGGGCGGGATCCCGTCCACCGGGGGCGCGACCCCGTTGTCGTAGAAGTGGGCGAGGGTCATGAGGCAGACCCCGCGGTCGAACAGCCGGCCCACGTTGGCGACGTCACCCGCGAGGTGGTGCGCGCCTTCCACCGCATGCAGCAACACCACGCTCCCGCGCGCGCGTGCCGCCGCCAGTTCCGCGTGGGAGTGCGCGACCTCCAGACGGACGCCGTCGATGGGCGGCGTGCGGGCCACGTCGGCTTCCAGCGCGTCCAGGATGCGCAGCGTCTCGAGAAAGGGATCGCCGTCGAGCAGCCGTGACAGGCGCGGCACGAACAGCTTCACGATCCGGAGCGGGAAACAGTCGTCCAGCAGCGCGCGTTCCGGCACGTACACCGTCGAGAGCAGCACGTTGACGCCGCCGCCGTGCACCTTGGGGAAATCCACCCGCATCGAGAACGGGTCGAACGCGCCGCCCGAGCGATGGCAGTCGCCGAGCCGCTTGCCCCACAGCGCCATCTTGAGCGTGGGATGCGCGTGCAGGTCCACCACCGTGGCGCGTGCGTGCAGGTCGGCCACGTGGGGCGGCACGGTGGGGACGTTGGGGCAGGGCATGCGTTACGGCAGCCTCCCGAAGATCGCCGCCAGCCGGTCTTCCTCGAGGACGACCGACGGGTCGGCGCCGCCGGCCGGCCATTTCACCAGGCGCAGCATCCCGTCTTCCAGCTCGAGACCGGTGATGTCGCCGTCTTCGAAGATGCAGCAGCCCGTGTTGAAGTAGCACGGCACCGGTTTCGGCGTGTCCTGGCAGGGCGGGTGTTTCTCGCGCCGGTCGGCGATCTGCGCTTCCAGCTCGGCGATGCGGGCCTCGTGGCCGGGGTCGTCGGGGTCGGGGTCCGCCACCAGGTCGGCGAGCATGCCGACGAGCTTCTGGAGATGGGTGCGCGAGCTCCACACGGGCCGGTGCGTGTGACCCGCCACGAGGATCAGCTTGGTCTGCGTGGCGGCCCACTCGTACATCTGGCGGTCGTGCTCGCCACGGAGGCACGGGTCCTTGGACGGGCTCTTGACCTTGAACCCAAAGATGCGCTGGAGCGGGCGCCAGATGCGGAGCGCCAGGCGCGAGAGCCAGCGGAACTTGTGGCTGAACACGGTGCCCTGGTGCCCGTGCACCATGAGCAGCGTGCCCACCGCCGTCGTACCGCTGCGGACCGTGAAGCGGACGCCCTCGTACACCGTGTGGGTGGGGATCAGGCCACCCAGCTCGCGGGCCACGCGCGCGGGCTCCATCCACTCGTCGTCGTGATTGCCGAACACGCGCAGGTAGCGGTCCGCCCCAAAGCTCGCCTCCTGCAGCAGTACGCCCTCCTAGTGGCGCCGCACCTCCTCGAATCCCTGCTCCCACAGCTCTTCCACGTCGCCCAACAGGATCAGC
>JBFGDF010000084.1:0-13292 GCA_041580775.1 Gemmatimonadales bacterium
CCCACGATCGGCGTGTTCACCGGGATCGGGACGCTCACCGCCCGGGATACCGCCGCGACGTACTCGGGCAGGCAGGTGAGGTCGTCGTCCCGCCAGCCGAACAGCTTCAGGTTGACGAGCAGCTGCTCCATGGGCGTGTTGCCCACCCGCTCGCCGACGCCCAGGGCGGTGCCGTGCACGCGAGTGGCACCGGCCTCCAACGCCGCCAGGGTGTTCGCGACGTCGAGCCCGCGGTCGCGGTGGCCGTGCCAGTCGACGCCGACGCGGTCGGCCACACCCAGCTCGGCGAGCACCTGCCGCGTCCACGTGACGAGGTTGTGGACGCCACGGGGAACCGCGGCGCCCACCGTGTCGCACAGGCAGAGGCGCTTGGCGCCCGCATCGATCGCGGCGGTGAACAGCACACGCAGATCGTCCGGGGCCGCGCGAATGGTGTCCTCGGTAACGTACATGACGTCGAGGCCCTCGCCGACCGCAAACGCGACCGCCTCGCGCGAGTGCCGCAGAATCCGTTCGAGGTCCCACTCCTCCGCGTACTGGCGGATGGGGCTGCTGCCGATGAAGACGCACGCCTCGATCGGCACGCCGGTCTTCTGCACCACGTCGGCGATCGGCTGGATATCCACGATCATCGTCCGGGCCGCACAATTGGCACGAATCCGGAGACGGTGGTTGGCGATCTCGCGGCAGAGTTGCTCGACGGCCTCGCGCTGGCGCGGGCCCGAGCCGGGCAGTCCCACGTCGGCAGTCTCGATCCCCAGCGCATTCATCAAATGCAAGATCTCGACCTTGAGCGCGAGCGGCGGATCGGTGACGGACGGGCTCTGTAGGCCGTCGCGCAAGGTCTCGTCGTCCAGCATGGCCACGGTCGGCCGCGGCGCGTCCTCCGCCCCGGCGGCGGCCCAGTCGTAGATCAGCTGTGCTTCGGATGGCAGGTGCGCCATGGCAAGCCTAGCCGGCCGCCGCGGCGCGGCCGAATTCCCGGGCGCGCTCCAGCAGCGTTGCGGCCGTCTTCTCGTCTCCCCGGTGGCGATGAATCATCGCCAGGTGATAGACGCTGCTGACCTCGCCCACTCCCTCGTCCATGCTGTTCCGGAACTCGCGCGCGGCGGCGTCCAGATCCTGGCGCCGTTCGTGGATCACGCCGATGTGGTACCGGGCCATCAAGTACTCCGGCGTGAGGGTGGTGCAGCGCTCGAAGTGCTCCAGCGCCTGCTCCAGCTCGCCGGCGTGAAACAGGGCAATGGCCAGGCGGTAGTGCGCCGCGTTGTAGCGCGGGTCGATCTCCAGGCACCGACGGAACGCCTGAATGGCGCTGGGCATGTTGCCGCGGTGATAATGGGCGACGCCGAGATCGTAGGAGCAGACCACAAAGGTGGGGGCGAGTCGCAGCGCCGCTTCATACCGCTCGATCGCCTTGTCGAGCGTGCCCTGGTGGAAGTAGACGGTGCCCAACAGGTGGCTCGCGAGCGCCGAGTCGGGCTGGGTCTCGACGAGGCGCTCGAGCTCGCGCCGTGCCTCGCGATGACGCCCCTCGGCTTCGAGCGCGAGCGGGAGCACCAGGCGGCGATCCACCCATGCATCGCGCAGGAACATGCCGCACTCGGCACAGAACTTATCGGTCTCCGCGGCTTCGCGGCCGCAGCGGGAACAGCGCATCGGTCTCTTCTCCTCTCCGGTCGCCGACCGGTGTCCGGCTGGGTGTGTTTAAGATGCTGCGGTGGGACGGGCGGTGGCAACGGCACCGGCGCACCCCGGAGTGAGCGGTCGCGCGTGGGCGGATCTTGCGGTATTGCTTCATACCCATGCCGACGCATTCGCGACCCGGGGACCGGTGGATTCCATGATCCCTGACGCCTCGCCCGAGCGTCCGCCGATCGTCGTCGCCGAATCGTCGGCGGCGCGTCGGGGAGCGGTCGCGGTGCTGCGGGCCGTCGCGCGGCCCGCGCCGGCGGTGACTGCCGCCTGGATGGCGGCCGTGGCCCTGGCGGTGGCGCAGGCGCCAACCTACGCGCTCTATGTGGTGCTGGGCTTGGCAGGGGCGTTCGTTGCGGGCCTGGTTGGGGTGGGCGGGGCCATCCTCATGTTTCCCCTGCTGCTGTATGTGCCCCCGCTGGCGGGCCTCACCCCGTTGGCCGTCCATACGGTGGCCGCCGTGACGATGATCCAAGTGGCGGCGGCCGGACTCGCCGGGTTCCTCGGTCACCTGCACCACGGGGCGGTCCGCGGATCCATCGTGGCCACGTTGGGGGGCGGGATGGTGGTGGGGTCCCTCACCGGCGCGATTCTCTCGAGTCAGGTGTCGGCGCCGGCGCTTACGGGCGTGTTTGCCACCCTCGCCCTGGTGGCCGCGATCCTGATGTTCCTTCCCGCCCGCTGGATGCCGCGCGAGATCGACGCCGCGGCGCTCCAATTCAGCAAGCCGCTCGCGGTGGCGAGCGGGCTCGTCGTGGGCGTGCTGGTCGGGCTGGTCGGCGCCGGTGGCGGCTTCCTGCTGATTCCGTTGATGCTGTTCCTGCTGCGCATCCCCATGCGGGCCGCGGTCGGGGCGTCCCTGGGGATCGTCCTGCTCTCCGGACTCGCCGGGGCCGCCGGGAAGATCGTGACCGGTCAAGTGGACTGGCTGCTGGCGCTCGCGCTGGTGGCCGGCGCGTTGCCGGGCGCTTGGGCCGGCGCGTCGGTCAGTCGCCGGACGCGCCCCCGAGTGCTCGGACTCGTCCTCGGTGGGGTGATCGCAGTCGTCGCCGTCAAGATGTGGTGGGAGATCCTCGGTGCGTGACCTGCATCCTGTTGCTCGGCACGCGTTCCTCGATACCTTTCTAGGCGTCCGGCGCAGGATCTCCTCGGCAACGACTCACCGACGCGGGTGACGTGGCGAAAGTCTCTGAGCTCAAGGAGCGCGCACGTGCGCTGGAGCAGCAAGGCGCCCACGACAAGGCGCTCGCGGTCTATCGCCACATCCTGACGCATCTGGAACGGACGCCCGCGATCCGCGACGAGCTGGCGCTCTACGTCAAGGTGGGTGATCTCTCCCTCAAGCTGGGCGATACCACGACGGCGATTGCGATGTACGAGGAGGCGGCCGACCACTACGCCCGTGCCGGCTCGGATCGCCGCGTCATCGCCCTCTGCGTCAAGCTGCTGCGCCTGGCGCCCGGCCGCTGGGAGGCGTTCCGCGTGTCGGTCGAGCGCCTCCTCGAGCACGGGCACGTGCAAGCCGCCCACGCGGTGCTGACCGACTATGCGCGTCGTGCCAGGCTGCCCCATCTCGTCGTGGGGCTCCAGCCGTATGCAGGTCGTCCCGACGCCGAGGTCCGGGCAGGGGTCACAGCGATGCTGGCAGAGCTCGACCAGACCCCGACGGCCGAGCCACCGGACGAGCGCGCGGTGGATGGGGCCGACGACGTGCTCGAGGTGACACGCGACGTCTCACCCGGGTCGGCGAGCGTCCCGACCCCGCCGGCGTCGCGGGCGCTGCCCGAGCGGCCGTCCGCACCGCCACCGGTCCCGCCCCAGGTCCACGCGCCGCCGCCGGTGCCCCCCAGCGTACACGCCCCACCCCCGGTTCCGCCCAGGGTGCCGACGCCGCCCCCGGCCCTGGCCCAGCCCGGCACGCCGCCGTCGCAGCGTCCGCACGTCGAGTCCCTGCCGCCGCGGCGTGCCGAGCCACCGCCCGCGCCCCGTGTCGAGCGCCCGCCACCCCCGCGTGCCGCCACCCCGCCCGCGCCGCGCCCGGCGCACCCTGCACCGCCGCGGGCGCGCGAGGGACGCCGCGCCACGGTGGGCAAGGTGTTCATGACCGCGGATCGGCGCCGGCACGACCGGCGCCCGCTGTTGGCAGCGGCGGCGGTGGTAGTGGTGATCGGAGGGGCGGCGGCCGCGGTGTACCTGCTCGGGCTTCCGCCGTTCGGGAGCCGCGGGGAACCCGCCCAGGGGAGTTCGCCGCGCCCGCGCCCGGTGCCCCAGGCCTCGGCACCGGCCGATTCCCCAGGCGCTCGGGGCGACACCGTGATGGTGCCCACGAGTACGCTGCGGACCCTGGCGGGACCGGACACGACCCCGGCGGCCGGTCCGGCTCCATTGCCCGCGCTCCCGCCGGACGTGGGCGAACCACGGCGTCCTGCGCCGGAGAACGCGACGGTCCCCACCGCGCCCTCGCTCCCCCCGAGCGCGATGATCATCAGCGGTGTCCCGATCGTGTCCGTGACGCAGGTCCCCGCCGGCACGCGGCCCGCGTTCCGCATCGTCCAGCGACTGCCCTCCGGCGAGACCGTCACGCTCAGCGCCCTGCCGCTCGCCGCCGGGGCGGACACGACCGGGGTCGGCGAGCCGCGCGTGACGGCCGTGACGGCCGATACGAGCGCCGGCACGGTCCGCTTCTGGAGCTACCTGGTGAACGCGCGCGGACGCGTCGAGCCCGACACGCTCACCGCGCTACTCCGACGCCTCGTGCGAGCGGAAGTTCGCTAGCCCCATCCGCTGCGCCGCTCGCGCGGCCCCTCGCCAACGCGCTTCCCGACCCCGCATCGATGAGCGGCGCGGTATACCGTGTGGCGCCGCCGCGACCGCGGGGATCGCTAGTGCCGCATGGGCATGGGCGATCCCATCTCCGGAGTGGGAACCATGATGTGCACGTAGGGCGTGCCCCGCCACATCACCCACGGCCCGCCGTTCTTGGGATCGGTCGGCAAGCCCTCGAGCATCGCGGGATCGGGCACGATCAGCATGATGTGGGGAACGCTGCCTTCCATCCACTCGTTGTGTGCGGTCGGCCCCTCGGCGTACGGGTCCGTGTTCGATTCCGCCCCGCTGCTGCCACGCAGCATGTACCCAATGCCGATCTTCTTGAACGTCGGCTGGGTCTTGGTCATCCAGGCGTGTACCCAGTTCACCCACGGCGCATCCAGGCACATCGGATCGGTGCCCTTGGTGTCGGGCATGTCGGGGAAACAGGTCCAGCCATTCGTGCCGGGCCGGAGGGTCGTGTTGTCCCAGTCCATGACCGTGGCCTTGTCGGTCACCGATGCCGGGGCGGCGCCGAGGGCGCTGGCGATCTTGGCCTTCTTGGCCGCGTCCTTGGCGGCGTCCTGCGCGTGGAGCACGCCCGTCGTGAGGGTGGCAAGGGTGAGGGTGAGCGCGATGGTGCGGTGCATGCGGCCTCCTTGTTTGAACCTGCCGCCGGCCCCGGCGCGAACGCATGTCAGACCACCGGGGCCAGATACCCAACGACGCGACTCAAGATTCCTGCCGCGGCGGACATGTCAAGCGGCGGCCGCGGGCCGGTAGAATCGGCGCCGCCGACCGACTAGAATTCTTCCGGGCATGCGCGCCGGAGAACTGCGCGAACCCTCTGTCACGCAAGCACTTGCCACGTGGTGGCCTTCTCCTGTTGCGCAACGGATGATGACGATGACGACCGCAGCCCCTGCCCGCGCCGATTTCCTGCAGACCCTCGGCATCCACGACGTGAACCCCGGTGGCTTTGGTGGCGAGTGGGTCGGCTCGGGCCCCGAGCTTGAGGTGATCACCCCCATCGACGGCTCGCGCCTCGCGACCGTGCGGCAGGTGACCGAGGCCGAGTACGATCGCATCGTGGAGCGCGCGCACGCCGCGTTCCTGGCGTGGCGCACGGTCCCCGCGCCCGTGCGGGGCGACGTGATCCGCCGGCTCGGCAACCGCCTGCGCGAGGTGAAGGCCGAGTTGGGCCAGTTGGTGACGCTGGAGATGGGCAAGAGCATCGCGGAGGGCGAAGGAGAAGTGCAGGAGATGGTCGACATCTGCGACTTCGCCACCGGGCTCTCGCGCCAGCTCTACGGGCTCACGATGCACTCCGAGCGCCCAGACCACCGCATGTACGAGCAGTGGCACCCGCTTGGCGTGGTCGGCGTCATCAGCGCGTTCAACTTCCCCGTCGCCGTCTGGAGCTGGAACACGGCCATTGCCATCGTGTGCGGCGACAGCGTGCTCTGGAAACCGGCTAGCAAGACGCCGCTCACGGCGATCGCGTGCACGCGGCTCGCGCAGCAGGTGAGCGAGGAGGCCGGCGTGGATCCGGCGCTCTTCTCGCTCGTCATCGGCAAGGGATCCAGTGTAGGCGAGCGCCTGCTCAAGGACCCGCGCATTCCGCTCGTGTCCGCCACGGGCAGCTGTCAGGTGGGACGGCGCGTGGCCGAGGTGGTCGGTACTCGGTTCGGCCGCACCATCCTCGAGCTGGGCGGGAATAACGCGATCATCGTCACCCCGAGCGCCAACCTGGATCTGGCGTTGCGGGCCATCCTCTTCGGGGCCGTGGGCACGGCCGGCCAGCGCTGCACCAGCACCAGGCGCATCATCGTCCACGCCTCGATCAAGGAAGAGGTGGTTCGTCGACTCGTCCGCGCGTACGAGGGGATTCGCATCGGCGACCCGCGCGACCGCCACGTCGTCATGGGTCCACTCGTCACGCCGAACGCCGTGCGGGATCTCCAGAACGCCATCAAGCGCGTGAAGGACGAGGGGGGCAAGATCCTCTATGGCGGAGAGGTACTGGAGGGGGCGCCGTATCCCGGTGGCCACTATGTGAAGCCATGCATTGCCGAGGCGCGGAACGAGTTTGCCATTGTGCAGGAAGAGACGTTCGCGCCGATTCTCTACATCATCGAGTACGGCCAGCGGTCTGCCACGCCGGCGCAGGCGGTCGCGGAGCTCGAGCAGGCCATGGCGATCCACAACGGAGTGCCGCAGGGGCTGTCGTCGGCCATCTTCACCGAGCACGTGCGCGAGATGGAGTGGTTCCTGTCGGCGCGTGGCTCCGACTGCGGCATCGCCAACGTGAACATCGGCACGAGCGGGGCGGAGATCGGCGGTGCGTTCGGCGGCGAGAAGGAGACGGGCGGGGGCCGGGAGTCGGGTTCGGACGCCTGGAAGGTGTACATGCGCCGCCAGACCAACACGATCAACTGGGGTACCGCGCTGCCGCTGGCGCAGGGGCTCACATTCGGCGACTGACGCGCGTACGACTCGAGGGTCGTTGCGGGGTCGGGACCGGCGTTCCGGCCCCGCGGTCGTTTCATCCCTTCTCTCCCGCCGGCCGATCCCGTATCGTAGGAGGGGAGGCAGGGTCCCGCATGAGCGGTCCGTTTGGCCTGGTCACGCCGACGACGCACTGGCACCGTCTCG
This sequence comes from Gemmatimonadales bacterium, assembly GCA_041580775.1. Taxonomy (GTDB): domain Bacteria; phylum Gemmatimonadota; class Gemmatimonadetes; order Gemmatimonadales; family GWC2-71-9; genus JAOTWJ01. The sequence continues at coordinate 7,159 of JBFGDF010000084.1, forward strand.
ACGACGGGCGGGTGCAATGCGACATCTGTCCCCGGGCCTGCAAGCTGCGGGACGGGCAGCGGGGCTTGTGCTTCGTGCGCGGGTGTCAGGACGGCGCGATCGTGCTGACCACCTACGGGCGGTCCAGCGGGTTCTGCGTCGACCCGATCGAGAAGAAACCGCTCAACCACTTCCTACCCGGCACTCCCATCTTTTCGTTCGGGACCGCCGGGTGCAATCTGGCCTGTCGCTTCTGCCAGAATTGGGACATCAGCAAGTCGCGCGAGATCGACACGCTCGCGGATGCGGCGTCACCCGAGGCCATCGCCGTCGCCGCCGAGCGGTTGGGCTGCCGCAGTGTGGCCTTCACGTACAATGACCCGGTGATCTTCCACGAGTACGCCATCGACGTCGCGCAGGCATGCCACGCGCGGGGGCTCAAGGCCGTCGCCGTGACGGCGGGCTACCAGTGCGCCGAGCCGCGGGCAGAGTTCTACCGGTTCATGGACGCGGCGAACGTGGACCTGAAGGGCTTCACCGAGCGGTTCTATCACGACCTGTGCGCCGGCCACCTCGCGCCGGTCCTCGAGACCCTGCAGTACGTCTGTCACGAAACCGACACGTGGCTCGAAATCACCACGCTGCTGATCCCTGGGCAGAACGACGGGGACGCCGAGCTGGATGCGCTCACGCGCTGGGTGGCCGCCGAGCTGGGGCCGCACGTGCCGCTCCATTTCACCGCGTTCCATCCGGATTGGAAGATGCTGGACACGGGGCCGACGCCGGCCGCGACGCTTCGTCGGGCGCGGCAGATCGGGTTGGCGAACGGCCTGCGGCACGTGTACACCGGCAACGTCCGGGATCTCGAGGGCGGCACGACGTTCTGCGCCGGGTGCGGGGCCCGGCTGATCGCGCGGGACGGCTACACGATTCGTGAGTATCGACTGGCGCCGGACGGCCGGTGTCGCGACTGTGGGTCTCCGTGTGCCGGTGTGTTCGCGGCGGAGCCTGGCCACTGGGGCACACGTCGCCTGCCCGTGCGGATGAGCGGATGACGCAGGCGCCGCAACGCCACCTGCCGATTCTGGGCCCCATCCTGCGGGCTGCAGGAGATGGAGCCCGACGTTTCCCGTGGACTATCGTGGCCGCCGTCGTGGCCGCGGTCGCCGCGTTTCTTGCCGTGGAGGAGATCGGCAGCGAGGACCTGCACGCGCGACTCCTGCTCACCGCCACCTTGGGCCTGCCCCTCTTCACGGGCCTGCGGCTCCTGGTCGGCTCGTGGCGATGGGGTGCGGGCATCCGCTGGGGGCTCGACGCCGTCGGGGTCGCGGGGCTCGTGGGGTTCTACGCGGCATGGCCGCACTGGCCCGAGCCGCTGCAGGCGGCGCGCTACTTCCAAGTGAGCGCCGCGCTCCACCTCTTCGTCGCCGTTGCGCCCTTCGTCGGCTCGGCCGAGGGGCCCGGCTTCTGGCAATACAACCGGTTGCTGTTCGAGCGCATTCTCACGGCCGCCATCTACGCGAGCGTGCTGTACGCCGGCTTGGCCATTGCCCTGCTCGCCGTGGACCAACTGTTCGGGGTGGACGTACCCGAGACCGGCTACCTGCGGCTCTGGGCGGTGATCGCGTTCGTCTTCACAACGTGGTTCTTCATCGCGGGCCTGCCCGACGACGCGCGGGGACTGGATGCCGTGCGGGACTACCCGCGGGGGCTCAAGGTCTTCACGCGGTTCGCGCTGCTGCCGATCGTGGCGATGTACCTGCTGATCCTCACCGTCTACTTCGCCAAGGTGCTGGTCACGTGGCAATGGCCGAGCGGGTGGATCGGGTGGTTGGTCTCCGCGGTGGCCGTGCTCGGGATCTTCTCGCTGCTGCTCGTGCATCCGGCCGCCGACGATCCGCGTGATCGCTGGGTGCGGGCCTACGCCCGCGGGTTCTTCGTGTTCCTGTTGCCGGCCATCGCGATGCTCTGGCTGGCGATCTGGCAACGGGTGGCGCAGTACGGGATCACCGAGCGCCGCTACTTTCTGATCGTGCTGTCGATCTGGCTCGCCGGCATCGCGGTGTACCAGCTGGTCACGCGGGCACGGGGGATTCGCATCATCCCGGCGTCACTCTGTGCCGTCGCGGTTCTCACGTTCGCCGGGCCCTGGGGCGCGTACCGCGTGTCCGAGCGCAGTCAGGTGCACCGTCTTGCCGGCATCTTCGAACGGCACGGTATGCTCCGGGACGGACGGGTGCGGCCGGCGGCGGGGGATGTCGTCCCGTTCGAGGACCGGCGCGAGGTGGCGGCTATTCTCCGCTATCTGGCCGAGACGCATGGCTACGACGCCATCGCGCCGTGGTTCGGCGACTCTCTCGCGGTGATCGACACGGCAGGGATGGGGCGGCGACGGAGCGCCATCCGCCGGGCCCAGGGCGTGGCGCGCTGGCTCAACGTCGAGTACGTGGAGTCCGGTGGCCGCGAGGGCGACGTGCCGTTCCGGTTTGTGACCTCCGAGGCGGTGGGACCCCTCCCGGTCGCCGGCTACGACGTGCTCCTCCGGGTCACCGACTGGCGCGCGGGGCCGGCCGCGCCCGCGACGGGCTGGGCCGTACGTGGGGTACGGCCCGGCGCGACCCTGGTGGTGTACCGCGACGGTGCGGTAGTGCTGCGCTTTGCCGTGGACAGTCTGGTGCGCCGCCTGCGCGAGCTGCCGGGGACTCCCTCGGATACGGTGATTGCCGACCGCCTCCGCCTGGGGGCGCAAGGTGCCGGGCTGGAGGGTGTACTGCATGTCCGGACCATGAGCGGCCGCGTGGTGGCGGACTCGGTCCGGGTGCTCAGCTTCGCGGGAGAGGTTCTGGTCCGCGCCACGGCGCGAACCCGCTGAGCCGCGCAACGCGCGCACCGGGCTCCGCGTAGGACAATCGGCTACCGACGCTCAGGCATACCACTCGAGACTGGAGAAGGCCGTGATACACCGTCGCGCCCGTCTGCTCCTGCCGGCGCTCCTGTTGGCGAGCACCTCGCCCCTGCCGGCGCAGGTGTCCAGCCCACTCGATTCCTCCATCCTCGCCGCGTTTCGCTGGCGCCCCATCGGGCCCGCGAACATGGGCGGCCGGATCACCGACGTCGAGGGCATCCCGAGTCCGTCGAAGACGTTCTTCGTCGCGGCCGCGGCTGGTGGCATCTGGAAGACCACGAACGCCGGCACGTCGTTCCGGCCCGTGTTCGACGACGAACGCGTCATTTCCATGGGCGACCTCGCCATCGCGCCCAGCGATACGATGATCGTGTGGGCCGGCACGGGTGAGGAGGACTCGCGCAACTCCATCTCACCCGGCGGGGGGATCTACAAGTCCGCTGATGGCGGGCTCACCTGGACGCTGATGGGCCTCACCGAGACGCAGACGATTGGCCGGATCGTGGTGCATCCGACCAACCCCGACATCGTGTACGTCGCGGCGCTGGGCCACATCTGGGGTCCCAACAAGGAACGGGGACTCTACAAGACTGCCGACGGCGGGAAGACCTGGCAGCTCGTCAAGTTCATCAGCGAGCGGGCCGGGTTCGTGGATGTCGCGATGCACCCATCCAATCCCGAGGTGCTCTTCGCTGCCAGTTGGGAGCGCGTGCGCGGCCCCTACTTCCTAACGAGCGGCGGTCCCGGGAGTGCCCTGTGGAAGACCACCGACGGCGGGACGACGTGGACGGAAGTGACGGGCGGTGGCTTTCCGGAGACCATGAAGGGGCGGATCGGAATCGCCATTGCGCCGAGCGATCCGAGCGTGATCTACACGATGGTCGAGGCCGACTCCGCGCCCGGTGGGACCGAGCGGCTCTCGGGGCTGTATCGCTCGGCCGACGGTGGGAAGACCTGGGAACGCACCAGCAAGAACAACGTGCGTCCGTTCTACTACTCGCAGGTCCGCGTGCATCCGACCAACCCCAACCGGGTGTACTGGTCGTCCACCCCGGTCAACTTCTCGGACGATGGCGGGAAGACGGCCAAGAATGCGACGGTCGGCATTCACGTGGATCACCACGCGCTGTGGTTCGACCCGGCCGACCCCGAGCACTTCATCGTGGGGAACGACGGCGGCATCGCGCAGACGTGGGACGGTGGCGGCAATTACGACTTCATCAACATCATGCCGCTGGGGCAGTTCTATCACGTCAGCTACAACATGGAGATTCCCTACCGGGTGTGCGGGGGCCTGCAGGACAACGGCACGTGGTGCGGGCCCAGCCGCCGGGCGCGCGGCGACATCACCAACTTCCATTGGTTCTTCATCAACGGCGGCGACGGCTTCTACACGCAGCAGGATCCGGGTGACCCCGCCATTGTCTACGCGGAGTCGCAGGGCGGCAACATGGCGCGGCTCAACCTCGCGACCGGCGAGCGGAGCAGTCTCCAGAAGCCGGACTGGCGGCCGCGTTGGACCCTGTTCGAGGATTCGGTGGCGGTCGACTGGCCGGATACGACGGTCCGTCCGCCCCGGGCGCTCCGCCAGCGGCTCGACGATCTGCGTCGGCGGCAGCGCGCCGACTCGGCGGCGCTGGATCTGCGCTGGAACTGGAGCACGCCGTTCCTCATTTCCCACCACAACCCCAACGTGTTCTACGCCGGAGCCAACAAGGTCCTGAAGTCCGCCAAGCGCGGTGACGACCTGCACCCCATCTCGCCGGATCTCACCACCCGCGACACGATGCGGATTCGCATCAGCACAAGCGCGACCGGCGGGATCACGCCGGACATTACCGGGGCGGAGACGCACTCGACCATTACGGCGTTGGCGGAATCCCCGCGGCGCTTCGGGCTGCTGTTCGCCGGGACCGACGATGGCAACGTCTGGATGACGCGGGACGACGGCGGCACCTGGGAGAATCTGACCGGCCGGTTCCCGGGCGTACCGGTCAAGACGTGGGTCAGCCGCATCGAGCCCTCGCATCACGACACCATGACCGTCTACGTGACGTTCGACCGGCACCGGGAGGACGATTTCACACCCTACGTCTACGTCACCACGGACATGGGGAAGACGTTCCGCTCGATCGCGGCCGACCTCCCCCGAGGCGGCCCCGACTTCGTGCACGTGATCCGCGAGGATCCCTCCAGCCGTCATCTGCTGTACGTGGGCACGGACGTGGGTGTGTACGTGTCGCTCGACCGCGGCACCAGCTGGCAGCGGTTCATGACCGGACTCCCCAGTGTGCCCGTGCACGATCTGCAGATCCACCCGCGGGACCGCGAGCTGATCGCCGCCACCCACGGACGGTCCATCTGGATCGTGGACATCGCGCCGCTCCAACAGCTGGCGGACTCCGTCCTGGCCGGACCCGCGCACCTGTTCGTACCGAAGACGGCCTACGAGTTCGGTGACCGACCCGTCGGGGGCGGATCACCGGGACACAAGTGGTTCTCGGCGCCGGGCGTTGGGTCGGAGGCGGAGTTCGTCTACCGGCTGACGAGCGGCGAGCCGCGCGCGCGTGCGCGCCTCGTGATCACGGACGTCCGTGGCGACACGGTACAGGTCGTCGAGGGCCCAGGTGGGCCCGGCGTCCACCGCGTCAGCTGGAATCTCCGGGCGCGGCCGCCGGCGCCGGACTCGCTGTCGCCGGCTCAACGGCGCGACAGCACGCAGTTCATGCGGCGGGTGGACGTCGTGTTCGACTCCCTGGCCCAGACCGGCATGAACCAGATGATGCTCGATCGAATCAAGCAGGCCATCCAGACGGGCGACTTCCAAAGTCTGGCGCGCCGGTTCTTCGGCGGCGGCGGGCAGCGCGGGGGCGGACCGGCCCGATTCAACGAGCGGCCAGGCGAGACGTCGGGACCGGCGAGTCGACAGGCGTCGGAGGGCGAAGGGGCCCAGGCGGGTGAAGAAGCCAGCGAAGCGGCGATGCCCGGCCAGAGCCAGCTTCGGGAGATCATGCAGGCGCTGCGGCCTCCAGGGACGCGGGGCGGCGGGTTCAGCCTCAGTTATCGCACCTACAACCCGGGCCGCCGCGGCGCGGGCCCCATGGTGGACACCGGCGACTACCTCGTCACGCTGGTGGCCGGCGATCAGACGCAGCGCCGCGTCCTGCGGGTCGTACGTACGACCGCCGGGGAGGGGAGCGGGTTCGGGTTCGAGGAACCCTGAGCCCGTGAGCGTTGGCGGGGGGGGCCC
>JBFGDF010000085.1:0-13046 GCA_041580775.1 Gemmatimonadales bacterium
ATTCGAACAGCTCCTTCTGCTGGTCCTCGAGGAACTTGCGCTGGCCGTCGGCCGGCTTGTCCTCTCGCGGCGCGTTCCCGCGCCGGATGTCGGTGAGCTGCTTGAGCTCCGCCGTTTCCAGGGTGAGCGCGAACACGTTGCCGTCGCGCTGGAAGTAGAGCGTGCTCCCGTCGGCGGACCACTGCGGATTCGACTCGGGACCCGGCGTATCGGTGAGCCTGCGGACGCCACGAGGGGTCCAGAGCACCAGGTCGCCCTTGAGCGTGTACACGGCCTTGGTGCGGTCGCGCGACCATTCGGCGGGACCGGCCAGGATCGTATCGGGATCCGCCTGCTCGAAACGCTCCGGGGCACCGCCGGTGGGCCGGACGCGATACACCACCAGGTTCGTGTCGGTCCCGGGCTGCTGCCAGCGGAACCAGACGTAGCGCGAGTCCGGACTCCAGCTGAACCCACCGCCGCCGAAGCCGCCGCCCCGGAGCCCCTGTGGGGCACGGCCCACGAGCTCGGGTCCGCGCATGATGTTGTCGATGGTAAGCTGGAAATCCTGGGCTGCCGCGCCGGACGACGCGAGCACGAGTGCGACGCCGAGCGATCCGACCAACCGACCGATCATCAGATGACCTCCCTGGGAGCAGCGGAAATAGCGGTGAAGGGCGAGCCGGTGCGGATGCGTGGGAGCCGGCGTCGTCTGTCTCTACGCACGAACCCGGATAATGTTGCCGGCAAAGGAGAGAAAGACGGAAGGTCGGAACGACGGACGGGAAGGTGGCGGGACGGCGGGACCGACGTCAGTCGAATCGCATTCCGTCATTCGGTCAGTCCGTCCCGAGCGTATACCCCACCGCCGAGCGCAACGTGAAGGCCCGGTTCGCCACGGCCACCACCACGGCGGAATACAGACTCTTGTTCCCGACGTCCGACACGGTGACGCGGAGGGCCGCGCCCGGCACCACGGACCCCGTGAGCACCCCGCGGATCTCGGTCTCGCTCGTCGGAATCACATAGACGGTGCATCCCATGCAGGCGGCGTTGACCGCGACGAGCGTCGCCGCCTCCGTGGCCGTGACCAGGAACTGGATCGCGCCGTCGTCTTGGTTGGGCGTGGTGAGATCGAACACGAGGTCCCCCACCTTGGGCCCGCTGTCGCAGGTCACGGTTGCCGCGACCGCCAGGAGCAACACCGTACGCCGGATCATCGGTCGGTCCCCGTCCGCAGCGCCTCGGCCATCACGTTGGCCGAGACCGCACCGCCCGCGGTCTGCACGAACGCCAGGAAGTCGCCGACGTCGAACAATCCGTTCCGGTTCCCGATGAGGTCGAGGTAGCGCAGCTCGTCCACGGTGAGCGTCTGCCGCGCGGCCGGGCCCACCAGGTGTCCCACCACCCGGGTGGCGACCAACTGCGGCGCGCTCACGAGAATGCTGACGGGGGTGTCCACCGCCTGGTTGCCCGACCGCACGCGCACCGTCGCCAGGAAGGCGCCCGTCTCCTCCGGGATCCCGGCCACGAGCCCTCCCTGCCGCACAGTGACGCCGGTCGGGAGCCGGCCGGACGCGAGACTCCACGTGAAGCTGCCCGTGCCACCAGTGGCCGTGAGACTCACCTGATACGCGGCGCCCATCACGGCCGGCGGCGGGAGCGGAGCGGTCACCGCCAGCTCCGCGGCGAACGTCGCGGTCACGGTCCATGCGCGGTTCACCACGACCCGTAGTGTGTCCCGCGAGGTCGTGGTGTCGCCGCTCCAGCCGTCGAGCACCGCGCCGGCGTTCGGCGCCGCGACGAGAGTGACCGTCGACGCAGCCGGTGACACCGCGTCCGGCGCCAACGCCGCAGCGGGATCGCCAGCCACCGACCCCGGCCCCGTCGTGGTGACGGTCAGTGGATAGCCCCGGCGGAGCCGCAGCGCGACGGGGCCGGACGGGCTCACCTGGCGGATGGAGTCGATCACCACCGGCGTCAGCGCGCCCGTCTTGGTGCGTGCAGCGGGATTGGTGTTGTGCCGGAACGCGACCTTCGCCGTGGTGCCGGGAAAGGGATCACCTGCATCGCCCCGATTCTGGCGCCCGCCCAGCTGATCGAGACCATCGGCCTGAATCAGCTTGAGCCCCTGTGGCAGCTGGGCGTTGACGGTGTTGGCGCCGCGTCGCACGCGGATCAGCACCGAATCCGGGTGCCAGATGAGCAGTCCCGGTCCGTGGATGTCCGCATCCCCGCCCAGGGGCTGCCGATTCTCGAGCAGATAGTACTCGTTCGTGCCAGGGATCGGGACGACGAACACCGAGTCCGCGGTCTCGACGGGGGGAATTGCGATCGAGGTGTCACGGGGCAGCGGGACCTCGGTTACCCATCCCAGCTCGCTGCGCGACCACGCCTCCATGTAGGCCGGACGTGCTGGCACACGCCAGTTGCCGGAGCCCATGAGTCCCCAGTGGCCGATCCCTTCACTCTGGTCGGAGGTGTCGTACAGATCCGGAAGGCCGAGCAGATGTCCGGCCTCGTGCGCGACGAGGCCCATCGCCAGCGGCGCGTTGCTCGTGCAACCACCGTCACCGCCCTGGCCGCCTTGAATGATGTAGTCGCGGATGCGCACGTTGCCCCAGCCGGGCGTTGCCGACAGGTCGTTCGTGACCAGGTCGGACCCGGTCCACCCTCGGTAGATCCAGCGATGGGCCCAGATGCTGTTCTGGGCCGCGGGATTCACGTTCTTGCACGACCCGTCCACCTCGGGATGCAGCACGACGATCGCGTCCACGTAGCCGTCATCGTCGCCGGAGTTGGGCACGTTGTCCGGCCCGTCGTTGTCAAATTGGCTGTAGTCGAGCGTGGGGTCGTGCGACTGGACGATGTCACGGATCAGCGTGCCGACACCGGACGTGCCGCAGAGTCCGTTGCAGCCGGGAAACCCCTCGTAGACGACGTCGGTCCCGGGGACACGCGTCCACTCGAGCACCGTCCCGTACACGTTGAGCGTGTCGTTGGAGATCTCGCGGTAGTAGGTGTGCACGCTGTAGGGCGGCGCCGGCGTCGTGGCGAACACGCGGGTTTCCATCGTGGTCCGGGAGGCCACGGCCACCAGGGCCGCCGAATCCGTGTTCGCGTAGAGCACGAGGAAGACCGGCATCCGAAGATCGCCGGTCATCACGCCGTCTTGCATCCGCGCCAATTGCGGACCGCCAGTCGGCGACACGAGCGCCGCCCGCCGAGCGCGCCGCGCGACCGCGATGGCCCGCCCGCGCCGGATCCAGCCGTTGTCGGGGGAAAACTCGAACGCATCGGGGGTGGTCCGCACCAGCTCGTAGAACCCGGCCGGCGGGAGTGCGCCGCCGTGGATGCGACCCAGGTGCTCGACGTCGCCCTGGCCACGAAGCGGCTCGGGGGTCGCCGCCACCATCAGCGCCACCGCCACGCCCGCCGACAGCCCTCCGCGATACCGCATGTGCCTGCCCCTCTAGAACCGCACCACGTGCACCACGATGGCGCTCACCATGCCGAGCGCCGCCCCGGCCAGAACATCCGACGGGAAGTGCTTGCCCGCCGCGATGCGCATCACACCCACGCCGCCCGCGGCGGCGACGGCGAGCCATCCGGGCACGCCCGGCGACCCGGTGAGCTCGCGGCGGCTCAGCCAGTAGCTGGTCGCCAGCGAGAACGCCACCGAAGTGTGGCCCGACGGAAACGAGCGGACGTTGTTGCGGTCCCCCGCGTCCTCGGGCGTGGCGTCCGACGTATAGAGCACGGGCCGCTCGCGTCCGACCCCAGCCTTGAGCGCCTCGGTGACCGCTTCCGTCCACAGCGCGGCCTGAAGCGAAGCGACCATGTAGGGCAAGCCGTCACCTCGGCGACCCAGATCCACGAGCGTCACGCCGACGAGTCCGAAGAGTCCGAGGGTGCTGAGCCCGTCCCACTGGGCGACGCGCGGATGGACAGCCACGCGGTCGATCCCCAGCAGATCCTGCGGATCGCACGGGGCACACCCCGCCGAGTCCGGCCCCCAACCGAAGACCCGGGGGCTGACCAGTAGCGCGGTCGCCACAGCCGCCGACACGGCGTCTCCTACGGTCGCCGTGCGCGCCCGCGGCAACTCCTGGGCGACGGCCGGCGCCGAGAGCGCTAACCCGGCCAGTGGCAGCAAGATGGCCCTGGCCCACCGGGCCTTGTGTCCCGTTCGCAACATCGGTAGTATCGTAGGCTAATGATCCCCGGCGCCGGGCGCCGGGCCGTTGGGGTGTTAGACTCTGGCCCGTTCGAGGAACCAGTGGATACGCAGACGCTACAACACGTCGCGCTGTTCGACAAATGTAAGAACTTCACGAAGGCGCGCGAAGTCCAGGCGGCCGGGCTATATCCCTATTTCAAGCCGATCTCGAAGGCCGAGGACACGGTCGTCATGATCGAGGGGAAGTCCCGGGTGATGATGGGGTCGAACAACTACCTCGGCCTCACGCACCATCCCCGGGTCCTGGAGGCGGCCAAGCGGGCGCTCGAGCAGTTCGGCTCCGGCTGCACCGGCAGCCGGTTCCTGAACGGCACCCTCGACCTGCACGAGCAGCTCGAGTGCCGGCTCTCGCAGTTCTTCGGCAAGGAAGCGGCCCTGGTCTTCTCGACCGGGTACCAGGCCAACCTGGGGCTCATCTCCGGACTGGTGGGCCGCGGCGACATCGTCTTCCTCGACAAGCTCGACCACGCGTCGATCGTAGACGGCGCCAAGATGTCGTTCGGCGAAACCGAGCGGTTCAACCACGGGGACCTCGAACAGCTCGACCGGCTGCTCCAGAAGCGCGCCGACCGCGGCAAGATGATCATCGTGGACGGCGTCTACTCCATGGAAGGGAACGTCGCGGACGTGCCCGGGCTGGTGCGCCTCGCGCAGAAACACGGGGCCGCGCTCGCGGTGGACGACGCGCACTCGGTGGGCGTGCTCGGCCCCAAAGGTGACGGCACGGCCGCCCATTTCGGCGTCGTCGACGACGTGGACCTCATCGTCGGTACCTTCTCCAAGTCGCTGGCCTCGATCGGCGGCTTCGTCGTGGGCTCGGAGTCGGTGATCCACTACCTCAAGCACAACAGCCGGCCGCTCATCTTCACGGCGGCGCTGCCGCCCGCCAACACGGCCGGTGTGCTCGCGGCCCTCGACGTCATGATCAATGAGCCCGAGCGCCGCGAGCGGCTGTGGGAGAACACGCGCCGGCTGCAGCAGGGGTGCCGCGATCTGGGGTTTGACATCGGCCCCACGCAGACCCCCATCGTGCCAGTGCTGATCGGGACGCTGGAGAAGACGTTCCTGTTCTGGCGGCGCCTGTTCGATGCCGGCGTGTTCACGAATCCGGTGGTGCCGCCCGCCGTACCGCCGGACCAGTGCCGACTGCGCACCAGCGTGATGGCGACGCACAGCGCCGAGCAGATCGACTTCGCCCTCGAGCAGTTCGCTACGCTCGGTAAGGAGATGGGCGTCATTTGACCGAGGCCGTAACCGTGCGGCCGGTGCGCACGGCCGCCGACCTCCGCCGGTTCATCGCGTTTCCGTACCACCTCCATCGGGGGGATCCACTCTGGGTCCCCCCGTTGCGCATGGATGTCCACAAGATGCTGGACCGGAGGAAGAACCCGTTCTTCCAGCACGCGGACGCCGAGTACTTCCTGGCGGTGCGCCCGGGCGGTGCAGAGGTGGTGGGACGGATCGCCGCCATCCACAACCGCGCGCACAACGAGTTCCACGACGACCGGGTTGGGTTCTTCGGCTTCTTCGAGTGCGCGAACGACCAGGGTGTCGCCAACGCCCTGTTCGCCGCGGCCGCCGCGTGGCTCACCCCGCGCGGACTCGACACCATCCGCGGACCTGCCTCGTTCTCGACCAACGACGAGTGCGGTCTGCTGGTGCACGGCTTCGACACCCCCCCGACGCTGCTCAACCCGCACAACCCGCGCTACTACCTCGATCTCGTGGAACGGGCCGGCTTCACGAAGTCCATGGACATGTTCCAGTACCAGACCCGCAATCCGCAGATGCCGGAGCGGCTGATGCGGGGGGCCCGACTGCTCGCCGAGCGAAAGAAGATCACCCTGCGTGCGATCGACATGAAACGGTTCGACGAAGAGGTCGAGCGCATCAAGGCGGTCTACAACTCGGCCTGGGAGAAGAACTGGGGCTTCGTGCCCATGACCGATGCGGAGATCGACCACCTGGCGGCGCAACTCAAGCCGGTCGTCGTCCCGGATCTGGTGGTGTTCTGCGAACAGGACGGCCGCACGATCGGCTTCGCCGCCGCGCTCCCCGACCTCAACGTCGCGCTCAAGACCAACCCGTCCGGGCGCCTGTTCCCCGGCATCCTCAAGATCCTGCTGGCGGCGCGGAAGATCACGCGCATCCGCATCCTGCTTCTCGGGCTGCTCAAGGACTATCGCATGACCGGCGCCGACGCCCTCATGTACCACTGGATCTGGGAAAAGGGCTATGCGCTCGGCTACCGCTGGGCCGAAGCGGGGTGGATCCTCGAGGACAACGCGCCCATGAATAACGGGCTGCTGCGCATGGGATTCGACGCGTACAAGACGCTGCGGCTCTACGACCGTCCCCTCCCATGAGGATTCTCGTCACGGGCGGGACCGGCTTCGTCGGCTCCCATCTCGTGGAGCAGCTGCTGGACGCCGGGCACGAAGTCGTCTGCCTGGTCCGGAGTCCCGCCAAGGCCGAAGCGCTCTTCGCCGAGCGGCGGCCGCGGCTGGTGCAGGGCACCCTGTTCGACGCAGCGGCGCTGCGCCAGGCGGCCGAAGGCGTCGAGGCGATCGTGCACGGCGCGGCCGTGCTCACGGCACGGTCCCGGGCCGAGTTCTTCGCGGTGAACGAGGAAGGTACCCGGCGCGTGCTGGCGGCGGCCTCGCCCCGGCTCACGCGGTTCGTATACGTGAGCTCGCTCGCGGCCGCCGGTCCCTCGACCCGCGGGCACCAGTTGCAGGGCGGCGAGCGCGAGGCGCCGGTGACCCATTACGGGGCGAGCAAACTCGCCGGGGAGATCGCGGTGCGCGGCGGCACCGTGCCGTGGACGATCGTGCGCCCGCCATCGGTCTACGGACCGCGGGACGTCGAGTTCCTACGGGTGTTCCGCCTCGTCCGGAAGGGCGTCATGCCCGTCTTCGGCGACGGGTCGCAGGAACTGTCGTTCGTCTACGTTTCGGACCTGGCGCGCGCGCTGGTCGCCGTGCTCGGTTCCCGGGAGGCCGCCGGGCGCCTCTACTACCCCTGCCATCCCGACATCGTACGGCAGCGCGCCTTCGCCCAGGCGGTCGCCCGCGCCGTCCGACCGGACGCCCCACCGCTGCGGCTGGTGCCGCTCCCCGGGGCGTTGGCGCGGGCCGGGCTCTGGGTCTCGGGCACCACGGCGTGGCTGCTGGGGCGCGCCACCATGCTGTCCGCCGACAAGGCCAACGAGTTCCTTGCCGAGGCGTGGACCTGCTCGCCCGCGGCCCTCGAGCGGGACACGGGGTGGACCGCCACCAACTCGCTCTCCGTGGGCCTCGCGAAGACGGCCGCCTGGTACCGGAATCAGGGATGGCTCTGACGCCCACCGACTGGCTGCTCGCGGGCTACATCGCATTCCTCACCGTCGTACTCGTCGCGCGCGGTCCGCTCGCCGACGGTCACGGGTGGCTGCTGGCGTCCCACGGTCTCTTCGCGGTCTTGCTCGTGATGGTGCGTCGGCTCCCGCCCACCGCCCGTCTCGGGAAGGTCCTGCACACCTTCTATCCCCTGCTCCTGCTCGGCGGGTTCTATAGCGCCCTCGGCATCCTGAACGGGAACTGGGGGCTCGAGGCGATCCTGCGCCACGATGCGACCGTCCAGGGCTGGGAGGCGGCCTGGTTCGGGGGACAGCCGTCCTACGACTGGATTCGCAACGCGCCGTCCGTGTTCTGGTCGGGCCTGCTGCATCTCGCCTACCTGTCGTACTACCCGATGATCCTCCTGCCCGGGCCACTGCTCGCGTGGCGCGGCGACTGGGATGGGGCGCGCCGCATCGTGTTTGCGACCATGCTCGCCTTCGTGGTCTGCTACGTGGTGTTCGTCCTGTGGCCGGTCGCGGGACCCAACTACGCCTTCCCGCATCCCACCGGCGCGGTGCGGGAGGTCTGGAGCGCGCGCCTCGTCTACGGGCTGCTGGGCGCGGGCTCGTCGGTGGGCGCGGCCTTCCCGTCGTCGCACGTCGCCGCCACGCTGGCCACGGTGATCGTCACTTGGCAGGTGTGGCGGCCCGCCGGTGCCGTGTTGATCCTGCCGTTCGTGCTGATGACGGTGGGGGTCGTCTACTGCCAGATGCACTACGCCGTGGACGCGGCGGCCGGGCTCCTGATCGGCCCGGTCGCCGCCGCCGCGACTCAGTGGCTGTGGGCGCTGTGGTCGTGGGATGCCGACGCCGCACCGGTGGAGTCGCCCGCGATCTCACTCAACACGCCGCGCACTTCCCGCAGGTAGTGCTTCCGGTCGAGCTGATACAGGGCGTCGGCGTAGGGTGCCCGCGGCCACGGACCGGAAGGCATAAACACCCCGGCGATCAGCCCCATCCCCCCCTTCGGGATCACCGCGCCGGTGGGATTGTCGTAGACGACGGTCGCACGATACACGTGGTCGGGCCGCACCTCGACGCCCAGCGTGCGATACAGCCGGCCCACGGTGACACCCACCAGTTGGCTGTCCGCATCGAGAATCGGCTTGCCAACCCAAATCGTCTCGCCGGCGGTCACGTCTTCGAGCGTCAGGCGATCGGCGTACCGATGCAGGTGGCCGCCGACGCCGAGGATCCGTCCCGCGATTGCCGGGCTCCCCTCCCACGACCACACCGATTCGCCCGGCGGCAGATCGAAGTCCTTGTCGCCCGCCGGGAACCGGACGTCCATCTGGAACGTGTAGACCGGGAACAGGGGCCAGGGTCGGCCGGTCTTCACGTAATCGAAGATGAACCGCACCGTGACGCCGGCGTACGCCGCGTCGGTCGGGTTGTGGAGCATGGCGGACACGACCAGCCGCTGCCCAGCCCGCAGCGGATGTCCGAACACCAGCCGAGGCAGTCGCAGCGGCCCGGTCTCGCTGCCGACGGCGGCCACGCGATACGAGATCGGGAGAAACAGGTCGCGCTGACTGGGATCGATCACGTTGAGGTGATGCAGGACCGCGCTGGGGACGGCGTTCCCCTGGGCATCCACCACCTCGTAGCGAAAGCCGTACACCCACGCGTCGAACGGCACGACGATCTCTCCCACCGGGGGCATGACCATGGCCCCATGGTGGTCGCCGTGCCCTTCATGCTCGTCGCCGCTCATGCCGGCCATGGTCGGGAGCGGGATGTCGACGGGCCCGATCAGGATGACCAGCTCGCCCGAGGGTGCCGCTGCGTCGAGCCCCACGCCCGGCTGTTGGGCGGCGAGCGGCGCCGTCGCGAGGAGGGCAGCGGCGGCGAGCGTCATCATCGTGCGGTGCGTCATGGAACCAGGTCTCCTGTGGTTGGCACGGTGGCCGGCGCCGGCGCCTTGCGACCTTTGCGCGACTTGAGCCACCAGATGAGAGCGGCAACGGTGATCGAGCCCAGAGTGATCGCCGCGAGCCACTCCGTGGAGATGCTCCAGTATAGTCCGAGGGCCGCGAAGAACCAGAGCCGCGGGAACCGACCGAGCAGCGTGGCCAGCAAGTAGCGGTGCACCGGATAGCCCGCGAGTGGCGCCACGATTCGGATCGCCCAGTACGGCAACGGCGACCAGCTGCACAACCAGACCGTGAAGAACGGCATCCGTTCGAACAGCCGTACCGTGACCGCGACCACGCGGTTCTCCCGCGCGGCGCGGAAGCCCCGGAGGTGCAGGATCTTCGCGTAGAGGTGGTAGTTGAGGAACTCGATGTAGAGCGTGCCCAGGATCCCCACCGCGGCGATGAGCACGGGTGGATAGAGCCGCCCGAACAGCATGAGAATGGGCTCGTAGGTCGCCGGCAGGAAGATGCCGAGCGGACCGTTCACCCAGATCGTCACGACCGTGAACCCCACGAGGCCGGCGGCGGCGGCGGAGCCGTACACCAGCACGCCGATGCCCGCGAGCGCCAGCACCGCGGAGCCGCGCACCACGCCGTCCCAGACGAAGTTGCCGCGGGGCCGGAGCAGGGCGTGGCGGATCCGCTGGGCGGGCGAGGCGTCCATCACCGGGCTCCGTAGCGCGGCAGCACGCCGTCGATGCCCGCGGGAATCGGCACTCCCAGATGATGGAGGACCAGCGGGAACACGTCCACCGTACGGAGCGGGCCGTCGAGGGGCACGTTGCACGCGGCGAGGCAGCGCATGTGATCAGCGGTGAGCGAGCCGTGGCCGGAGCGGTGCTCCGGCACCTCCCAGTCAAGCCGAAGGTCCGCGCCGCGGTCGGCGATCACCACGAGGTCACCCGTGCGGGCCGATCGGAACAGCTGCAGCAGCTGGAGCGGCCCGTCGGGGTACCGGCCGTCGAGGGATCGCGCGAGCCACTCGCGCTCGGGGAGCACGGCCGCCGGCCCCAGCGCGAGCACGTCTGCCGTCACCGGATCGTAGGCGATCCCCCCGTCGACTTCGCGCAGCCGAGCGCGACCGTCGCGCGACACGAGCACCAGACCCCGCTCGTCCGTCGCCACGACGATGGCGATGCCCGGCCGAGCGGCAAGCCGCCGGACGACATCGGGCGGGATCGATGCCACGGCGCCCGCTTCAATCTCCGGGAGCGCATACCGCCGTTCACGCACCCGGCCCGGGAGGAGGTACACCTGCGCCGACGCGTTGCCCGACACCATCACAGCCGCCACCGGGTCGCGCCGCCAGATGACGGGATGGCGCAGCGTGGGCAGGCCCATCGCCTCCAACTCGAGGCTCACATCGGTGTGCCGGTCCACCCGGGACAGCCCGTGGTCACTGACGAGCAACACGAGCGTTTCGTCGTCGAAGCCACCCGCCGCCGCCAGATCCGCCACGATGCCGTCAAAGGCGCGATACGTGTCGAGCACGTCGGGATATGCCGGCTCGTGGAAATGGGTCACGCCGTCCACGCCCGGGAAGACCGCGAACACGAAAGACGGCCCCTCGCGCACGGCTTGGACGAGCGCCCGGCCGACGGCCCGCTCCAGCACGCCGTAGCCGCCGGTGTAGTGCGCCAGCCCCCCCCACACCTTGCGGGCAGCCCCAGCCCGTTCGCGCCCATTCCTGAGCCCACGCGTGAAGGGGGTACAGATCCCGATGCTGTCGGACACCAGATCAAACAAGGTCGCGATCCCGGGCTTGAGATCGGTGTTGAGGAGCCCGCCCTGGTACCCGCAATAGCTGCGCACGTGGTCCCGGTCTTCCCACCACCGACCGCGATAGCGCCGCACGTCGAGCCATCGGATGCCGGGCACGTCGCACGTACCCGGAAAACAACCGGTGAGAAACGGGAGATAGGCCACGCCCGTCGTGGATGGGAAGACGGTTGTGGCGGGCGTCATGCCCCCCGGGTCGAGGATGTGCCGCGAAATGTGGGGCAGGTCCCCGCGCGCCGCGAGGCTCGCGAACACATCGTGCCGCGCGCCGTCGAGCAGGAGCAGCACGACCCGGCGGCGGGTGCCGCTCACGGCGTCGGCCCCCGAACGCGCGAGAGCCGTACGGACCTCACGGCCCGCACGGCTCCCACGGTCGCGTCGATTCCCGTCACTGCTGGATAGTGAGCGTCGCCTTCATGCCGAGCATCTCGTGGGGCGTGCAGTAGTACGCATAGCTTCCCACGGGGGTGCCCGCGAACGACACCTCGTACGCCTCGTTCGGCTGAATCATGAGCTTGCCGGCCAGCGGGCTCATCTGCTCCTTCATGCTGGCGCGCAACACCTCCTCGGCGCCCGCCGGGATCTTGTCCGGATAGAACGCCACGTTGTGCGGGCCACCGCTCACGTTGATCCAGCGGACGCGGTCACCGACCTTGATGGTGAGCGTCGCCGGCTCGTACACGTACTTGCCGTCGGCCGTCAGCAGCATCTGCACCTGATGCACGGTTCCGGTCACGCCCGCCGGGACCTCCTGCGCCGCGGCCATCGGCGGCGCGGCCGCACCCTCCGCGCTGGCACTTGCCCGCGGTTCCCCGCCCCCGCACGCCACCGCGACGAGCGCGACGGCTGCCAACACCTGACGCATCTCCAACTCCCTGCGCGCAGTCACGCGCGCCCCGGCCGTTTCGACTATTTCGACCCCGCCCCGCGAGCGCGCGGCTGGCGTCGCGGGGCGGGCTTGTGAACGCGGTCACAAGATACCCATGCACAGGGACCCGTGGTAGGGGGACGGGGTTGCGCGCCGAATGAAATCGGTGAGCTTTCAGTCGCCATGCAATCCCCTTCCCTGCTTGGACTTGCGGTACTCACCGCCGGCCTCACCGGGTGCGCCATCCTGGGCTTCGGCCCACCCACCGCGATTGTGGACGGCTGGGTGTACGCTGCCGAGGATCAGGTCCCGCTGCCAAACGCCGAGGTCTGCGCGTTTGGATCCGACACGACCTGCGTGCGGGCGGACGCGGCCGGGTACTACCGGATTCGGCTCGTGGCCCAGACCATCGTCCTCCGGTTCCGGTTCGGCCAGTTGCCACCCGCCGTGTCGGACACCGTGCGGGTCGCGCCCCCGCTCGGCCAGACCGTGAGCTGTGCGCTTTCGAATCGTCTCGTGCTGTCGGACGACCCGCTCCCTTGCCTGCGCGTGCTCGGGCGCTGACACGTGGCGCCGGTTCCTCCATGCCGATCGCTGGGCCGGCAGTGTCGCGAGCTGGCCGTGACGCTGCGGGTCGCGGATCTCGACGACGACACCCCCACCCTGCAGGACGCCGCGGCCACCTGGCTCCTGGGACACACCCAACGAATCACGTTCGGGAAGCCCTACGTCGAGGACCGGCAGCTGCTGGTGCGCGCCGTCGTGCAGGTACCGTGTAAGTACTTGCGGGACGGAGAGACGGAAGGACGGAAAGACGGAACGGCGGGCGGACGGGCGGTCGGGAAGACGGCGGGGCCACCGGTCCGCTGCGCCGCGCATGGCTTC
>JBFGDF010000086.1:0-13042 GCA_041580775.1 Gemmatimonadales bacterium
CGGTTTCTCGCCGGTACTCCGCCGTCACGGTCTTGAACTCGCCCGTGGCGGCGCGATACTGGCCGGTCGCCGCCGGCAGCAGGCCGCTCGTAAGCGCGTCGGGCTGCCGTGTCTCGGTCCGCCGCCGCTCGCGGCGATCCAGCACGTTGGTGATCACGGTGGCGGCCACGAGAATGGCGCCCGCCACCAGGAACAGCATGTTGAGCCCGAGCGGCTCGATCAATCGGCCGGCGAGCACCGAGCCGGCCACCGCACCCGCCGAGGCGCCGACGCCGACGATGGGAAACAGCCGCTTGCCTTCCTCTTCCGTGTACACGTCGTTGGCGAACGCCCAGAACTGCGCCACGATCATCACGTTGAACACGGCCACGAACACGAAGAAGGGCACCCCGATGGGGAGGCCTGTTTGCGCGAGCGCGAAGAACACCGCGAAGCACGCGAGGAAGATGGCGGTCACGATGTTGATGAGCCGGCGGCGCGGGACGCGGCCCGCGAGTGCCCCGTACGCCGGGACCGCGATCAGGAGCAGGAGCGCCGCCCCGGTGGCCGTATAGCTCTTGAGCTGTGGGCCCGTCAGCGTGGTGCCGCCGCCGGCCAGGATCAGCGGCTCGCGCAGGACCTTGGCGACATAATACGACGACAGGAAGAGAAAGACGTTGAGCGCCAGGAGCAGCGCCGTCGCTGCCTCGCCGGGCCGGATGTCCGTGAACAGCCGGAGGAACCGGTCGAGCGGTGACGCCTGCTGCGGATGGCTCACGGTGTGGCGGCCGCCAGCGCGGGCACGACCTCACCCTGATCGCAGGGTCCGCAGGGCTCGCCGCTGTCGGGCAGATTGAGTTCCCACCAGCGCCGCGCGCGTTCCCGGGTCCACTGTTCCGCCAGCCCGAGTGCGGCCAGGCGCGTCGCCAGCTCGCCGGCATGCGCCGGCCGGTCCTCGCGCCGCTTCTCGAGGCAGGCGAGCACCAACTCGTCCAGCGCGGCCGGCACGACGAGTTCCGTCCGCTGCGAGGGGGGCACCGGCGGCTCGCTGATGTGCTTGTGCATCAGCCGGAGCGGCTGGTCGGCCTCGAACACCAGGCGCCCGGTGAGCAGCCAGTAGAGCACGCACCCCAGGGCGTAGACGTCCACGCGGTGATCGACGTCGGGATCGCCCAGGGCCACCTCGGGTGCCATGAACGCTGGCGTGCCCGTGGCGATGTCCGGCGCCGTGAGCATGGCGTCATCGGCGCCACGCGGGCCCTCGCGCTTCACCAGCCCGAAGTCGAGCACCTTCACGAAGTCCACGGTGAGGCCCACGCGGCTGGCGAAGAGATTCGACGGCTTCACGTCACGGTGCATCAGCCCGCGGGCATGCGCCTCGGCCAGGGAATCGGCGGCCTGGAGCATGAGGTACACGGCCCGTTCGGCGGGGAGGGGACCGAACCGGTCGACCAGCGCGTCGAACGGCACGCCGTCGAGGAGCTCCATCACATAGTAGAACGCGCCGTCATCGGCGATGCCGAAGTCGTACAGCTCGATCGTGTGGGGCGAGCGGAGAATCGCGGCCGCCTCGGCTTCGCGGCGGAAGCGCTCGACGAGCACGTCGGCCTGTTGGCCGTTCCCGCCGAGCAGCTCGGGCCGGATCAGCTTGATCGCTGCGGGGCGCGCCAAGAGGCGGTGCTCCGCGCGGAACACTTCGCCCATGCCGCCACCCCCCAGCTTCTCCCCGAGGCGGTAGCTCCCCAACTCGCGCGCCCGGCTCACCTGGCGGCCGAGGCGCTGGATGATGTGAGCCGGCACCACGGCGAGCAGCGCGCACAGGTAGTTCGCGCCGAAGCTCCACACCAGCGCGAACGTCGTCACGTCCGACTCGAAGCCGCGGAGCAGGGCCACCCCGTACCACAGGGGATCCATGCTGGCCGCCGTCACGGCGGCGGCGAACGTCTTGCCGGGCGTATTCGGCGCGATGGCGGGGTAGATGAGCACGATCGCGCAGATCCAGGAGATGCGGCCCGTCGCGAGCACGGGCTCCCACTGGCCGAGGAAGCCGACGAGCGCTGCCGTCAGCACCTCGAAGCCCAACCCGAGATCGAGCAGGAGGTTGGGGCGATCGTGCAGCTTGTTGGCGACGCCGATCATCCCGAGCGACAGCACCAAGCCCGCGGCCGCTACCGGGATGCCCGGTATGGGCCAGGTCCCCTCGCCGATGGGCATTTCGCCGGGAATCAGGGGGCTCACGACCAGGTTCATCAGCAGCGCAAAGGCCCACAGCCCGGCGAAGGTGAGCGCCGCGATGCCCACCCGGCGGCACGACTGATCCAGCAGGTCGGCGGGGAGCGACGGGAAACGCCACCCAGTGCCGGTTGCCCGCGGGGGAGGACTCGTAGCGCGTCGTACGCGAGGTCCGCTCATCTCAGAAGGCCATCCCGCTGCCGATGTACACGCCCGTGCGTCCGGCGCCGCGCGTGACGGCGACGCTTAGAATGGTGCCCGGGCGGAGCACGGACACCCACAGACCGCCACCAAAGGACGAATGCCACTGGTCGGACGACTCGCCCTCCAGGAACACGCGGCCGGCGTCCGCCAGTCCGAAGAGGCCCAGGTCGCCCGGTAGTATGAAGAAGAAACGCGTGAGGCGGACCCGAAGTTCCGCGTTGCCGTAGACGGCGGCGTCGCCGCCGAACCGGTTCTGCCGACCCAGGCGCACGCTGGCCGCGTCACCAATGAACGCCGCGGCGAAGAACGGGTAGGGCCCCCACACCTGCTTGCCCCCGGCGCGCAGCGCCAGCGTGGGTCGCAACGGCGCCGACCGGGCCGTGAGATACGTCGAAACGGTGCCCTCGACGTACCCGTAGGTCGAGTCCACGTCCCAGATCGGCGGGGCGATCCCGCCAATGACGGCGGCGTAGAGGCCACGCGTGGCGTATCCCGGTTGATCGCGCGAATCCCAGGCCAGGCGCAGCCGCCCGCCGACCTGGCCCCATTCCCCCGCGCCATAAGGCGCGGTGACATCCACGATCCGACCGTCGCCGTCCCGGGTCTTCACGAACTCGACGGTTGCCCCAAGCCCGACCTCGCCGTGCCGGCCAAGGGGATACACGAGACCCGGCAGGAAGAGATACTGCTGCTGCCGCACGCGATAGAAATCATCGGTGCCGGACAGGACGATCTCGTTGCCGAGCCCGTGGAACTTCACGATCTCGATGCCCGAGGCACGCACGTACAGCGTGGTCCGGGCGCGCGAGTTCTCCCGATGCACGACGGCATCGAAGTCGGCGCGACCGGTGGTCGCTCCGAACGCCCACCCCGCCCGCAGCCGGAAACGCGCGGCATAGGGGTACTTGCGGAACCCGTAATCGGTGCGCTCGATGCCACCCCCCACAAACGCTCCCAGGTCCGGGCCGAAGCTGCCCCACCACGACGGCATCCAGAACGAGCCCCAGTCACGATAGTCGTCGTACGGCCGAGGCGGCGGGGGACCCACGTCCGCCCGGGTGTCCACGTGCGTCGGCGCGGGGCCGACCGCGCGATCGTCGCCGGTCGCGTAGAACCGCACGTGCCCGTCCCCCGACGAGTCGACCACCGTCGCCTGGCCACCGCCGACCACGCGCAGCGTGATGGCGCGACTGCGGCCCCGGATCACCACCTGATCCGTCCCGCCGTGGAGGAACAGCCGCAGATCGTGCGTCGCGGCGGGGTCGAAGACCCGCCGGAGGTACGGGCCCGCCGTGCCGCCGCGCTCGGCGACGGTCACCTCCACGCGGCCGTCCGCGAGCCGATCCACCGTGACGTGCTCCGCCGCATCGGTGGCGTGCAGGGTCGCCTCGGCCAGGAGCAGATCGTAGACGTCCATGGCGTAGGCGCCGAGGGCGTCGCGCCGGGCCTTGAGCGTGCGCGCCAGCCGCGCGCCGTCGAGCACGAGCGCCTCCGGCGGCAGCGCCCGCACCGCCGCGTCGATCACGGAGTCGGTGAGCCGCGCAGTGAGCGCGGACGCAAGCGAATCCCACACGGGGCGGTCGAGCTCGGTGAGATAGCGGCGATCGAGGTCGCGCCCGTTCCACGTGGCCCCGAAGACGCTGCCGTACCGCTCGCCGTAGTTCATGATGAACGGGGTCGCCAGCCGTGCCACGCCGAGCAGGAAGCCGTCGAACCGCGCGAACGCCTGGTCCCGGTCCTCCGGGATGGGAATCCACTGGTGGGGCGCGTCCGGCGTGCGACGGGCCCACGTCCACTGCCCGCGGTGGCGGTCCCAGTCGCCGATGAGCAGGTCGAACAGCCGGGCATTCAGATACGCCCGCGCGTCCACTCGGTCGGCGGGTCCGCGCTCCGTCCGCGCGAGCAGCTCGTCGCTCTCGATGATCTCGAGCGCGCCCGCAAACCCCGGCCGGCCTGGCTCGATCGTGGCGCGGCGCTCGAAGTACCCGATGATGCCACGGAACTCCTCCCGGAACTCGCCGAGTCCGGGATCGTCGGGCAGCAGCACCAGGCGCGGATCGGTGTGCGGGATCCCCGCCGCCTCCATGAGTGGGGCGGTCACGCCCGGCGCGTACGGATGCTGCGCGCTGGTCTGGTCGCGCACGAGGTCTTCGACGAAGGTCCCGGACAGCTCCGGCGGCAGCACGGCCGGGTCCTTGTCCACCGAGCGGAACCCGTACGCGTACCCGTCCGCGCCACGGAACCGCAGCGACTTGGTCTGGAACCGGCCCCCGGCCGTGGTGGGCGTGAGTCCCCCGGCGACGTGGACGAGATCGAGCGCGGGCACCGTCACGGGCGTCGTCCACAGGACCCGATAGTCCGTGCCGAAGAACGCGCGGTGCAGCGCGCCCGCCGCGTAGTGCGGCCCCGGGGCGGTGCGGATCGTGTCGCCCGGTCCCGGCATCGGCATCGGCTCCTGCGAACCCAGCGCCGCCGGGGCCGCCGCCAGGGCGCACACCGCGGCCGCGAGGCGCGTCAGGTTAGCGACCATGCTCCAGCCAGAAAGCCCAGTCCTCGCGAACAGTGCCATCGGTCTCGACGGTTACGACCCCCAGTCTGGCCCGTGCGTCACCCAACAGCTCGAGCCGCACGAAGCCGCTCGCGCCGCGCGCATAGCGCGTTTCCGGGAGGTGGGCGACGCCGCTGGTATGCTGGTACGCCCCGGCGCCGCTCACGACAAGAAGCTGAACTCCAAACGCCTCGCCGTCCAGCACCTGGAGGGTGTGTTCGTGACCCGAGGCGTACAAAAGGGGCGGGGCTGTGCGAAGGGCGGCGGCCAGCGAATCCCGCATCTCCTGGTACGCGCCGGACGAGAGATCCTGCCGGCTGATTCCCAGGTTGCGCGCCAGCGGGTACGCCGAACCCAGAATCGGCAGCGGGAGCCAGAGCCAGGGTTTCCAGGCGGTGAGCGGAAACAGGTGGTCCCGCCAACTGAAAAACCCGCCGTGGGGACCGCCGGTGAGGAGCGGATGATGCCCCACCACCACGACCCCCCGTCCGGAATCCCCGCTGATGGCGTGCCGCAACGCGTCCGCGACTTCGCCGGGGCTGTCGGTTGGGCAACTGGAGGTCGGATCCACGGGCTTGGGGCCCCCGTGGAGCCACCACTGTGTGTCGATCGCGACCAGTCGATATCCGTCGCCCAGATCCGTGACGGCGGGACCCGGGCAGCCCCCACCGGGGAGCAGCCTGAAGGTGGGTCCGCCGTGCTCCGCGATGAACGCTTCCTGGCGGCGGATCGCGTCCCATCCGTCGTCGCCCCCGCTGGCCCAATCGTGGTTCCCGCCGACAAAGACGACACGAGCTGCGCCGCGGGCGGCCTCGAGCTGCGACCGGAGTCGGCGTTCCGCGTCCGGTCGGCCGCGGCCGCCCGCGGCGGGCAGGCCACGGGGATAGATGTTGTCCCCCAGGAACACGACCGTGCTGTGGTCGGCACGAGGATGCACTTGGGCGGTGAGCGCGGCCAAGACCGGGTCCTGCGGGGTGGGCACGCCGGCATCGCCCACGAGGAACACCGTGTGGACGACCTGCGCCGGTGGCGCGGGCACCACGAGCACCGTGGGCGGGCGTGGCGGGCCACCGCACGCGCCACCCGCGCCGAGGACCGCGGCCACCAGGGCCGCGCGCGCGACCCTGGTGACCGGCACCGTCAGGCCGCCTTGAGTTCCGAGGTGCAGTGGGGGCACCGCACGGCCTTGATGGGGATGCTCGTCTGACAGTACTGGCAGGTCTTGGTGGTGGGCGCCGCGGCCGGTGCCGGCTCCTGCATGCGCACCATGGCGCGAATCACGAAGAACACCGCGAGCGCCACGATCAGGAAGCTCACGACGCTGTTGATGAACAGGCCATAATTGACCGTCACCGCGCCGGCTTCCTTGGCGGCCGCCACTGTTGCATACGGGCCGGCCATCGCGCCTTCCTTGACGGTCAGGAACAGGTTCGAGAAGTCGACGTTCCCGAGCAGCAGCCCGATGGGAGGCATCAAGACGTCGTCCACCAGCGACTTGACGATCGTGCCGAATGCGCCGCCGATGATGATACCGACGGCCATGTCCACGACGTTGCCGCGCATGGCGAACGCTTTGAAGTCCTTCGCGATGCTCATGCTCTAACTCCGGGTTGGGGTGAGGGAACGAGCCGGCTCGCCGGCCCGGTTACGTGGAGCGCAGCGCCTCGGCGACACGCGCCAGTCTCGTGCGGGCCTCCGCGGCCACGTCCCGCAGCACGGGATCGCGGTCGAAGTCCCCGACGGAGAGCATGAGCGCGGGGTCGGCAATGCGAACCCGGCAGCCCGGGCCGGCGGGATCCGCTTCCACCGTCACATTGCAGGGAAGCATGAGGCCCACATCGGCCCGGTGGGTGAGCGCCTTGTGGGCCAGCGGGGGGTTGCACGCCCCGATGATGACGTAGGGGCGGAAATCGGCGCCGAGCTTTTCCTTGAGTGTCTTGTCCACGTCGATGCGGGTCAGGACCCCAAAGCCCTCGGCCTGGAGCGCCCCGGTCACCTTCTCGACGGCCTGCGCGTATCCGTCCAGCAGCGTGAGCTCGAACGCCAGCGTCGTGGATGTAGTCACCGGATCCTCACTGTTCAAACCGGCTGAAACGTAACCGGAGGTCCGAAGACGCGCTCATGCATAGCGCTCGCGCAACACGCGCGCGTGATGCCGCTCGTGACCGGCCACGATGTAGGCCAGCGCGCGCACGGAGATCTCGACGCCGTTCGCGGTGCCGCGTCGTGCCGCCATTGCGTCCGTCATACCGCGGAACAGCGCCACGGTGGCGCGGCGGATCGCCAGGAACTCGTCGATCAGGTCGGCCAGGGTCCGCGTTTCGCAGCCGGATTCCGGCACATAGTCGTCCTGCTCGAAGCCGGGCAGTGGGGTCTGGTCGCCGCGGCTGAACCGCAGCGCCCGGTACGCGAACACCCGCTCCGTATCGCACAGGTGGCCAACGACCTCCCGGATGCTCCACTTGCCCGGCGCGTAGCGATGCCCCTCGCGACCGGGCGGCAGGGCGCGGAGCCAGGTGACCAGTTCCGCCGTCTGCGTGTCGAGTAAGGTCAGGACGTCGCCGGACGGGACGGCGGTGACATACCCCGCGTAGTAGGGGTCGTATTCGTCGGGGCCGGGTCGGGGGATTGGGGTCATGGCGGCCTCACTCGGGCGACTCGTGGGTTCCCAGGTACTGCAGACGGAACAGGTGATGCGCCCGCGCCTGCGCGGGCGTGCCGAGGTAGTGCGTGGTTCCGGCCGTGATCCACACGACGTGGTCGGCCAACGCGAGCAGCGGCCGCACGTCGTGACCGGTGATCAGCACGGCGCAGCCGCGTGCCGCCAACGCCCGCAGGCGCCGCGCGATCAGCGCGGCGTCCAGCGGTGCGAGGCCGC
The DNA here is from genome assembly GCA_041580775.1 of Gemmatimonadales bacterium. Classification (GTDB taxonomy): domain Bacteria; phylum Gemmatimonadota; class Gemmatimonadetes; order Gemmatimonadales; family GWC2-71-9; genus JAOTWJ01. The sequence goes on from JBFGDF010000086.1 coordinate 7,842, forward strand.
GGAGCGGCTCGTCCGCCAGGAGACAGGTCGGCGCCCGGGCCTCCGCCAGCGCGACTTCGAGGCGGCGCCGCTCGCCGCCCGACAGGGTGACCGGCCGGCGGTTCAGCAACGGCCTCACCTGGCAGGCGTCGATGGCCTCCGCCTCGGCGGGGGCTCCCCACCGCTCGGCGACAGCGTCGAAGTGCGCCCGGACCGGAAGTGCGGTGGTGAGCAGATCCCGGTCCGCCAGGTAGAAGAGCCCACGGGCCGCCAGTGCGCTCAGCTTCGGCCGCGGGAATCGCTCCGAGCCCAGCATGACGATTCCCGTATCGGAGCGCACCAGCCCTACCGCAAAGCGCAGCAGCGTCGTCTTGCCGGCACCGTTCCGACCCAGCAGCACCGTGATCGCCCCCGGGTAGGTCCATACCGCGGCATTGCGCAGGACCGGGCGCCCCCGGAACGACCGCCATACTCCCTCGACCGCAAAGAAGGGGTTCACAGCGCCGCCGCGAGCGAGACGAGCAGCTCCGCGGCGGCCGGAACCACTGCGGCGGTCGTGGCGATGGCTCCGGTGCCGATCCCCAGGTTTCCCAACAGCACGTGCTCACCACGCCGCCGCACGTCCAGTACGATCAGCCCGCTCACCAGCACCACGGTGAGCAGGGCGGCGGACGGGGTAAGCACCCCCGGCTGGCGGACGGCTCCGCCGGCCACCGCGCCGGCCACGGCCACCACGTGGGCCGCCACCCAGAGGACCGCCGATCGGACGAGCAACATGCGCCGGACGGGGCGCGGGATCTGGATGAAGGAAAACGCGGGGGCGGGCGGCGCCATGGTGGGGTGACGTTGCGGCCCCGTGCCCCCCCCACGCAAGACGGCCCGCCGGGTGCGGCGGGCCGTAGAGGGGCAACGCGGCAGATCAGTCGGTCAGCGGGTCCATTCGAAGACCACGTTTCCCACGGCGGTACTCACGTCGATGTCGAGCTTGGTGGCGGCCCGTTCATAGTCGGCCGAGTAATAGGCGGAGCCCTGCTTCACCAGGTCGGCGCGATCCACGCGGGCCAGAATCCGCTCGGTGTGCAGCCGGACGCCAATCCCCGGCGGAACGCGCAGCCGGACCTCGCCGAACGCGACCGAGACGTCCACGCTCACCTCGCCCTCGGGCCAGGCACCGGAGAGGTCGAGCTCGACCTGGCCGGCGGCGCCTTCGAAACGGACGGCACGGCAGCGGCTGTTTCCGAGCGCGCGGGTCGTGAGCTTGGCGGCCCCGACCTCGAGGCGCAGCTCGTCGCAAATGATGGCGTTCGGACGGTCGAACGAGAGCACGGTCTCGCTCGCGCCGGTTTCCACGCGGGCCCGGCGCAGCGCGAGGCCGCCCAGGGCGAGGTCCGCCTTGACCGCGCCGAACTCGAGATCCAAGTCGAGCGGAACGTTCGGATGGAGCTGGAGCGTCAGTGCCTGCCGCGGGTTCTTGAGGTCGCGGGCTTTGATGTTCCCGCGGGTCTCCGAGACCCGGACGTCGAGCGTGCGGCGAGCGGCATCGTAGTCGATGGAGGGATCGAAGAGATTCTCGACATACGTGAGGTCGACGTGGTAGAGCCGGCCGTCGCTGGCGGGGCCCACCTGGAACCGACCGATGGCGAACTCGACGGTCACCGTGACGGGCGCCGATGTGTCGAGCCGACGTGACTGGCGCACGGTGCGGTACTCCTGCGCGCCCGCGGCCGCCGGGAGGGTCAGCAGGGCGGTCAGCACGCCCGTCCCGAACCCCCGGAGGGTCATCGCTGGTGTCCCATCCATTCCGCCGTCGAGATCTCGGGGCCGGACCGCTCGTACAGCGAGGCCGGTGGCAGCTCGGGCGGGGCGAACCGATGGCCGAAGGTCGTCCGCGTGCCGCCCCGCGTCAGGATGGCGGCGCCGAAGCCGGTCGTGGCCAACGCCCAGGTCACCCCGGCGGCCGTCCACGTGAGGACGGTCCCGGCCACCGGCACCCAACCGAGCACGGCGGCGGGGAGCCAGACGGCGAGCAGTATGGCAAGGCCGTAGGCCACCGAACGGAGCACGCCGAATCCCTCGATCCCGTGGTCGCCGTGCCGTCGCTTCATCCAGGCCGAGCCGGCCACCCGCGCCACGGCCAGGTACCCGCCGAGCACGGCGGCGATGAGGGTGGCCACGAAGGCCACGATCGCCACGGGGACGACGAGGATGCCGACCACCGTGAGGACGAGGGCGGCGATCGTGGCCCCGAACGCCGGGATCACCAGCGGCTGGGCGAACAGGCCGACGAAGAACGACCGGGCGCACGAGGCCGAGACCGTGCTTGCGACGACGTCGAGCTGGCGGCCGCCGAAGAAGCTGATGCCGAACCCGATGGCGCTCAGGGCGACGAACGCGCCCAGCAGACCCATGATGCCGTGGAAGGCCGCCTCGATGGGCGTCGTGAACCGCGGCTGGGGCGGTGGCCGGAAGCCCTCCTCCAGGCCGTTGCCGACACTCACCCGCACGCTGTTCCGGATTTGATCGCGGAGTTCGTGGACGTGCACGCGGGCCTCCGCGGCGGCCTGTTCCGCGGCGGCCACCGCCTCGGCGATCTCCGGCCGTGGTGCTCGTGGTGCCGGTGGCGCGACGGCCACGGTCTGGCCGGCCCGCAGCGCGTCGAAGCGCGCGCGCACCGCATCCAGTGCCTGCGCCTCCGAGCCGGTTACGCCCTCCGGCGTCCAGCTGCGCACGGCCGCGACCGCCTCGTCGGTGGTGAGGCTGCCAGTCCAGGCCAGCAGCGCGCGCCACTCGGTCTCGAGCGCCCCGCCCCGCGCGTACCCGCCGACGCGGGCGCCGTCCACCAGGACGTCGCCCCCGCGCAGACGGATCTCGAGGGCACGCCCGTCCGACCACTCGAACCGGGCGCCGCTCTCGCGGGAGGACGTGGTGACCGAGTAGCTCACTACATGCGGAGCGGCCGTGGCCTGCGCCGTCGCCTGCGCCGGCAGGCCTGCCCCAACCAGGAGGCCCGTGAGGGCCAGGAGATTGCCGTGCCGCATCGGTTAGACCCTTGTCCGTGCAGGTTGAGCCATCAGCCACCAAAGAGCGATGGCGCTCACCACTATCGTGATTGCGTACGCGATCATCAGACCCCGGAACGGGAGGCCCGTGGCGGCGAGCCACCGCTCGCCGGCGACGAGGACCTCGCCCGCCGGCACGAGGAGCGCGTCCGTCGCCGCCCCCCGAACCATCGCGCTTGCCTCGGTCCAGGAAATGGAAACGCCCTCGCGGACGACGGTGTCGTACCGCATCCCGACGGCCACCATGGACCCCCAGGCCGCGGCCGTCGCGAGGGACGCCGTAGCGAGGAGCGTCCAGCCGGTGACGCCGGTCACCAATCCGCGTCCCCAGTTCCGCAGCCCCCGCAACCAGCGGGGCAGGGGGACGCGGACCTGCGCCACGACGCGATCGGCAAACCCCTGTCGCGGGCTGAAACGGCCCAGGCCGTCCAACCATCGATCGAGCGCGGGGTCGGCGCCCTCGTCCACCGGGAGATTTGCGTCGTCGTTCATGTCAGCCCACCCTACGGATAGGGGAAGTCGAGGTTTCACGCGCTGGGGGCGTTCATTCCCGCAACGGCCCCAGGTAATCGCGCAGTTCGCCCCGCGCGCGGTGGATGTAGGTCTTCACGGTTCCCAACGGCAGACCCAGGACAGTCGCGATCTCTTCGTAGGCCCGTCCCTCGACGTGCCGCAGCATGATGCAGGCCCGGTATTCCGGTCGCAGCCGGGCAATCGCCTGCTCGATCTGCGAACCGAGTTCCCGCGCCTCGAGCTCTTCGAGCGGGGACTCCGATCGATCGCTGATCTGCAGGGCGGTGGCCTCGCGCCACTCGGCCGTCACGGCGTCCGGTGCCCCATCGAGGGAGAGGGCGTCGAGGTCCTTGCGGCGCAGGTGATCGATGGCAGCGTTGTTCGCGATCTTGAAGACCCACGACGAGAACTTGTGTTCCGGTCGGTAGGAATCGATCGCGTTCATGACCTTGATGAACGTCTCCTGCGCCAGGTCCTCGGCCAGCTCCCGATCGCGGACCATGCGATAGACGAGGGAGAAGACCGGGCGCTGGTAGCGGCGCACAAGCTCGCGGAACGCGGCTTCGTCGCCGTCCTGGGCCCACGCCACGACCTGGCGGTCGGACGCGCGCTCGAGATCCCAGGAGCCGGTCACGCGTCGGGTTCCCCGCCCGGCGCACGGATCCGGTCGCGCGAGTCCGCTTGCGACGCGTTCACGCGGGCCCGTATGTTTCGCGCCTATGCCCGAGGCGCCGCTGGACACCCCCGTGCTCTCCGGCGACGCGAAGCGGTCGTACGTGCGGGACATGTTCACGGCCATCGCGCCGCGCTACGACCTGCTCAATCACCTGCTGAGCCTCAACGTCGATCGTGCATGGCGGCGGCGGGCCGTCGGCAGGCTCGCCTGGGAGCGCGCCCCGGACGGGCGGTTTCTCGACTCGTGTGCCGGCACCCTCGACCTGGCGGTGGAGCTGGCGCACCGCGACGGGTTTCGCGGACGCGTGGTCGGGGCCGACTTCGTGGTGCCGATGCTGCAACTCGGTCGACGCAAGGCGGCGGCGCTCCGGCCCGTCGGGGCCGACGCGCTCCGGTTGCCGTTCGGCGAGGCGGTGTTCGACGGAGCGATCGTCGGCTTTGGGATCCGTAACCTCGTGGACGTGGACGCCGGGTTCCGCGAGCTGCGTCGGGTTCTGCGCCCGGGCACCCGGCTCGTCGTACTGGAGTTCACCCTGCCGAAGACGCGGCTCGTGCGGGCGGCCTACCTGACGTACTTCCGACGCGTGCTGCCGTTCGTCGGTCGTGCGGTGTCCAAACATACGAACGCCTACACCTATCTGCCAGATTCCGTCCTGCAGTTTCCGACCCCCGACGCGCTCGGCGCGCGCATGACGGCGGCGGGCTTCGCGGACGTCGCGTGGGAACGCCTGACTCTCGGGATCGTCGCCCTGCACTGGGGGACCGCGGCGTGAACCGCCCGCGTCGCCGGCCCGCGGGTCCCGAGGGCCCCGGACGTGCGCCCGGTCGCCCGGCGCGGCCGCCGCGCGAAGCGCCGGAGCGCCGGCCCCACCCTCCGCCCCGCCCGCCCCGCCATCCGGTGCGCTCGCCCACGCCCAACCGCCGGGGGCGGTAATGCGCCTGGGGGTGATCGCGGACACGCACGGGCTGCTGCGC
>JBFGDF010000087.1:0-12645 GCA_041580775.1 Gemmatimonadales bacterium
ACGACGGAGGGCACGACGAGCCGCGACTTCCCGCGCTGGTCGCCCGACCGGATGCGCTACGTCTACACGACGAACAACAACCCCGCCGGGCCGAACCTGCTGCACGTCGGGTCGCTGGACGGCCTCCAGGTCGCCCACGTGATCAACGACACGAGCTCCGAGCGCGGCGCCTGGAACTCCACCGGCACGCACCTCGCGGCGGCCTGCGGGTTCTTCTTCTCGCCGGACGACGTCTGCGTCGTCCCCAACGTGAGTGGCTCGATTCCCTCGCTCGACGGCAAGGGCGACGGCGCGGGCAAGACGTTCGTGACCGATTTCGATCCGGTGAACCGGGGCACGGGGCCCGGCGCGTTCCACTGGGATCCGACCAACCCCGACCGGCTCGCGGTGGTACGCGATTCGGCCGGAACGAGCCGCATCTACACCGTGCAGTTCGATGGCACCGGCGTGTCCCCGCTGTCGCCCGACGTCATGGACGTGAGCAACGGGCCGCTGCGCATCATCGAGACCATGGACTGGTCACCCGACGGCACGCAGCTCGTCTTCGCGGCCGCCGACTCGATGTTCAACCAGTACCTGTACCTCATCAATCGGGACGGGACCGGTCTGACCCAGCTGACGTCGGGCAGCGGCTTCGACTCCCACCCGGTCTTCTCACCGGATGGGCAGGAAGTGCTCTTCTTGCGGGACCTCAGCTGCAACGCCGATTTCTGGGCCATCCGCGTCGACAAGACGAACGAGCGCCAGCTCACCGGCGAAGGAACGTGCGATTTCGACCTGGGTCTGCTGGGTGCCGACTGGTCGCCCGACGGGCAGGACATCGCGGTGACGGGGTTCGAACAGCCGGGGTCACAGAACAACCTGGCGATCTACCGCATCAAGCGCACGACGACCGCGGCGACCTACGCGACCGAGCGGGTCCTGGTGGGGCGTGCCGCCTCGGCGCCGTTCCAGGTCCGCGACTTCCAGCCGAACTGGCGCCCGTAGCGGCGCCCCTCAGGATCCCGACTCGGCCGGCACCGCGCGCCTGACCTCGGCGCGGGGCGCCGGCGTGGCCGCGCGCCGGTTCCAGCCCACCCGCAGTGCGAGCACCAGCACGAGCGCGGCCGCGTACCAGACCGGCGTGACCTGATCGCCCTTCACGAGCCACAGGTAGTGCAGCACCGCGAGCGCCGCGGCCACATAGGCGAGCCGGTGCAGCGCGGTCCAGCGCCTGCCGAGGCGCCGGATCCACCCCTTGGTCGACGTGACGGCGAGCGGGATGAGGAGCACGAACGCGGTGAACCCGACCGTGATGTAGGGCCGTTTCGCCACGTCCTCGGCGACGTACCCCAGCACGCCGCTCTGCAGGAACAGTCCCTGGTCGAGGATCGCGTAGGTGAGGAAATGCAGCGTGGCGTACGTGAACGCCAGCAGTCCCAGGGTGCGGCGGAAGCGGATCACGGCGTTCCAGCCGGTGAGGCGCCGCAGCGGCGTCACCGCGAGCGCGCCGATGAGCAGGCGGATCGCCCAGTCGCCGGTGCGGTGGGTGATCTCCTCGATCGGGTTGGCGCCGAGGGCGTCGCGCAGGAAGTCGGCGACGATGAGCGCGGCGGGCACGAGCGCGACCGCCACGACGGCGGTCTGCGCGAGCCGCCAGCGCCAGCGCACGCTGCCCCCGTCCCCCTTAACCCGCTCCTGCATCAGTAGTATCGCCTCAGGTCCATCCCCGAGTAGAGCCGCGCCACCTGGTCACCATAGCCGTTGAAGACCTGCGTCGGCCGCCGCAGCAGCTCCCCGATGCGCCGCTCGCGCTTCTGGCTCCAGCGCGGGTGATCGACGTCGGGATTCACGTTCGAGTAGAACCCGTATTCGTTGGGCGCCGCGAGGTTCCAGGTCGTGGGCGGCTGCTGGCGGGTGAGGCGGATGCGGACGATCGACTTGATGCTCTTGAACCCGTACTTCCACGGCACGACGAGCCGGATCGGCGCGCCGTTCTGGTTGGGGAGCGGCTTGCCGTAGAGGCCGGTGGCGAGAATCGTGAGCGGGTGCATCGCCTCGTCCAGGCGGAGACCCTCGACGTAGGGCCACGCCAAGACGCCGCTCCGCTGGCCGGGCATTTGCTCGGGGTCGTGCAGCGTCTGGAACGCCACGTACTTCGCCTGCGAGGTCGGCTGGACCTCGGCGAGGAGCTTGTTCAGCTCGAACCCGAGCCACGGGATCACCATCGACCACCCTTCGACACAGCGCAGCCGATACACGCGTTCTGCGGCGGGGAAGCGGCGGATCAGCTCGTCGACGGCGTAGGTCTTCGGCTTCTGGACCTCGCCCTCGACCATCACGCTCCATGGCCGGGTCCGCAGGGTGTGCGCGTTGCGCGACGGGTCCCGCTTGTCGAGCCCGAACTCGTAGAAGTTGTTGTAGGTGGTGATGTCTTCGAGCGGCGTGAGCTCGTCATCGCGTGGGGCCACGAGGGCACGGAGCCCTTCGGCACGGAGCACGCCGGGCGCAGCGGCGAGCGCCGCGGCGCCAGCCGCCGCAGCGATGAAGGAGCGGCGGTTGAGAAACAGTGCCTCGTCCGTGATCTCGGACGGGCGGATGTCGTGCGGCTTGCGGATCAGCATCGGAAGTCCTCCCAGGTCTTAATGTACGCCGCGCCCGGGAGGTTCCGATTGGTCAGGATTTCGCCTTGAGCCGGTCCGCCGTGACGATCTCGACCACCGCCTGGACTACGCGGTCCCGGGCGGTGTCGACGGCCTGCTGGGCCGTGACCTTGCCGGTGAAGGGGACCCGGTTTTCGCGCGCCTTGATGGCTTCCTCGAACTCGGCCAGCGCGTCGTGGATCTGCTTCAGGTATTCCTTGCCGACAGACATCGAGGTCTCCGTGAGGTTCCGGGCGGAAGATAAGGCTACGAGCGAGAGACGGTAGAGGGCGCACCGTCCGCGACCGCCCGCAACCGCTCCACCGCGTTTCTCAGCATCTCCTCCGTCTTGCAGAACGCGAACCGCACCAGCCTCCGTCCCGGCTCCGGCCGCGAGTAGAAGCTCGACCCCGGCACCGGCGCCACGCCGATCTGCCCGGTGAGCCAGTACGAGAACCGATCGTCCGGGAGGTCCGACAGCGCGGAAAAGTCGGCGAGCACGTAGTACGCGCCCTGCGGCGGCGTGAGGTCGAACCCGGCCGCGATCAGCCCCTCGCACAGGAGATTGCGCCGGTGCCGGTAGTCGCGGGCGAGACCCTCGTAATAGTCGCGCCCCAGGGTCTCGATGGCGACCGCCACGGCCTCCTGCAGCGGCGCCGGCGCGCCCACGGTGAGGAAATCGTGCACCTTGCGGATCGCGTCGGTCACCGGCGCGGGCGCCACGATCGTGCCGATCCGCCAGCCCGTGACCGAGTACGTCTTCGAGGCGCCGCTGATCGTGATCGTCCGCTCACGCATCCCGTCCAGCGTCGCGATCGGCACGTGCGTGCCTTCGTAGTAGATGTGCTCGTAGATCTCGTCCGTCACCGCGTATGCGCCGTGCCGCTGGCACAGCGCCGCGATGCCCTCGAGCTCGGCGCCCGATAGCACGCGGCCCGTCGGGTTGTTGGGGGTGCACACGATCACGGCCCGCGTTCTGTCGCTGAAGGCCGCGGCCAGCCGGTCCAGATCCAGGCCGCCGTCGAGCGGCATGGGGACGAACACCGGCTGCGCCGCGCACAGAATCGTGTCGGGCCCGTAATTCTCGTAGAAGGGCTCGAAGACGATCACTTCGTCGCCCGGGTCCACGATCGCCAGCATCGTCGACGCCATGGCCTCGGTCGCGCCGCAGGTGACGGTGATCTCGGTTTCCGGATCCACGGCCATGCCGTACCAGTCCGCGTACTTCTTCGCGAGGGCGTCCCGCAGATGCTTCGCGCCCCAGGTGATGGCGTACTGGTTCACGTCGTCCCGGACGGCGCGGGCGGCCGCTTCCTTGAGGACGTCGGGGCAGGGGAAGTTAGGGAAACCCTGCGCCAGGTTGATCGCGCCGTGCTGCGCGGCGAGCCGGGTCATGCCGCGGATGACCGATTCGGTGAAGCCGTGGGTGCGGCGGGCGGTGTGCATGCGGAGAAGATACGGGGACCGCCTCGACGGACCAGACGGACACGACGGGCGGCCCGGGAATTGCTGTCTCCGGGAGGCGTGAACGGGTTGGCCCTACTCACTCTGGCCGCGCAGGCGGGCGCCGAGTACGCCGTGACGGCGACCAAGAAAGCGCTCGCCGGTCCGTCGAGCAGCCTGCAGCAGGTGATCGACGGCTGGATCGCCTACGCCCGGGCCAACACCTGGGTCATGGTGGCGGGCGCCGTGGTGGGCATCCTGATCCTGCGGTGGGTGTTCTCGGTGCGAAAAGTCCGGTAGACGGCTACTTCAGCAACAGCTTCGCGATCGTCTGCAGCTGCATGTTGCTCGTGCCTTCGTAGATCGTGCCGATCTTCGCGTCGCGCCAGAACTTCTCCACCGGGTACTCCTTGGTGTAGCCGTACCCGCCGAACAGCTCCACGCACAGCGACGTCACCCGCTCGGCCACCTGCGACGAGTGCAGCTTCGCCATCGCCGCCTCTTTCGTGTACTCGACGCCGGCGTCGCGCAGGCGCGCGGCGTTGTAGACCATGAGCCGCGCGGCCTCGAGGTCCGTTGCCGCCTGGGCGAGCTGGAACTGCACCGCCTGGAACTCGGCGATCGCCTTGCCGAACTGCTGGCGCTCCTTGACGTAGGCCCGCGCCGCATCGATTGCCCCGCGCGCGATGCCGATCATCTGCGCGCCGATCCCGATGCGCCCCGTGTTGAGGGTCTCGATCGCCACCTTGTAGCCCTGGCCCACGGGGCCGAGGACGTTGGTGCCAGGCACCTGGCATCCATCCAGAATGAGTTCCGTGGTAGACGACGCGCGGATGCCGAGCTTGTCCTCCTTCTTGCCGACCGAGAAGCCCGGAAAGTCGCGCTCGACGATGAACGCGGTGATGCCCTTGTAGCCCTTGCTGAAGTCGGCGTTGGCGAAGATCACGTAGACGGCCGCCTCGGCGCCGTTCGTGATCCAGAGCTTGCGGCCATCGAGCACCCAGCCGTCGCCCGTTTGGGTGGCCTTGCACTCCAGCCCGAAGGCGTCCGATCCCGAGGCCGGCTCGGAGAGGGCATAGGCGCCCACGAGCTCGGTCGCGAGCTTCGGGAAGTACCGCTGCTTCTGCTCGTCGCTCGCCCAGTGCAGCAGCGGCTCGATCACGAGCGTGTTCTGCACGTCGACGAAGATCGCCGTGGAGGCGTCCACCGCCGAGAGCTCCTCCACGGCGATGGTGGTCATGAACAGGCCGCCGCCGGCGCCGCCGTACTGATCGGGGATCTCGATGCCCATGAGCCCCAGCTCGAAGAGCTTGGGCACGAGCTCCGGATCGATGCGCGACGCGTGTTCCATGTCCATGACGCGAGGGCGGACGTCCTGCTCGGCGAAGTCGCGGACGGCGTCGCGGAACATCTGCTCTTCTTCAGAGAGGTGTGTGAGCGGGCCCGGGGGGCCTGAGGTGGTCATGGTGGCGGGAATGTAGCCCCGCGGGCGGGGAGGCTTCAACGGCCGACCTGCGCCTCACGCCGCCGGCTGATCCCGCACCATGTTGGTGAAGGCGGTCACGACGATGGGATCCCACCATCCGCGGTCCGCCTCGTCCTGCAGAATGGACAGCGCTCTGGCGGGCGACTGCGCTTTCCGATAAGGCCGGTCGGTGGACAGCGCGTCGTACACGTCCACCACCTGCAGCACCCGCGCCGTGTACGGGATCTCCTCACCCGCCAGAGCGTCGGGATACCCGGTGCCGTCGAGGCGTTCGTGATGATGCCGGATGATCGGGAGGACGAGCTGCAGCGACCGCAGGCTCGCGCAGATCCGCTCTCCGACCACGGTGTGCTCGCGCATCACCGCCTGCTCCTCGGGCGACAGGGGGCCCGGCTTGAGGAGGATGGTGTCGGGCACGGCCACCTTGCCGATGTCATGGAGGGTCCCCGCCCGGCGCAGCGCGAGGATCTGATCCTCCGGCAGCCCGAGATAGCGCCCCAGGTCACTGGCGTACAGCGCCAGTCGCTCACAATGCCCCTCGGTGTACGGGTCCTTCGCCTCGATGCTGCGCGCCAGCGCGAACAGTACGGTCTCGGCGCGTTCCAGCTCGTCGGTGTAGGACTTGAGGCGCAGGAGCGAGCGCACGCGGGCGAGCAGCTCCACGCGCTCGAACGGCTTGGTGAGGAAGTCGTCGGCCCCCGCCTCGATGCCCCGGATCCGATCTTCCCGGTCGCCGAGGCCCGTGATCAGCACGACCGGGACCAGCCGCGTGTCGGGGTCGTCCTTGATCGCCGCGCACACGTCGAACCCGTCGCGCTCGGGCATCAGGACGTCGCACAGCACGAGATCGGGATCCCGCTCCCGCACCAGCTCGAGCGCGGCCTCGCCGTCCGTCGCCGTCAGCACCTCGAATCGCTCCGCCACCAGCAGGCGCCCCAAGGCGGCGAGCGTGTCGGGATCGTCTTCGGCGATGACGACCCGCCGTCCCGCGAACTCGGTCACGGGACCGGGGCGTCCAGCACCCGTCGCACGGCGGCCGCGAGCTCCCGGATACCGTAGGGTTTGCTCAGGAAGCTGGCCGGCAGGCCTTCGAGCGAGCCGAACGGCGTCGTGCCGGGGCTGTAGCCCGAGGCGAACAGGAAGCGCAGCGCCGGCCGACGCCGGCGCGCTTCTTCGAACACGGACACCCCCGGCATCTCCGGGAGCACGACGTCGAGCACGGCGAGGTCCACCGCCGCGGACCCGTTCGTCACGGAAAGCCGCTCGCGGACGGCCTGGCTCGACTCGCCGCTCACCCACCACGCCACGGCGCCGACCAGGGCGAGCACCAGCCCCGCCACCGTCAGCGCGGCCACGACCCGGCGTACCAGGTCGGGGGACGAGTTGGGGGCTACATCACCTTGCGCGGCGTCCGGGGGCGCCGCTCCGCTCGGCAGGGACGTGAGCGCCTCGGTGCTGAGGGTGTCGGGGGCCGCCTGCAGCGGACGATGCCGCCGTCATCAGCGGCGCCGTCCGAGTATAGTGATTGTCTCCGGGATCGGACACCCTCGGGCTGGCCCTAGGGTGTTCCACCGCGGGACAACCGGAAGGTCACACCTGCTTGTCGCCCGTCCGGAGCTTCCGTCCCGACTCACCGAGCGGGGTTCCGCGAGTGGTTACTCCTTCTTCACATCCGTCAGAAGGTCCTTGATGCCGCCCAGCGAGCTGAGCACTCCGGTCGCCTCGTAGGGCAGGTAGACGACCTTGTTGCCCTGCCCGGTCACCATCTCCTTCAGCGCCTCGATGTAGCGCACCGCGATGAGGTACTGCGCGGGGTTGGCGCCACTCGCCCGCACCGCCTCGGTCACCATGGTGATGGCCTTGGCTTCCGCTTCCGCCACCTTGAGTCGGGCGTTCGCCGTGCCCTCGGCCTCGAGGATCGCCGCCTGCTTGTCGCCCTCCGCCTTGTTGATCTCGGACTGCCGGATGCCCTCGGCCTGCAGGATGCGCGACTGCTTCTCCGCCTCCGCCGTGAGGATCGCCGCCCGCCGGTCGCGCTCGGCGCGCATCTGCTTCTCCATGGCGTCGCGGATGTCGCGCGGCGGGTTGATGTCCCGCAGCTCGACGCGGTTCACCTTGCCGCCCCACTTGTGGGTCGCTTCGTCCAAAATCGCGCGCAGCTTCGAGTTGATCACGTCGCGGGACGACAGCGTCTCGTCCAGGTCCATCTCGCCGATCACGTTGCGCAGCGTGGTCTGGGTGAGCTTCTCGATGGCGTCGGGGAGATTGGCAATTTCGTACACGGCGCGCACCGGATCGGTCACCTGGAAGTAGATCAGGGCGTCGATCTCGACCAGCACGTTGTCCTTGGTGATGACGGTCTGGCTCGGGAACAGGTAGACCGTCTCGCGCAGGTCGATCCGTTGCGTGCGGAACCGGCGGGAAAAGGCGTCGCCCTTGGCCGAGACGATGCTCTGGTGCCAGTCGATCTCGCGGGGCTTGTCGACGATCGGGATGATGATGTTGATGCCGGACGGGAGCGTGCGGTGGTACTTGCCGAGTCGCTCCACCACCATGGTCTGGGCCTGCTGCACGATCCGCACGCCCTTGGCGATCAGCGTGATCACGAATACCGCCACCAGCGCGGCGACGATTAGCGTGCCTTCGATCATAGGTCGGGCTCCTTTTCCACCACCAGCTTCGTGCCGTCCACTTGCACGACCGATACGCGCGTGCCCGCCGGCAGGGCCTTCTGGTCCAGCGACGCGCCGCGCCAGTCTTCACCGCCCACCGAGACCCGGCCCTGACCAGTCGCGGGGTCGATCGGCTCGGTGACCACGCCGGTCTGCCCGAGCAGCGCCTCCACGTTGGTGCGCAGGCGCGGGCCGGCCTGGAACCGCCGCAGCAGGGCGGGGCGGACCGCCAGCAGGCTGACGAGGCTCCCGGCGGAAAAGGCCAGGATCCCGGGGACGAGCCCGGGCAACACGAGCGACACGGCCCCCGCGGCCAGGGCGCCCAGGCCGAGGCACACCAGCCAGAAGTCGCCGTTGAACATTTCGGCGACGACGAGGCCTAGGGCGACGATGACCCAGATGTGCCAGGGATCCACTACGGCGGCGGCTCCTGCCAGGGACTGGGTGAATAGTACGGCGGATCCCCGCTGCCAGCTACGGACCAGCCTGCAACCTCAGGGGGCCGGGGACCGTCTATATACGGGATGGCCACTGATCCTCGACCCTCGCGCCTCGGAGCCGTGCGCATGCGACCGCTCACCGTCCTCGCCGCTGTCCTCGTCGCGGCCCCGCTCGGGGCCCAGCAGACCACCCGCCACGTGGTGCGGGGCGACGACGTCGCCATCTACAACCTCGCTGGAACCGTGCGCGTGGAGAGTGGCTCCGGCGCCGATGTCGTCGTCGACGTGACGCTGCGGGGCGCGGATGCCGCGCGTCTTCGCATCGCGACGGGGCCCATCGGCTCGCAGGAGACCCTGCGCGTGATCTATCCCGCCGAGGACCTCCTGTACGGCAACGGACGGGGCCGGCACAGTACCGAGCTGCGCGTACGGGACGACGGGACCTTCGGCGACGGCCGGTACCGAGACGGCCGCCACGTGCGGGTGCGCAGTTACGGGGAGGGCGTGGAGGCGTGGGCGGACATGACGGTGACGGTGCCGGCCGGGCGGACCGTGGCGGTGCGGCTCGCCGTGGGCGAGGCGACGGTCCGGGGCGTGAGCGGCAACCTGCTGGTCGACGTGCACTCGGCGGACATCACGGCCGAGCGCACGCGGGGCAAACTGGTGCTCGACACCGGCTCCGGCGACGTGATGCTGACCGACGCGGAGGGCGACGTGACGCTCGACACCGGCTCCGGCAACGTGCGGGCGACCAACATCCGCGGCAGCCTCCTCATCGACACGGGATCCGGTGACGTCACGGTCGCGCAGGCCGACGTGACGCGGCTGTTCATCGACACGGGGTCGGGCGACGTGGATGCGCGCGACGTGCGCACCCGTTCGGTCACGATCGACACCGGATCGGGCAGCGTAACGCTCGACCTGCGGGCGGACGCCGATTCCGTTTGGATCGACACGGGCTCAGGCGACGTCGCGCTCACCCTCCCCGCCAGCCTCGGAGCGGAGCTCGACATCGAGACGTCGTCGGGCGAGATCGATCTCGGCTTTCCCGTCGAGGTGCGCCGCATCGAGCGCCATCACCTGCGCGGCCGTGTGGGTGACGGGCGGGCCCGCATCCTGATCGACACCGGGTCAGGCGACGTGCGCCTCGCGCGGGGGGGGGCCTGAGGGTCTCCTAGGGGTAACCCGAGGGTCCGGCTCGGCATCCTGCCGGGCGTGGGGGGCCGACCCGAAGCCGGTGCTGTTCACAGCGCCGGCTTTTTCCTATTATGGAGACCGGCCGGTCGCCACCTGGGCGGCTGTCGCCGAGGCGCCCCGAACCGTGGCCGACGTGCCACAGTCGAGGGCGCCGGGCCATCTAGAGGCGTGTAGCGGCCAGATGCCGGGATCCCCGGCGGCAGGCACGAAGTGTGAATGGTATGCCCCCGGATTCGTACGTCCGGTTCTTCCGGCGCAATGACCAATCCTCGTCCCTCGTGGAGAGCGCATGTATAGTGACCCGTCCGCCGTCCGGTTCCCCCGTCGTCCGAACGTCTTCGCCCGGCTGACCCGGGCCGGCGCCGCCATGGCGCTGGGCGTGGCTGTCGCCACCTGCGGCAGCGATGCCCCGACGGCAGGGGCCAGCCTGCTGTTCTTCGCCGCTCAGCCTGTCAACGCGGTGGCGGGAGCCAACATCGGCACCATTCGCGTCGAGGCGCGGGACGCATCCGGCAACGTCGTGCGGAGCTTCACGGGGAACGTCACGATCACGATCGCGACCGGATCGGGCACCCCCGGGGCCACGCTCTCGGGGACCATCACGGTCTCGGCGGTTGACGGCACGGCGACGTTCTCGAACCTCAGCATCGACAGGTCCGGACTCGGCTACAGGCTCACCGCCACGACGACGTCACTCACCCCCGCGACCAGCACCCCCTTCGACATCTCGGCCGGGCCGCTCAGCGCCCTCGCCTTCAGCGTGCAGCCCTCGCAGTTCACGGCGGGCGGCACGATCAACCCCGCGGTGCAAATCACGGCGCGCGACGCGCTGGGGAACACGGTGACGAGCTTCACCGGCAACGTGACGATGGTGATCGGCACGAACCCCGCGGGCGGCTCGCTCTCGGGCACGACGGCGATCGCCGCGATCAGCGGCGTCGCGACGTTCTCCAATCTCTCGATCGACAAGAGCGGGTCGGGGTACACGCTCACCGCGTCCACCGCCGGTCCGCCGGCCGTCGGGGTGACGAGCGCGGCGTTCAACGTGCTCGCCGGACCGGCGAGCCAGCTCGTGTTCTCCACCCTCCCGGGCAACGCGGTCGCCGGACAGCCGCTCTCGCCCGCCGTGGTCGTTACGGCGCGCGACGCGCTGGGCAACACGGCGACCGGTTTCACCGCCAACGTCACGATGGGGTTCGGCGCCAATCCGGGTGGCGCGAGCCTCGGTGGGACGACCACGGTCGCCGCCGTGTCGGGCGTCGCGACCTTCTCGAACCTGACCGTGAACCGAACGGGCACGGGGTATACCCTCGTCGCCTCGGCCGGCGCCCTCAGCACGCCGGCCAGCGCGCCGTTCGACATCGCGCCCGGGGCGGCCTCGCAGCTGGCGTTCCTCCAGCAGCCCACGACCACGACCGCCGGCAGCGCCATCACGCCGGCGATGACCGTCGCGGCGCAGGACGCGCAGGGGAACGTCGTGCCGTCCTTCACCGGCTCCATCACGCTGGCGATCGGGACGAATCCGGGCGGCGGCACCCTGTCGGGCACGACCACGGTTGGCGCCAGCTCGGGCGTGGCCTCGTTCACGTCGCTCAGCATCAATCGCAGCGGCGTGGGCTACACGCTTGTAGCGGCGGCCACCGGCCTCACGAGCAGCACGAGCGCCAACTTCGACATCACGTCGGGTCCGCCGACTCAGATCGACTTCGGCGTCCAGCCCAGCTCGGCCGTTGCGGGAACGGCCATTTCGCCGGCCGTGGTGGTCACCGCGCGTGACGCCCTGGGCAACGTCGCCACGAGCTTCACCGGCAACGTGACGGTCGCGATCGGCACCAACCCGGGTGGCGGGACGCTGTCGGGCACGACCACCGTTGCGGCCGTGAGCGGCGCGGCGACGTTCGGGACCCTGGCGATCGACCGCGTGGGCGTGGGCTACACGCTGACGGCGGCCGCGAGCGGGTTCCCCGGCGCGACGAGCGGGCCGTTCGACATCACGGCGGGAGCGGCGAGCCTCCTCGAGTTCACCGTCCAGCCGAGCACGACCGTGGCGGGGTCGCCCATGTCCCCTGCCGTGGTCGTGACGGCGCGGGACGCGCAGGGCAACACGGCGACGAGCTTCACCGGCAACGTCACCGTCGCGATCGGCACGAACCCGAGCAGCGGGATTCTGTCGGGGACCACCACCGTTGCGGCATCGGGCGGCGTGGCCTCGTTCTCGACGCTGAGCATCGACAAGAGCGGGGTCGGGTACACCCTGACCGCCTCGTCGGGCGCCCTGACCGGAGCGACCAGCACGGCGTTCGAGATCCAGCCGGGGTCCGGCTCGGCGCTCGTCTTCACCGTGCAGCCCAGCAACGCCGGCGCGGGCGCCATCATCGCGCCCGCCATCGAGGTGACGGCGCGCGACGCCGCCGGCAACGTCGCCACCGGTTTCACGGGCAACGTCACGGTCGCCATCGGCACCAACCCCGGCGGCGGCACCCTCTCGGGCACGACCACGGTCGGCGCGGTGAACGGCGTGGCGAGCTTCTCGACGCTGAGCATCAACCGCAGCGGCGTCGGGTACACGCTGACGGCGGCTGCCACCGGCCTCACCGGCGTGACCAGTTCGACCTTCGACATCTCGGCGGGAGCCGCGACGCAGCTCGTGTTCACCGTTCAGCCGACGAGCATTGCGGCCGGTGGGACGATCACGCCCGGGGTTCAGGTGACCGCGCGCGACGCCCTCGGTAACACGGCGTCCGCGTTCACTGGCAACGTGACCGTCGCCATCGGCACCAACCCGG
>JBFGDF010000088.1:0-12591 GCA_041580775.1 Gemmatimonadales bacterium
CCGGACACGCGGGTCCTATGTTCTTGGACCGTTTCACGACACCCACGGGAGCCCCATGACGAGATCCCTCGCTGCCACGCTGATCCTGGTTGCCGCGTCGCACGCCGACGCGACGGCGCAGACCCGTGCGCTCATTGGCGCCACCGTCATCGACGGGACTGGCGCACCGGCCGTCGCGCAGGCTGTGATCCTCATCGAGGGGGGCCGGCTCACGTGCGTCGGCCCGGCGGCCCAGTGCCCCGTGCCGACCGACGCCCAACGCATCGACCTCGCGGGCCGATTCGTGACGCCGGGGCTGGTGGACGCGCACGTGCATTTCAGCCAGACGGGTTGGCTCGACGGCCGGCCGGACGGGCTCGGCGCTCCGGAGCTCTACCCGTATGCCGAGACCGCGAGGGCGCTGCGCGCCAACCCCGAGCGCTGGTTCCGATCGTACCTGTGTTCCGGGATCACCGCGGTGTACGACGTGGGCGGGCATCCGTGGACCACGACACTGCCCGCGCGGGCGGAGCATGACGTCAACGCACCGCACGTCCGTGCGGTCGGTCCGCTCGTGACGCATGCGTCCGTCCCGGTGCTCAACGTGGACGACGAGATCTACACGTTCCTGCCGATGACGACCTCGGATGAGGTACAGACCAGCGTGCGCCGGCTTGTCGCGATGGACGCCTCCGCGGTGAAGGTGTGGTACCTGACGCCGACCCCGGCTCGGCGCCCGGCACTGGACGCCCGGCTCATGGAGATCGGTGTGGCCGCGCGCGCCGCGGGTCGCGACCTCATCGTCCACGCCACGAGTCTGCGCGAGGCGAAAGTTGCGCTGCAGGCGGGCGCCAGACTGCTGGTCCACAGCGTGCAGGACACGCTGGTGGACGACGAGTTCCTGTCACTTCTCGCCGCCAACGACGCCGTCTACGCGCCGACTCTCGTGGTCTCCGGCAACTGGAGCCGCGCCATTGCGTCCGTCATTCTGAACGCCCCGTACCCCCTTGATGATCCCAATGGGTGCGTGGATCCCCACACGGCCGCGAACGTGGCGGCGACGGAGCCACTCGGCGCCTATCTGTCCGATCGGGTCCGGTCGTCGGAGGTCGCGTATCAGCGACTCGAGCGATCGGGCGCGGCCCGCTGGGTCATGGCGGAGAACCTGAGCCGCGTTCATGGCGCAGGCGGGACGGTGGCGGCCGCCACGGACGCGGGCAACCCGCTCACGCTCCACGGCCCGTCCATCTATCAGGAGTTGGAGGCGATGCAGGCGGCCGGGTTGGCGCCCGCGGACATCATCGTCACGGCCACCAAGAACGGCGCGATCGCGATGGGGCGGCTCGCCGATTTCGGGACTCTTGCCAAAGGGAAGATCGCGGACCTGCTCGTGCTGACCGACGATCCGCGCCGCGACGTGCGCGCATTTCGGAGCGTGACGCACGTGATGCGGGCTGGCCAACTCCACGTGCAGAAGGACCTGGCGTATTGACTCGCTACGTCGCGCGGCTGCGGGCGATCCGTTGGTGGCCACGTGGGTCGATCGCACGCCGTTCGCGATCGGCCATTCGGAGCTGATGATTGTGGCGGCAAGGGTGGCGTGACGATGGAGACCCGGACGCGCGGGAGGCCCAGCGCGGCGAGGCCTTATGCACGCCGGCCGTCGGAAGGGCTCGTGAAGCGAAGATGAAGGATGCCCCCGCAGGTCGCCGGGGGTCGGTCATGATACCCTACTACCACTAGTAGTTGCCGGCGCGACCCGGACGGGACAGGTTTGGCTTCAGGTTCCCCGCGACGGAGGTGCGCCATGACCTGTCGGGGTCCGTCGGTCCGCGTCAGTCTTCTGCCCGCCCTTGCGCACATACTCATCCTGCTGCTCGCTCCCGTCCCGGCGCACGCCCAGGAACCGCTCTCCGATTTCGAGCGGCGTCTCGGGGGCCGCATGCTCGGCAGCGCGCGCGCATGGCTCGACAGTCTCTATTACGACTCCACCTACGGCGGCCGGAACCTCGACGAACTCGAGTGGCGCGCCCAGCAGGTCATCGATACGGCCTCGAACCGGGCGTTCGTCTTCGCCGCGATCGCCCAGTTCCTCCAGAACCTCAACGACTCCCATACGCGGTTCATCCCGCCCGGCCTGAGCGTGGAGATGGACTACGGGTGGTCCTGGCGGATGATCGGAGACGACTGCTTCGTGACGGCCGTCCGGAAGAAGTCGGACGCGGACGCCAAGGGGCTCGTGGTGGGCGACAAAGTCCTGGCCGTCGATGGCATCAAGCCGACACGGGCGAACACGGGGGTGATCTGGTACGTGTACCATCTGCTGAGTCCGAGAATCGGGATGCGACTGCACGTCGAACGGCAGGATGGAACTCGCGAGTCGGTCGCCTTCGAAGCCAAGGTCATACGGCGTCCGGAGTGGCTCAACCTCGAGAACCTCGAGCATCTGCGCATCCTGTGGGACGAGAGTGACCTCGCTTCCAAGATCGAATACGGGTGGCGGGTGCGGGACAGCGTCGCGCTGTGGCGGTTTTCGTCGTTCGGCTACCGCGACGACCGGCTCGATCGCTACATGCAGGACGCGCGCCGCTACCCGTGGCTGATCCTCGACCTGCGCGGGAATCCCGGGGGCGCGGTCGAGGGGGTGACCCGCCTCCTCGGTCACTTCTTCGACGATTCGGTGCCGGGCTTTACGCAGCGGTGGCGGGATTCGACGGTCGATTACACGATCACCCCGCGAGGCCGCGGCGGTCGCTACGCGGGCCAGGCGATCATACTGATCGACAGCAAGTCGGCGTCCGGAGCCGAGTTGACCGCGCGCGTGCTCCAGCAGCATGGTCGGGCGATGATCATCGGGGATCGCTCGTCGGGCCAGCTGACGGCGGCTCTCACGCTCTCGCTGGCCGACCGGGCCTCAGGTCGGATCATTCCGTACGGTGTGACGGTCACCGTGTACGACATCGTGATGCCGGACGGAACGCACGTCGAGAAACAGGGGGTGATGCCGAACGTCGCGGCGCTGCCCACGGGCCGGGACCTGGCCGAGGGAAACGACCCCGCGATGCAGGTAGCGCTGGAGATGGCTGGCGTGAAGGTCAGCGCGGCGGAAGCGGCGAGGATCTGGAAGTAGTGCACGGGATCCGTGAGGCGCGGCGCGAGTCGTGGCAGCGTCGCGCCGCCGGCGCGCTCAGAACCGCTCTCCCTTGGCTTCCCGTACCCGGCTGCCCACTGCCCGGATGCGTAACCACATGGTCCACATGAACAGCCCGATGGCCACAACCTGCGCGGCGCCGCTCAGGACCACGACCCAGCGGAGCCACACGTCGGCGCGCCCGGCCCGTAGCACCTCACCCGCGAACCGGCCGAGCGTGCCGGCCAGCAGGAGCCAGTAGCACGCCTCGACCAGCGCCGGGCGATAGCTCGTGTCGTCCTGCGCCGGGCGGGGAAACAGCCACGCGGCCACGCCCAGGATCATGAACATCACGAAGCCCACCAGCAGCACGTGGGAATGCGCGGCGGTGAGATAGGGCGACGGCCATTGGTCGAGCAGCTCTCGGCGCACCAGCATCCATAGGCCAAGCAGGAGACCGGCGACCAGAAACCCAATCCCGGTCTTGATGAAGCGGCGGATGATCGTGTGCACGCCTGCCTACCGCCGCAGCGCGTCACGCCGGGCCGCGATCTCCTGACGGAGCGGTGCGAGCACGGAGTCGCCGTCACGCCAGGTGTCGATCAGCCGCGTGTACCAGGTGATCGCCTCATCGCGGCGCTTCCCGCGCTCGGCGATCTCACCGAGGCGCTGGTAGGCCAGGGGTCGGTAGTAGGTGTCCCAGAAGCTCCAGGAATCATCGAAGCCCACGAAGTAGTTCTTCGCCACCGCGGGGTCGCCCACGGCCAACTCCAGCTCGGCGCGCAGGAAACGGGACCGCGCGCCGTCGCTGATGGGCCGGACGGTGGCGGCATGCGGTACCTCGTACGCGATGCGCCGGGCGCGTGCCAGCGCCTGGTCCAGCTTTCCCTCTCGATAGAGGATCTCCGTCTCGAGGCCGTGCACGGCGTCCGTTTGCGTCGTCCCGAGGCCCGGAAAGGAGTCCGCCGCCGCGAGTCGCCCGATAGCCCGCCGGGCCTCACCCACGCGACCGAGGTGGATGAGCAGCAGCGCGCGGAAGTAGTCCAGCTCAAACGCGATGAACCGGGGCGTGAGATCCTCATACGGCGGCAGCCAGGCCGTGCTCAGGAGGGCCCCGGGGGTGGCGCGGTCCAGGCGAGCCAGCACCGACTCCAACTCCTGGTTCGTCGCGCGATACGTCCCCGACGTGAGCACGAAGGCCTCGAACACGTCCCAGGACGGGTTACCGCGATCGCGAACGCCGGCCATGAACCGGCGGAAATCCCCGTATCGGCCACGGACCACGTCCAGATTGGGCTCGAGCATGACTAGAATCGGCGCGTCGCTGGTCCGCGTCGCGAGCAGTTCCGCGGCGCCATGCGGGTCCCGCGCGAAGCGGGCGACCCCATGACTCGCGTACCAGAGGTAGTACGACGGCTTGCTCCGCAGTTGCTCGCGTACGCGGCGCTGCTGGACGGTGTCCCCGGATCCGTAGGCGGCGATCGCGTCGACTTCGAGGGCACGCTCGCTCTCCGGCGCCACCTCCGCGAGATATGCCGCCGTCCCGCGCAGCGCCCTGGTGCTCTCGGCCAAGGCCTCGATCCGGGCGAGGTGAATCTGCGCGTTCAGGTTGGCCGGCTCCAGCGCGGTCACTTGCCGAAACGGGTCCATGGCCTCGGTGAGCGACCGTCCACGGCGCGGATTGTCATGGAACAGGACCTCGCCGAGCTGCACCAGGGCCTCGATGTCGTCGGAGTACTGGTGCAAGTGCGCTCGATAGGCCTGTTCGGCCTCCGTGTTCCGTCCGTGTCGCCGCAGCCGGAGACCCGTCAACAAGCTCCGGTCCCGAGGGGCCAGTTGGTCGGCGAATCGCATGGCCCGGTCGGCGGACGACCGGACGTCGAAGGCGTCGATCCAGTCCGCCGCCACGCTCTTCCGGTAGAAGGCGAGCGCGAATGTCGAGTCGAGTTCTACGGCGCGATCGTAGGCCGCCGCCGCCTCGCGATACTGTCCCCCGCGCAGCAGGCGTTCACCTTCGAGGAAGGCCTTGGCGGCGGGCAGCGACGCGGTCGTCACGGTGGCCAATGCCTGCATCCGATGGACCGTATCGGCCAGCGACCCGGCCAACAGCTCACCCGCGAGTCCGTCGATGACATCGAACAGCTCGTCGGCATGCCCCTCGGTCGTCGCCTGCCGACGCGGGGCGTCCGCCTGGCGCGTTTCATAGAGAAAGGCGGTGAGACGGATCCGTCCGCCGACCTCCAGGATGTCACCGGTGACGTACTGTCCGGCGCGCAGCTCCTGCGCGAGCCGCCGCGCCGCGGCTGGGTCGCCGATGTCCACGGCGTTGCGGTTGACCGCGGCGATGATCACGCGCGGGTTGACCGCGGTGAGCGTTCCCGCGCCATCCAGCTTGGCGCTCATGAGATCGACGATTCCCTCACCGAGGTATCCGAGTTCGGGCGAGCCGCGCACGGTGAACGGGATCACGGCTACCTGATCAGCCGCCAAGTCGGCGCCGGTCTCCCCTGGCCGCGCCCAGCTCATGGTGAGCGCCACCGCCGCGACGGACGCGAGCGCCACACCTCCGGCGATCAGTCGGTTGCGCCGCCGCGCGCCGCGGCGCGCCCACGTCGCCGGCGCGCTGGTTGGGACACCGCGCATCCCCTCGAGCGCGTCGCGGAGCGCACCGGCGCTCTCGGGACGGTCGTCGCGGTTCTTCTCGAGACAGGCCTCGACCAGCTGCACCAGCGGCGCCGGCACGTCGGGGCGATGGACAGTCAACGGACTCGGCGGCTTGTCGAGGATCCCGTACATCACGACGGGCGCAGTCGCTCCCTCGAACGGCACGCGACCGGCCAACATCTCGTACACCACGACCCCGAACGACCAGAGGTCGGTCCGGTGATCCAGCGGCTCGGCGTGGACCTGCTCCGGGCTCATGTAGGACACGGTCCCCAGCGTGGTGCCGGTCTCGGTGATGTTCGTGGCCCCCGTGAGCTTGGCCAGCCCGAAATCGAGCAGCTTCACCTCCCCGCGGTCGGTAAGCATGATGTTCGCGGGCTTGAGGTCGCGGTGCACGATGTCGGCCTCGTGCGCGCGCTCGAGCGCGCTGGCGAGTTGGGCGGCGATGTCCACGACCCGGTCGATGGAAAGCGTCTCGCGCCTCAAGAGCGCGTCGAGCGGCGTCCCCTCGTAGAACGCCATGGCGATGTACAGCTCGCCTTCGCCCGTCTCCCCGATTTCGTAGATGGTGCAGATGTTCGCGTGGTCCAGCGCCGAGGCGGCCTTGGCCTCACGAATGAAGCGGGCATTGGCCTCGTCATGCACGCTGAGGTGAGGCGGGAGGAACTTGAGCGCCACGACGCGGTCGAGCTTGGTGTCTCGGGCCTGATACACAACGCCCATGCCACCCTGGCCGAGGCGTTTGATGATCTGGTAGTGGGCGACGGTCTGGCCGGGCTCCATGGTCCTCCGGTGCAGGAAGGCTGCCGCGTAGGATAGGCCGGGGTCAGGCCGACGGCTAGTGTTTCGCACGGTGCCCCTGGACGCCGCGCGGAGCGGTCGTCAGCTTCGAACAGGTCCGTCAGCCATCCGGAGACTGCTCATGCGCCGCCCGCTGTGGTCCCTCGTCCTGCTCTGCCTGTACGGGTCGCCTGCGCTCGCGCAGCGCGATCTCACGCCCGTGGATGTCGTCACACTGAAGTCGGTGAGCGGCGTCTATCCGAGTCGCGATGGGGCGCGCATCGCGTTCACGCGCTCGGAACCGCGGCTTCCCACCGACCAGCCTGGCTCGGCGTACACGACCCTGTATCTGCTGGATGTCGACGGTCAGGAGCGGCCGCTCGCCGCGGGCGACCGGGTCGTGTCCGGCGTGGCGTGGCGACCCGACGGCTCGGCGGTGACGTTTCTCGAGCGGCGCCCGGGGGACGAGGGACGTCGGCTGTACGCTGTGGCCCCGGCGGGTGGTGCGCCCACCCGGGTGTTCGAGACGACGCTCGACATCGGTGCGTATCGCTGGCGGCCCGACGGCCGGGGCGTGGCGTTTACCGCCTCCCAGCTCCGCTCGCCTGAACGGGCGGCGGCACGCGAGCGTGGATTCACGCAGCGCGTGATGGACGAGGATTGGAGTCCCACCAACCTCTATCTCTGGACGGCGGGCGGCGCGGTGCGTCAACTCGTCGTGGCGGGCAGCGTGTTCGATTTCGAGTGGTCACCCGACGGCACGCGACTGGCGCTGGCCGTGGCGCCGCGGCCGCTGGTGGACGACAGTTACATGTTCAAGCGGATCCACGTGCTCGATGTGACCACCGGCGCCGTGCGACAGCTGGTGGACAACCCCGGCAAGCTCGGCGGTATCGCCTGGTCGCCGGACGGCACGCAGCTCGCGTACGTGAGCGCCGCCGACCGCCGGGACCCGCACGCCGGCATGCTCTACGTAACGGATGCGCGGAGCGGGGTGGTGACGCCCCTCACCCCAGGGTTCGAGGGGATGGTGCATGATCTCCTGTGGTTGGACGACCGTCGCGTACGGGCCATCGTGAGCCGGGGCATCGAAAGCAGTGTGGCCGACCTCGACCTCCGGACTCGGCGGTGGACGGATCTGACGATCAACAAGCTGCGCGTCGAGGAGATCGAGATGGCGGGACGGGCGGTGGCGG
The DNA here is from genome assembly GCA_041580775.1 of Gemmatimonadales bacterium. Lineage (GTDB taxonomy): Bacteria > Gemmatimonadota > Gemmatimonadetes > Gemmatimonadales > GWC2-71-9 > JAOTWJ01. The sequence goes on from JBFGDF010000088.1 coordinate 7,750, forward strand.
CGGTCATGTCGGGACCGGCGCATCCCTCCGAGGTCTACACCCTGGTCGACGGCACATGGACCCGACGGACGATCAGCAATCCGTGGCTGGACGAGGTTGTCCTCACCCGGCAGGCCATCCATCGCGTCACGGCCAGCGACGGCGTCACGATCGAGGGCATCCTGCTCTATCCGCGCGACTACCAGGAAGGCACGCGCTACCCGCTGGTGATCGTCGCGCATGGCGGTCCCGAGAGTCACTACGGCAATCAATGGGTCACCACGTACAACGAGTGGGGCCAGCTGCTGAGCCGAGCTGGGTACTTCGTGTGGTACCCCAATTACCGCTCCAGCACAGGGCGCGGGGTCGCGTTCGCCAAGGCGGATCACGGGGATCCGATGGGGCGGGAGTTCCAGGACCATCTGGACGCGATCGACGATTTCGTGCGCCGCGGCTGGGTGGACCGCGCGCGGGTGGGGATCGGCGGCGGCTCGTATGGCGGGTACACCGCGGCCTGGGCTGCCACGCGACATACCGAACATTTCGCGGCGGCAGTGAGCTTCGTGCCGATCACCTGGGTGCCGGGTCTGGTGTTCACGTCCGACATCCCGTGGGAGTTCTACTACGTGCACTACGAGGAACAGTGGCCGCACCAGCAGTGGGACCTGCTCCAGGCGCGGAGCCCGCTCACGTACGCGCCGCAGACACGCACCCCGCTGCTGCTCGCCGGCGGCACGAGCGACCCGCGCGTGCACCCCAGCCAGCCGTTCATGTTGTATCGCGCGGTCGCGGTGAGCACCGAGACGCCGGTGCGCTACGTGCAGTACCCGGGCGAGGTGCACGGTAACCGCACCAACGTGTTTCGCTATGACTACGTCCTGCGCGCGCTCCAGTGGTTTACGCACTATTTGCGACCCGGCGATCACCGGAAGGACGCGCCGCCACCGTACGAGCTGGACTATGGGGAGTGGATTCGGACGGGGACGCAGTGAGGTCTCCGGTGTCGGCTCGATAGCGGCGGCGAGAGGAGCGTGGTGGCGGCTTTGGACCCCCGCGCATGAGGTTGCCGGACCCATGCAATCCGGATTCCAGCGCCGCGGAGCGGCGGCCCTGCTGGCCGCCGTGCTTCCGAGCGCGGTCACGTCACCGTCCTAGCGGGTCACCCGCACGGTGACGACCGGCCCGCCATCCGTGAAGCCCTCGACCGCCACAGGGCGCGTTCATCAACCCCGCGGCACGGTCCGGCCGATCACGATCGTGATGTTATCGCCCCCGCCCCCGTCGAGCGCATCCTGGAGCAGGGTCTCGCATGCCTGCTGTGAGCTCGTCAGGGCGCCGAGCCGCTCGGCGATCCGCTCGTCGGGTACGTGGTTCGTGAGCCCGTCGCTGCAGAGCAGCACGATGGTCCCCCACTCCCGCTCGATGCGGGTCACGACCGGCGCCGCCTGTTCGCCGCCGATCGCGCTGGACAGCACGTGGGCCCACCGTGTCCGGGCCGCCACGGTGCGCGACAGCACGCCTTGCTCCACGAGATTCTCGGCCATCGTCTGGTCGCGCGAGATCTGAGTGAGTTTCCCATGGTGGTACAGGTAACAGCGGCTGTCCCCCACTTGCAGCAAGTAGGCCTGGGGCCAGAGGCCGAGCCACAGGGTCAAGGTCGTGGCGAACCGTCCCGGCTTCCCTTCCTGCTGGGCGCGCTCGAGCAAGCTGGCATGGCACTGCAGCGCGGCATCGGAAAGCAGGCGGGCGAAGGCCTCCGGCCGATCCGTGTCGGCTGCGTAGAAGGCGTTGGTGCTGTGCGCCACGTATTGCGCGATGGCCTGCAGGGCCGCGCGGCTCGCCACTTCACCCGCCCCGCTCCCGACGCCGTCGGCGACCATGGCAAGTGACGCGACGCGCTCAGGCTTGATCGGCAAGTCAGCGCCGTCCGGCAGGCTCGTGCGCTGTACCACCATCTGCTTGTGCAGGGCGGCGATCAGAAAGTGGTCGTGATTCTCCTTGCGGACCTTGCCGATGTGGGTCAGCCCGAACACGTCGATGTCCGTGTCCTGCGGGGCGCTCTCGGGGGCGATGGGCGAATCTGCCATGCGCACGTCCTGCGTCCTTTCGTGTCGGTTCTGCACGGAGCGACACCGTCGATCGGTCGCTCGGGCGTACGGTCGACGGACCTGACCGCCGCGTGCGCAAAGGAGCCCGGCACGCGTGGTATCCTGGCCTGCGGAAGATCCGGTTCCCGCCGCCTGCCACCCCCTATATAGGAATAGCGTCCCCCACCGGCCCGAAGCAGGTCCCGTTCCACACCACCACGTCGTCGAGCAGCCGTGCGCACCTCGCGAAGGCCGCCGACAGGATCGTCCAATCGACTCGGCGCTAGTGCGCGCCGTGCGGCCCAAGGCCGCGGTTGCTCTTCGGATCGAGAAACTCCTTGGGCGGGAGTGCCTTGCCGGTATACGGGTCGCGTGCTGAGCCCATGGGGCTCGAGGGAGCGGCGGCCACGTTCGTAATCACTTGGCCTCCCGGAATCGGCTCGACCCGACCCCCCGCCGAGCGGCGGAACAGCGTGTGCGTCACCAGCGCCGGCAGCGGACCGGGAACCCGATACTCGACCGATACGTGCAGGTACAGCGTCCCCTGGGAGAGATACCGACTAATCGCGTTCTCGACCGCCTTGACGTAGCTGACATTGATCACGTCCGGCATGGGGACGAGATTGCGCTCGTCGCCCGGCCCACCGAAACGCGCGGGGATGAGGTGGCCGGCGTGGTACCCGGCCAACCCTCCTGCCACGCGATCTTGCGCCGCCTGTTGGCGGGGGGCGGGCTGTCGCCCGAGCCAGCCCTCCGCCGTGCGAGGCCGCCCGTGAGGGTCGGCGGTGAACACGAACTGCCCCGGCGTCAGGTTCTCGGCCTTGAGCCGTGCGACCGGCATGGGTCTCTCCGGGAGGACTGGGGACTATAACGTTACGTCAGTACGACGGACCGGCCAACCGTAGCTGGAACCTCCGGGCAAGTCGGGTCATTATTCCGGTCATGCCACGCGTGGTGATCGTCGGCGCCGGGTTCGGCGGCCTGCAATGCGCCAAGCGTCTCGCCGGGAAGCCGGTGGAGGTGCTGCTGCTCGACCGTCATAATTACCATCTGTTCACGCCGCTCCTCTATCAGGTAGCGAGCTCACTCCTGAATCCGAGCGACATCGCCTATCCGGTGCGCGCCGTGTTCCGGAAGGACCGCAACATCACGTTCCGCGTGGCGGAGGTGAAGGGCGTGGACCTCGAGCGCCGTGTCGTGCGTACCGAGGGCGGAGACGAGTCGTACGACTATCTGGTGCTGGCCACCGGCGCGCGCGTGAACTTCTTCGGCCAGGACGCCCTCGCGCAGCGCGCGTTCTGGCTCAACGATCTGCCCGGCGCGCTCCAGCTTCGGAATCACGTGCTGTCCTGTTTCGAGGCGGCGGCGACGGCGGCGGACACGACGGGAGCGGCGGACGCGACGGGAACGAGTGTCCGGCGCCTGCTGACGTTCGTGGTCGTGGGAGGTGGCCCGACCGGGGTCGAGTATGCCGGGGCGCTGGCCGAGCTGGTGCGCCTGATTGCGGCGAACGACTACCCCAACCTCGGGCGCGACGACGTGCGGATCGTCCTGGTCGAAGGGACCGGCCGCATCCTGCCCGCGTTTCCCGATGCCCTCGGTGCCCACGCCCGTTGCCGGCTCGAGCGGCTCGGGGTGACGGTGCGGCTGAGCGAACTCGTACAGTCGGTGGGCGACGGCACCGTCCTCCTCAAGTCCGGCCAGACGATCGCGGCCGAGACGCTGGTTTGGGCTGCCGGCGTGACGCCCAATTGCCTGAGCGACGGGCTCGCCGCGCCGCGTCGCCCGAACGGTCGGCTCGAAGTGGATGCGTGCCTTCGCCTGCCCGGGCAGGAGCGGGTGTTTGCGATCGGGGACGTTGCCGGATATGTCCAAGGCGGTGCCGAGCTGCCCTTGCTGGCCCAGCCGGCCATGCAGGCCGGCCGCGCCGTTGCCGAGAACGTGCTCCGCGATCTCCGGGGCCTTCCGTCGGAGCCGTTCCGCTACAAGGACCCGGGGATCATGGCGACGATCGGGCGTAACGCGGGGGTCGCGCTGATCCGTGGGGTCGCGCTCACGGGCTGGCTCGGGTGGGCCTCGTGGCTGGCCGTGCATCTCTTCTTCATCATCGGCTTCCGGAACCGCATTGCCGTGCTGCTGCGCTGGGCGTGGAACTACGTGTTCTACGATCGGCCGATCCGGTTCATCGTGCGGGAGGCGCGGCGCGGGGTACCGCACGTGCGCGCGTGAGCGGGGTCCCGTCTGACGTGGTAGGCGAGCGGTCCGGCTAGACTGCGGTCCGCGGCAGCTCGACGACGAACCGCGCGCCGCCGAGCGGACTGTCTTCCACCCATACCTTGCCCCCGATCTCGCTCAGGATGCGGAAACACATCGCGAGCCCGAGTCCGGTCGCCTTATCGGGCGGCTTGGTGGTGAAAAACGGATCGAAGATGCGGGCGCGGTGCTCGGGGGCCACACCGGGACCGGAATCGTCGATCGCCACCCGCACCACCGTGCCGAGTGCCTCCGCCGAGAGGGCGATGATCGCGGGATGGCGGCCGCGCACCGCGTCCTCGGCGTTGGCGAGGATGTGGAGCAGGATCTGATCCACGTCACCGCCACGCGCAAAAACCGCGGGCGGGTCGGCCGGGGGATCGAGCCGCAGCTCAATGCCGCTCTCGCGCAGGAGGGGTCCGCGCACGGCCACGATATCCTGCAGAACCTGGGCGAGCACGATGTCCTGCATCTGACCGTGCGACTGGGTGGCGAGGCGCAGCAGACTCTTGGCGATACGGGC